>JAQSWD010000173.1 GCA_029266835.1 Steroidobacteraceae bacterium
GGGGCGCGCCTACGCTGGCGGCTGGTGGGACTGGCTCACGCCTTTCAGCCTGCTCACCGGGTTCAGCGTCGTCGCGGGATACACCTTGTTGGGCGCGTGCTGGCTCAACTGGAAGACCGACGGCGAAACGCAGAAACACGCGCGCCGCCTCATGCGCATCTGGGCGCCGATCACGCTGGGCTGCATCCTTGCCGTGAGCGCCTATACACCCTTCATGGGTGACGAGTACTGGGACCGCTGGTTCTCGATGCCGCGCGTTCTGATCACCGCGCAGGTGCCGCTGGTCATCGGCATCCTGACGTGGCGCTTCGTGCGCAGCCTGCGTCGTGACTACGAGCTCGCGCCCTTCGTTCTGACGCTCACGGTATTTGCGCTGAGTTTCGCGGGGCTCGGCATCAGCATGTATCCCTACCTGATTCCCAACAGCATCACGCTGGAGATGGCGGCGGCGCCGGCGTCCAGCCAGGCCTTCATGCTGGTGGGCGCGGCGATACTGGTGCCGCTGATACTCGGCTACACCGCGTGGTCGTACTGGGTGTTCCGCGGCAAGGTGGCGCACGAGGGGTATCATTGATCGCGCGCCTCGGGCGCGACTTGATCGCGCGCCTCGGGGGCGACTTGATGGCGCGCCTCGGGCGCGACCTGATGGCGCACCACGGGCGCGACTTGAGCGCGCGTCCCGAAGAAGCGCCACTAGTTAGACGGCTGGGTTGGATGGCCCTCATCTGGGCCGTGAGCATCGCCGCGCTCGGATTAGTTAGTCTGCTGCTGCGCTGGTGGTTAAAGTAGCCCTTTCATCGGGGGTTACATGAACTACAACGCGCTTCTCTACGCCCTGGCCGCCGTCCTGTTGGGCGCCGTGGGAATCTTCTTCGGTGACTTCGCCATGCAGTGGCAGGCTGTTCCCAAGTTCATACCAGCCATGCCGTGGGCCTACGTCAGCGGGGCGATTCTCGTGGCGGGCGGCGCGTTGATACTCGCGCGGCGCGAGAAGATCGGCGCGCTGGTGCTGGCGTCGTTCTTCGGCCTCTGGGTGGTGGCGTTCCATCTGCCGCCGACCCTGATGAGTTTCACCCACATCGGGGCGTGGAACGCGCCGGCGGAAAGCGCATTCGTCACGGCGGGTGGCCTCGCGGCCCGGCTGGATTCCCTTCAAGACCTTCTGGGCCTGGGCAACCGGGGCTGGGCACCTGCTGACCGGCCTCGCATTGTTGAGCGGCATCCGCGCACGCCTGGCCGCGGGCTGCGAAGCGGCGATGATGGGTTCATTCGTGGTGCTGCTGCACCTGCCCCGCGTCGTCGCCGCGCCCGACCAGCACGTGGAGTGGATCATGCTCGCGATGTCCAGTGCACTCACCGGCGCCGCGCTGCTGGTGCGGAAATACGCCACAATCGAGGCGTGAGCGAAGAAGAAAGCCCGTCACCCGCGGACAGCGGCCCCGTCGAAGTGCCGCATGCCGAACTCCCGCCCGAGACCCTGCGGGCGGTGCTCGAATCGTTCGTGCTGCGCGAGGGCACAGACTACGGCGCTCGCGATGCGACGTTCGAGAGCAAGGTGGCCGACGTCCGGCGCCAGCTCGAGCGGCGCGAGGCCGTGATCATCTATGACCCGGTGAGCGACAGCGTCGACATCAAACCACGTGGCCGTTAGACCGCGCAGCCAATAGTCAGGCGATCACTCGGGAATGCGCGTGACGTGGCTGACCACCAGCCGCCACTTGCCGTTCTGTCTGATCAGCGTATCGGTGAACCGGACGTTCACGTCAAAGGACTGCTCGCCCGACTTGCCCTTCACCACGGTGATGCCCTGCACGATGGCGGCGTCGCCGAACACGTGCGCGTTCATCGAATGATTGCGGAACTCCGTGTACACGGGGTCGCGACCGCGGATCTCGGCCAGCACGTCCTCGCGCGACTGCACCACCGCGCGCGAATTCACCAGCGTGAATTCCGGCGCCAGCAGCTTCTCGGCCGCGGCGGCATCGCCCTTCAGGAAAGCCACGCAGGCGTCCTGCGTCACCTCCATGACTTCCTTCTGTTCGCGCGTCGGCGCCGGCAAATCCGCGGCGAACGAGGTCAGCGACAGCAGTGCGAGAAATACCAGGATGAAGTGCTTCATGGCGCGAGAGTAGACGGGTCGCGCGACGAATGACATTTTTGTCTAAGATCCGGGACAGACGCCTTGGGAGGGGCGGCCCCCATGCCTGACCGCGAGATCACGTGGCGCGACAAGCTGCGCTATCGATTCGAGAACACGCTCTCCAAGGGCACCATTGCCATCATCGGCTGGCTGGCACTCCTATCCACCGCCATCGTCGTGCTGGCCTCGCTGATCCTCGCGGCCATGCGCGTGGGCCAGGACCCCGGGGATCACGAACATCCCTATGGTTTCTTCGAAGGCATGTGGCAAAGCATGCTTCGCACCATGGACCCGGGCGTGATCGCCGGCGACAGCGGGTGGCAACTGCGTTCGCTCATGATGGTCGTCACCATCGGCGGCATCTTCATCGTATCCATCCTCATCGGCACCATCACCTCGGGTCTCGAGGCGCGGCTCGCGGAGCTCCGCAAAGGCCGCTCGCGCGTCATCGAAGAAGGGTTCACGCTCATCCTCGGCTGGTCGAGCAAGGTGTATTCCATCATCGGTGAGCTGTTGATCGCGAACGAAAACCAGAAGGACCCGTGCATCGTCATCCTTGCCGAGCGCGACAAGATCGAGATGGAGGATGACATCCGCGGCAAATTCGCCAGCACGAAGAACACGCGCGTCATCTGCCGCAGCGGCAATCCGCTGGATCTCGATGATCTCGCGGTGGTCGATCCGCATTCGGCACGCTCCATCATCGTGCTGGCGCCCGAGGGAGTCGAAAACCCCGACATCCACGTGATCAAGTCGGTGCTCGCGGTCACCAACAACCCTGATCGCAAGAAAGAGCCCTATCACATCGTCGCCGAGATCCGCGAGCCGCGGAACCTCGAGGCCGCGGCGCTGGTGGGCGGCAGCGAGGCTATCTACATCCAGGGTGAAGACCTGATCGCGCGCGTCACCGCGCAGACCTGCCGCCAGTCCGGGCTCTCGGTGGTCTACACCGAACTACTCGATTTCGACGGCGCCGAAATCTACTTCAAGGCCGAGCCCGCGCTGGCAGGCCGTACGTATCGCGAGGTCATCGCCGCCTACGAGGATTCGACGGTCATGGGCATACTGAGTCACGACGGCGCCTGCCTGATCAACCCGCCCATGGACACCGCATTCGGCAGCGGCGACCAGGTCATCGCCATCGCCGAGGACGACGACACGCTGGTGCTGCGTGCAGACGCGGGCGGTGGCCTGCCCGACGTCAGCGCCCTGTCGAATCGCGAGCGGCTGCCGTCGGCGCCCGAGCGCATCCTGATCCTGGGCTGGAACGGCAAGGCGCAAGCCATCATCGAGGAACTCGACAACTACGTGGCGCCGGGGTCCGAGACCATCGTGATCTGCCGCCAGGACGGCGTGCGCGACACGCTGGTGAGCGTGGCCAAGCGCATGAAACGCCAGAAGGTGCGTTTCGCCGACGGCGACATCACCCATTCGGCGACGCTGGCGGCGGTCAAGGCGGCCACGTTCGAACACGTGATCCTGCTGAGCTACAACGACTTGGCCATCCAGGAGGCGGACGCCAAGACGCTCATCACGCTGCTGCACCTGCGCAATCTCGCGGACGCGGCCGGTACGCGGCTCAGCATCGTGAGCGAGATGATGGACATCCGGAACCGCGCGCTGGCGCAGATCGCCCGCGCCGACGACTTCATCGTCAGCGACAAGCTGGCCAGCCTCATGATGTCGCAGCTGTCGGAAAACAAGAACCTCGACAAGGTGTTCCGTGTCCTATTCAGTTCCGAGGGCAGCGAGATATACATTCGTCCCATGACCGACTACATCAAGCTGGGCAGCACCGTCGATTTCTACACCGTCCTGGAAGCGGCGGCGCAGAAGGGCGAAACCGCCATCGGCTACCGGCTCATGAAGTACGCCGACGACAAGACACGCGGTTATGGCGTGAACGTGAATCCGAAGAAATCCGAGAAGCACACCTTCGGCGAGAACGACAAGATCGTCGTGCTGGCGGAGGATTGATGGTCTCGCGCCGGTCAGTGCTGTCCCTGGTGCTGGCCGCCGCCGCCGCGACCCCGGCTCATTCCGCCGGCGCGCAGCGCGCGCTCAAGGCGCTCCACAAGCGCATCGGCGGGCGCCTCGGTGTGCACATCCTCGATTCACAGAGCGGGCGCCGCATCGCCTACGACGACGACTCGCGCTACGCGATGGCGTCCACGTTCAAACTACCGCTGGCCGCCGCGTTGCTGTGGCAGGTGGATCACGGCGCCTTCCCGATATCGCGTACGTTGGCCATCAGCACGGCCGATCTCAAGCCCACGTCGCCCGCGGTGGAGGCCAGACTCGCGGCGGGCGCCACCGGCATGACCATCTCCGAGCTGTGCGCGGCCGTGGTCGTGCACAGTGACAATGCCGCGGCCAATGTGCTGCTGGCGGGCATCGGTGGTCCGCACGCTTTCACGCAGTTCATGCGCAGCATCGGCGACAAGGTCACGCGTCTCGACCGCAACGAGCTCGACCTCAACGAGAACCAGCCCGGCGACGAGCGGGACACCACCACGCCGCGCGCCATGGTCGACTCACTGCTCAGAATCTTCACCCAGGACGTGCTTTCGCTGACCTCGCGCGCCATGCTCATCGACTGGATGTCCGCGTCACGCACGGGCCTCGACCGTGTCCGCGCCGGCATTCCGAAATCCTGGCCGGCCGGCGACAAGACCGGTACCGGCCCGAACGGCGCGGTCAATGACCTGTGCCTGGTCTATCCACCGGATCGGCGGCCGATTTTCGTGGCTGTTTACATGAGCGAGTCGACGCTGGACGTGAAGACATTGGTCGCCGCGCACGCCGAGATCGGCACGCTGATTGCGAAAGAAAAGTGGCCCTGAGGGCCGCGGGATCCATCTCCTACTATCCGAATAGTTGACAGCGGGCATTCGCACGGCGTTTACTACTAGCCGAGTAGTACTACGCAAATAGCAGGAGCGCCCGTGGAAATCATCCTTGCGGACCGTGAAGCCGAAATCATGGAGGTTCTCTGGGATGCTGGCCCGTCCACGGTGGCCGAGGTCAAGGACCGCGTACCCGACGAACTGGCATACACCACCGTGCTCACCATCCTGCGCAACCTCGAAAGCAAGGGCTACGTTACCCACGACGCGGACGGAAAGGCGCATCGCTACTCGCCATTGATCGAGCGGGATGCCGCGCGCCGCAGCGCGCTCCAGGCCATGGCCGCGAAGTTCTTCAAGGGTTCGACCGCCATGCTGCTCACGCATCTCGTAGAGGACGAGAAGCTCAGCAGCAATGATGTGAAAAGGCTGCGCGACATGTTGTCGAAGCGCGGCCGGAAGTCGCGCTCGTGATCCTCGCCATTTTCGCCTATGGACTCGCGGTGAGCACGCTGGCAGCGCTCGCGGCATGGCTGCTCGAGCGGGCCCAGGTGGCCTTCGACCGGCCGCGCAAACACGCGTGGATAGGCGGCATCTGCGCCGCGCTGCTGGTGCCCGCGCTCGTGCTCTGGCTGCGAGATCCGGGCGAGAGCGTCGTGACGACGCTCGTCATGGCCGTGACCACTCAACCCCA
>JAQSWD010000046.1 GCA_029266835.1 Steroidobacteraceae bacterium
GTGATCTTCGCGTCCATGCTGATCACGGGGTAGACCAGAATGAGGAAGTCGGGGCGCAGCACCAGCTGATCCGGGTTGTCGATGTACGCCTTGTCGAAGTGCGTGGCCAGCGTGGACGCCACGTGACCTCCGGCTGAAAATCCCACCGCGCCGATGCGATGCGGATCGATATCCCACTCCGCGGCGTGCTGACGCGCGAATCGCATGGCCTGTTGCGCGTCCTGCAGCGGACCCATGGATTTGTCGACCATGGTCCTGTCGCTGGGGATGCGGTACTTGACCACGAAGGCGGCGATGCCGTGGTCCACGAAGTAGTTTGCCTGCTGGACGCCTTCGAAATCGAACGTGAGCCCGGCGTAGGCGCCACCCGGAAAGATCACGACGGCGGCGCCGGTGGCTTTGGCCCTGGCGGGCCTGTAGACCTGGATGAAGGGGCGGGAGACGTTTTTTATCCAACTACCGTTGGCCGATGTCTCCTCGTCCGCGACGGGCTTCGAATTGGGAACGGCGGCGTCACCGTACAACGGGACGCTCAGCATCTTCGGTGGAAAGTTCGGATTCTGCGCACCGGCGGTGATGGACACGCCGGCGAGTACCGCCATTACCCAGGCTGCCTTGAACGCTCGCGACATCTCGCCCCCTCCCCCTCGACCCACAACCGATCAAAAATTTTCCGTGTCGTTCTCGGCCTGCGTCGCCGGCGGGTAACGCTCGCCCGCAATGTTTCCCGGCCGGAACAAGGCATCCAGCTCCGCCAGTGTTGCCGCATCGAGCTCGATCGCGCCAGCGCCGTGGTTATCGTCGAGATGCGCCACCTTCGTCGTACCCGGGATCGCGATGACGTGGTCCCCTTGCGCAAGCACCCAGGCGATCGCAAGTTGCGCGCGCGTGCAGCCGACGCGGGCCGCGATGGCGCCGAGCGGCGCCAGCAGCGCCGCGTTCTGTGCGAACTGCGCAGCCTGGAAGCGCGGCATCGTGCGCCGGATATCGGCTTCGTGCAGCTCGGCGGGGCTCTGTATCGCACCAGCGAGGAAGCCTCGCCCCAGTGGAGAAAACGCGACCAGTGTGATTCCGAGCCGACGGCATTCCGCCAGCACCGCGATCTCCGGGTTGCGCGTCCAAAGCGAATACTCGGACTGCAATGCCGCGATGGGATGCACCGCATGCGCGCGGCGCAGAGTGGCGGCACCCACTTCAGACAGGCCGATCGCACCGATCTTTCCGGCGGCCTTGAGATCTGCCATCGCGCCCACTGACTCCTCGATGGGAACGCGCTGGTCCCAGCGATGGAGGTAGTACAGGTCGATACGCTCGGCACGCAGATTGCGCAGCGACTCCTCGCAGATGGCGCGGATCGATTCCGGCCGGCCGTCGATCACACGTTTGCCATCGCGGCCGAACAAGCCGCACTTGCTGGCGATGACGATGTTGTCAGGCCGTTGCGCGAGCACCTCGCCGACCAGCTTCTCGTTCATGCCGAAGCCATACAGGGCCGCGGTGTCGAAATGCGTGACGCCGAGATCGAGTGCCCGGCGCAGCACGCGCTCGGAGATTTCGCGCGGCTGCGGCGGGCCGTAAGCGTGGGAGAGATTCATGCAGCCGAAGCTGACGGCGGAAACTTCGCAGGGGCCTAGCTTGCGTGGGGTCATGCGGAAAGGATCGAGTTTCGAGGCCGACAGAATACACTCACCAGGCTGGCCATTCAGAAGGCCTCCGCGTTCAGTTGGCCGCGGACTCGCTCTTCGAAGCGGCCGCGGTTTCGCTCTTCGACGAGGCGGCGACTTGCTCGCGCGCCGCTTCGAGCAAAGCCATGGCCGGATTGTCCTCACCCGCATGCGGGTGGTAAGCCAGGGGACTGATGGTGTGGATCGCCTCCAGAAAGCGTTTGTCCTGCATCTGCCGCGCCGCCACCATCATTCGCACGCCCGCGTCGTAGGGCGCGAGCTCCAGCGCCCACTCCAGCCCATCGAGGGCGGGCTTGCTCGGCTCGAGGTCCTGCTGGACAAAGCTCAGGTAGTAATAAATGAGCGGTATCGGGTGGTCGTTCTCGATCCGGTTCACCGAGACGAAGTGCTTGCGCGCCGCTTTCCAGGCCTCCTCGGTCTTTGTCTCCGTGGCCACGCGTGTGAGCGCGTAACCCTTCTGGATGAGCGCCGTCATGTTGTCAGGCGACACCGCAAGCGCCTTGTCGGCAGCGCGGATGGCCGCCTCGGTGTTGCCGGCGTCGAACTCCGCTTCCGCCAGTGCCGCCTGCACGGCCGGTGCATCCGGATACCTTTTCGCGGCTTCGCGCGCCTCGAGAACCACCTCGGCGGCGATCTTCCGATCCACGCCGCGCTTTGAACGGATGCGGATCGGCATGCTCGCCTCTTCGGCCTCGTCGAGTTTGCGCACCGAGATCTGCCCCACTTTCAGACGATCCGGAGGCACGCGGATGTACTGCATCTTGCGCTGACGAAGATAGTCGTCCAGCGCCTTGTCGAGGGCCTTGAGGTCGCCGAAAGCCGCCGTCGCCGAGGCGAGTTCCGGCTCGCCACGGTTCAGCCTGTTCAGATAGTCGACCACCTGCTTGCGGCGATCGTCGCTGGTGAACATGTAGTGGAACAACAGCCAGCTTCGGCCGTAGAAGTTGTCGTAGTTCTTCGACTTCTGCGCCGCGTAGAGTTTCGAATCGAGCAATCGCTCGATGCTCACGTCCTTCGCTTCGAAAAGTTCATAGGCGCGATGCTGGGCCGGCAGCCCGAGGCCGACCGCGCCGTCGGATTCGAATCTCGCCGTGGCGAAATATTCCGCGAAACCCTCGCTGTACCAGCGTGGCACCAGGTAGCCCGCGTTCTCCGCCATGAAATGGTGGGCGTATTCATGCATCAACACGAGCTCCGATCCGGACGTCTTGCCGCCGCTGCCGACGTCGATGGGCGGGATGATGGCGAGAGAACCCCCCGCGCGCGGCA
This sequence comes from Steroidobacteraceae bacterium, assembly GCA_029266835.1. Lineage (GTDB taxonomy): Bacteria > Pseudomonadota > Gammaproteobacteria > Steroidobacterales > Steroidobacteraceae > CADEED01. The sequence goes on from JAQSWD010000046.1 coordinate 2,955, forward strand.
CGTAGAAGCCCTGCAGGTAGCGGTTGTCACCCTCGCCATACAGCTTGCGGACTATCCGCTCGTTGCGAACCACGTAGATGGTCACGCGATTGGACGGGCTTGGCTTGTTCTTCCTGGACGGCAGCACGAAGCTCATCGCGCTGTAGTACCGCTCGAGCCGGTCGGAGTACTTGCGGATCTCCTTTTCACTTTCGTCGGCGTAGATGACGAAGTGATCGCTGCTGGCCTCGTGCCAGTCGGCTCGTGCCTCGCCGGAGGCGAGCAGGACCAGGGTCGCCGCCGTAGCTAGTACTCTGCGCATGGAACTACCCTCCCGGGCCCCAGAATAGCCGCGCAAGCGCTTCCGTCAATGTGCTTCAAGTCTCGGGTCAGCGAGGACCAGGACGCGCGCGCAGGCCGCGTCTCGCGTCGGAAAAAGGCGGATGTTGCGCGGCACGCAGCCACGCCGCTCGCGCTGCTGCCAGAATCCGGCGCCTGAAGTCCCAGTGAGGATGCCGACCATGCAACCGGCCCACCCTTCTCATTCCGTTAACACCATCGACCAGGCTTTCTCGGATGTGGCCTACGCCACCGTCGTGCTCGCATTCAGTACCGACCCGGCCACGCGATGGACGTGGCCTCGCGCGGATGCGTACAGCCGGAACATGCCCCACGCCGTTCGCGCGTTCAGCAGCAAGGGCTTCGCGTTGGGCACCGCATACGAGGTCGCGGATTTCGCGGGCGTGGCGCTCTGGCTGCCGCCAGGGGTTTCGGCCGACGAGGAAACACTGGCGGGCCTCATGGATCGCACCGCTCACCCCGCGATCAAGCACGAGCTGGCGCAGGTATTCGAACAAATGGCGGGTTTCCACCCGCGCGAGCCTCACTGGTACCTGCCTGTCATCGGAGTGGACCCGTCGCGCCAGGGCCAGCGTCTCGGCGACCGGCTCATGGCGCATGCGCTCGCCCGGTGCGATGCAGATGGGTTGCCGGCATATCTGGAATCCAGCAATCCGCGAAACATTCCTTTCTACCAGCGGCAAGGTTTCAAGGCGCTGGGACAGATCCAGGTGGGTTCATCACCCACCCTGGTCCCAATGCTGCGCGAACCCCGCCGGCGCGCTTCCTGAAATGGGGTCTGTCTAGGCAGCGGCGGCGCGGGGCACCAGGGGCTGCAAATACGCAGCGATGGCGTCATCCTGGCAATTCGCGAAGAACAGCTCCTGAAATTTCTCGCCCGCGACCGCGGCCTTGAGCAGATCCTGATCGACGCTCTTGAGCACCGTCAGCATGTCCTTGCAGGAAGCGGCCTTGAGTTGCTTCAGGATGCCGCGGTTCTTCGCCATGATGGCCGCGCGCTCCTTGGGGTAACCCACGCCGCGCTCGTGCTCGAACAACTTGCGGTAGCAATCCTGCAGATTGAGCTCCGCGGCCCAACCGAAACCCTTGGCGTAAGGCATCGCCAGGCAATTGCCATCGTTGATCTGGCCGAACAGGAAGGCATCGGTGGGATCAGCCACCAGACCGCAGAACACGCCGGGCATGGCATTGCAGGCCAGCATCGAGCCCATGCCGGTGCCGCAGCCCGTGACCACGAAATCCGCAGCCTTGCTGTTCAGCAGGATACCGGCGAGCAGGCCGTTCATCACATACGTCAGCGAGGCTTTGTCCTCGGCGGTATACATGCCGTAGTGATGCACGCTGTGACCCGCGGGTTCGGCAACGGCTTTCAACGCGTTGTGGACGATCTCGGACTTGGCGGCCTGGCTGTTCTCGATGACGAGTGCGATTTTCATGGCGAAAACTTCGGTGTCAAAAAAGGTGCGCCATTGTGCCTCTTATCGGGGTCTCATGCTGCCGGGCCGCCAGGGCAAGCGCACGGCCTGAAGCGCGAGCAGGAGCAGCAACAACGCGGGGTCGAGCGATCCGCCCCCTCCCTTGTCGCCGCCACCGCCGTCGGAGCCACCGGGCGGAGGATCCGGGGGAGCGGGTGTCGCTGGCGCGGGCGGCGGCAATGCCACCACGCAGGAGTAACTGTCGATCACCTCGTTGATCTGATCGAGGCTGCACTGCGAGAAGGACGAGACCGACGTGGAGATCGATGGCGTCATGATGTATTGATTCTGGGGTGTGGTCGCGCATTGCTGCACGCCGTCGTGCGGGGCGCCGAACACGTGGCCGATCTCGTGCGCGGTGATCAAACTATCGAGCGCGGCACTGTCGTGGGCCAGCGTGAGGCTGGCGGCAAAACGCCGGCTGCAAAGCGCCTCGGTGTACGCAATGCCCGCATTGCGGCCGTCCAGCCGGCGGCCGGTGAACAGATGCGTGAGACCGGTGGCGGAAAGCGCCGGATTGCCCTGGCGCAGTTGCGCGAGGCTTTGGAGCAGGGCGCTCGAATCGGTGGTCGCTGAAAGATTCGAGGTGAATTCATCGGCCACGTTCACCGACTCGACTTGCAATTCCACTCCGAGCTGCGAGCTGAAGATTCCGTCCACGTTGTTCATGCGCATCAGGAGCGCATCGTGCGCCTGCGTTTCGCTGGAGTAGCGAGCCAGGAAGGCCGCGTCGGCGAGTATGGAAATGCCGACGCCCTCGGTGGCCACGCCGTCCTTCAGCGCCTGCGTACTGGCCCGCAACTCGCCGATCATGGCGTCATAGGTCGCAGCGGCATCACGCGGCTTCTCCACCGCATCATCGACGAAGGTGACGCCCTGCTCCAGCACGGCATCCGACAGTTTGAACATCACCGTGCCGGACGCGCCGAAGTTCACGCCCTCGGCGGCGGCATCCACGATGAACATTTCCTGCCCGTCCCAGATCATGCCGCGCGGCAGGCCATCCTGGATGGCGATGCGCGCCCAGGACCCCGGAGTGCCCTCGAGGGTGCCTGTGTAAAGCTGCACGGAACTGCCGGCGGCCAGGCGGGCGAGGCGCGGGTTGTTAGAGAGACGCAGGCGGAAGTCGCGGCCGAACGCGCTGACCTCGAGCGTCGCGGTGTCGCGATCCGCGGCGCGTTTGAATGCCGGCCGCAGATCCTCTGAATGCTGGGGCACGAGGCCACCGGCTGCATTGCCCGATGACGGCCACGCGATGACCGCCAGCACCAGCGCAGCACAACGGGCCAGGTGACGGCTTGAATTTCGGTGGGCGGAAGTACGCATGTTTTCACGGTGCGTTTTTGACGCGCCGGCCGGCAATAGGATTGGACCTCGACGCCGGCTTCGCCTCCGCCTACTCTCGGCCCAGACACACGAGGGGCCCCCGAAATGAAGTCTTTCCATGCCTTGCTGCTCGCATTGACGGCCACCGCGGTACCCGCATGGCCTGCGGACAAGCCAGCATTGCCGGGTTATGTGATCCCGAGATCGGAAGTGCGCACACTGCCGGTGAATGCGGCTGGCCGGCACTACGCGTTGTTCATCGGCCTGCCGGCCAGTTATGCGACCGAACCCAACAAGCGATACCCGGTGGTGTACGTCACCGACGGTTATTGGGATTTCCAGAAGATCACGGCCATCCACGGCCCGCTGGTTTACGACCGGTACGCGCCCGAGTTCATCACCGTGGGCATGGGCTACGCCGGCGAGAACCCGAACTTCGGCGACCTGCGCCGCTGGGAACTCTCGCCGGTGGCATTCGGCACGGCGGCTGACGCCTCAGGACACGCCAGGGATTTCCTGGACACCATTGAAAAGCTGTTCATCCCGCTCGTCGACAAGGAATACCGCACGGACCCGAAGATGCGCGTGCTCGGCGGCGCATCGCTCGGCGGGTTGTTCACTCTCTACTCGATGTTCACCCGACCCGACCTGTTCAACGGGTATATCGCGGTGACACCCGCGGTGGCGGTGGGCGATGGCTGGCTGCTGAAATACGAAGAGGAGTTCAAGAAGTCCGGAAAGGCCCTGAATGCCCGCCTGTACATGACCGTGGGCGGCAATGAGGCCACCGGCTTCGTTGCGCCCATCCTGCGGATGAATCAACGCTTCGCGCCGGGCAGATATCCGAAACTGGCCTACGACTTCCGCATCATCGACGGCGAGCGGCACGCGGGGAACCAGATCGAGTCGTACAACCGAGGGCTGCGTTTCGTGTTCGCGCCGTTGGCGCCGGAACTGGGACCGTCGATCGATCGGTAGAGGAGGCGCCGCGCGGCTGATGGCTCGCTCAGAAGCCCGTGCCGGCGCCCGCGTCGCAACTCATCGCCAGGAACTTCATCGCATATTCGATGCGATCGGCCAGGTCGGGGTCGCTCGAGTAAAACGTCAGGTGGATGGTCGGGAATGCCTGCCCCTTCGACGTCACGGTGAGGTAATGCTCCGGGCTGCGATGGATCCTCACACTGCTCCAGTCGATGACCTGCGCGGGGGTCATGAACTTGGCGAGAGGCTCGTACGTCCATTGCTGGTCGGTGTACGTCAGCGTGAACGAGAAGGCTCGCGTGTCGTCGCCCACATCCGATTTGGTCTCGTTGTAGTCCGGCGACACCACCTGGGTGATGCGCGTCGTGCAGGCATTCGCGCGCCCGTACGTATCGATGGCGTTGAGCTCCGCGACGCGGACGTCTGACAACTGCTTCTCGACGAACCTCTCGGGCAGTGCTTCGACAGTTTCCTTGGTCTTGCGGATTCCACCCTTGATCGTCTTGACGCTGCCGGTGAGTTTCCCGGTGACGTAGTTGGTGCGGCCCGCCGCATCCACGAACCGCACCTGCGTGGCCACCTTCTTCAGCTGCATGGCCAGAAACTGCTGCGCGCTGTCCGCGGAAGGCGCGTTCTGCGCCGCCGAAGCCGCCACAGAGGCCCACGCGCTGAATACCGTCAACGTTGCCCACCGTGTGGCTTTCAAACCCTTTCTCACCTTGATCTCCGAATTGGCCGCGGACAACTAGTTAGGTGACGCCAGCGGCCGGCCGCTTCCGGCGGTCGTGGCGTCGACGAATACGCGGCTGGTGGCGTTGAACGCGGAGTAGCTCCAGCGGGCCTGCGCGGCGAGCCCCCAGGTCACGCCGCATTTCCACCCCGAATCCGTCATCAGGCAGATCTTGACGTCCACCGGGGTGCCGCAGCCGTTGACGACGTAGGCGGCGGTGTTGCCCTTGAACGTGTCGTTCTCGCGCAGCTCCGCGCGGGAAACGCAGCGATTCGCGTCGGTGTCGGTCGAGGCGCGGCCCGCACTGGCGACGTCGGCACGCTGCGAAGTTCGCGCGCGCTCGGCTGCCTGGGCGTCGGCGCGCTGCTGTTCGTATTGCTGCTGCTGCGCGGCCAGGCGCGCCGCTTCGTCTGCCTGGCGCTGGTTTGCCTGGCGAACCAGTTCCACCTGCCGTTGTCGTTCGGCTCGATCGGCGGCTTCCGCCTGCGCGCGTTGGCGCGCCGCGGCTTCGGCTTGCTGGGCCTGAATCTGCGCCGTGGTGTTCTGCAGCCGCGCCATCGAGTTGGAAAGCGCCTGTTCGCTGGCCTGCGCCTGCTGTTGCCAGGCCGCCGCCTTGCGAGCGCGCTCGGCTTCGAACTCCGCATCCGCTTCGGCTTCCTCGGCCAGGCGCCGCGCTTCCGCCGCCGCCATCGCCTGGTACTGAAGCTGCGCCTGCCGCGCGGCTTCCTGACGCTGCAATTCGTTCTGACGCGCCTGTTCCAGGCTGCGTGCCCTGCTCTTCTGCACGCTCTGGGTGATCCTGGCCAGGTCGGCTTCGGAGAGTTTGCGCGGCGCTTTGAGAGGTGGCGGCGGGGCTGTTGAGTCCTGCCTGGCGGCTACGGCTGCTGGCTTCGGTTCAGGCGCGAGTGCGGGAGCGGGCACAGGCGCTGTGACGACAACTGGCGTCTGCGCCGGCATCGAGCTCGGCGTGGGTGTTGGCGTCTGTGCTTGAATCGGAGTTGGCGCGGGCGAAGCCGCCGGCGTCGAGGGCTCCACGATCGCCGCATATCTATATATATGGCCCCTGGTGTCGGCCTGCACGTAATCGCCCTGCTCGTCGATGCGGACGCTGTAGGGCATCTTCAGCATTCCTTTGCCGACGAAGCTCACCGAGCCGTCGTCCTGCAGCGTGCCCACCCACTCCTTGCCCATCATGGTGGAGGATTTGAGATGGAGCGTGCCCGGCTGTGAGCCCAGCCGGAGGGTCATCACGTACGCGGGTTTGTCGGAATCCGCGGTGGTGCCATACCACTCTTCCAGCAGTACCTGGCCGGGCGTCTGCCAGCGCCAGTGCAAGCGGAACCCCGACGGATTCACGTCTTTCAGGGTCTGGCCCGCGAGGCGCGCGTACGGCCCCCATTGCGAGAAGTCGTCGGGTGGTGCCGATGATTGCGCGGCAAGTCTCGTCGGGAGGGTGGCGATCAGTACGCAAGCGAATGCGCAGGCCGCCCAATGGTTCTTCTTGGACATCGGGGCGACGATAGCGAAAGGAGCATTAAGGCTTCCCCGCATCCGCCGCGAGCTGCGACGGCCGTCACGCCATTGCAACCCGGCGGGCACCTGGCGCGTCTCAAGGGCAGCAACAGATCAACCATCCAACTGGAGCCGCCCCCATGACCCGCTTTTCGGCGATCGCCCTTCTATTGCTGACAGCCGGCACCGCCCATGCCGCCGACCGGACACTCGACCGCGTCTTCACGGTTTCGCCCGGCGGATCCCTGGTCGTCAATGCCGACGGGGCTTCGGTGAACGTATCGAGCACGGACACCAACAAGGTGAGCGTCCACATGCGGGTCAGCAGCAGCGAAAAAGACCTCGCCGACATGACGCTCGACGCGACGCAGAACGGCAACGAGGTCACGGCGACCCTGCGTCGGCCAAAAAGCGGCGGCTGGTTCAACCTGGGTTCGTGGCGCGCGGAGTCTTCCATCGAGGTCACGGTACCCAGGCGCTTCGACGTCAACGTGAGAACCGGTGGCGGAAGCATCGAGCTGCGGGATACCGCCGGCTCCGTGAAGCTGAATACCTCCGGGGGCGACATCACGGCGAAAAACCTCGACGGCACCGTCTGGCTGCGCACCTCCGGCGGAGGGATCAACGTGGAGAAAGTGCGGGGTGACGTGGATGCCAACACCTCGGGCGGCGACGTGCGTCTCCTCAACATCGATGGCGGTATCAAGGGCCACACCAGCGGCGGCAACGTGCGCGTCAGCCTCGCCGGCGCCAACCGCGGCATCAGCGCGACCACGTCGGGCGGCAATGTCGAAGTGACCCTGCCGCGGGGCACCAGCGGAAATGTCACGGCGTCCACGAGCGGTGGAAGCGTCAAGACGGACATCCCCGTCACCACCACGGTGATCAAGGAAGGACGCCTCGACGGAACGCTGAACGGCGGCGGTCAGCCCATCGAGTTACGGACCTCGGGTGGTGACATCCGGCTCCGCGCGGAGGGCTGAGTTCCCGGCGGCTACCGGTTAGCGGCTTCGACGATCGAAGAACCCCTCTCCGATTCGTGGTTTCCCCACCGGTAGTCGCCGCGGGGCCGCTCGCGGAAATAGACGACGCCCTTCGCGTAGTCGATCGCCATTTCGCGTGAACGCGCGAGCACGTCCATGCCGATGAGCACGGTGGGCTCATCGCGCAAACCCCAGAAATCGAAAATGTGAAAATCGCCGATGTAGGCGTTCACGCTGTCGACAATGGTTCGGCCGAGGCGCAAGCGCGTCCAGACCCGCTGGCTGAGAACGATGGGACGCCCGAAGGTGAAGGCGTGGCCATTGCGGTACTCGATCGTTCGAGCGCCGACGCCGCGCAGCGCATCGCGAAAACGCTGGTTGGCGAGCGAGATGTTGGAGCCTGTGTCGATCAGCACGTTGACACGCACACCGACGATTTCGCCCTGCACCAGCAGCATCGAGCCGAAGCGCAGGCGGGCGGGCACGCTCAGCCAGCCTCTCGTCGACATCCGCGAGGGATCCTCGTAAATCTCCACGCAGTGCTTGGTGAAATCGACGTGCAGCAGGCGTCCCGCCATGCCGTCGACGCCGAGCAGTCCGTGTTCGCCGCCCAGCATCGGCCCGTCCAGCACCGGCGTTTCACCGCTCGAGAGATGAAGCGCGCCGAACGACAGCGATTCGAGATTCACCAGCTTGGCGAGGTCCGCACCATCGACCGAATGCACCAGGCCTTCGCCGGAGTGATCGAGGCCCAATCGCGTGGCCAGCGTCTGGGAGATCACCGAGCGGTTGGCGCCTGTGTCGATGATGAAGCGGAACGGCCCCTGGCCATTGATATGGATGAGAGCGACCGCGCGCCCCGCGTCGTCCCTGCGAGTGGCACCGGCGACACTCGAGGCGCCGGGAGCGACCGGGGCACAGGCGCTCGCCGGCGCAGCCAGCACTGCTGCACCCGCCGCTAACAGAACCCAGCTCACGACGTTCAGAACGCGCGCCATGCGGCGACTATGCGCTGGCTCGCCATTGCCCTCAAGCGACGGCGAAATACTTCCCTGATGCGGGCCGCTTCGCGGCGTATTCTCGAATGTACGTGGCTAGTCGCGGAGCCGTGCGCCGGCGACCAACTGATCGAACTCATCGGCGACGGCCGATTCTACCCCCGGACTAGCTAGCCGAGGCAATGCGGCTCAGCGCGGCGGAGTTTCCTCGCGCGAAACGAACTCGCCTTCGATGACTTCGCCGGTGGGTGGGGGCTGGCGCGCCGCCTGCATCCGTGCGCGCATGTCCCTGCGCAACTCCCGTGTCTGCCACCAGAGAAAACCGCCGACAGTCAGCACGAAGGCCAGCCCTATGGCGACGAACACCAGGGACAATACGAATGCGCTGACCAGCGTCACGGCGCCGCCGATGACGATGAGCGCCTTCAGCGCAATTTGCCTGGCGCGGGATATCGCGCTGCCCTGGTGGCCTATCCGTTCGCGGCGTTGGTCAATCTGCATCGAGCGCTCCTGCCGCTGGGGCATCTGGCGATAACAAACAGCTCACCTTCATGGATCGCGGCTGGTCCTGCGGAGTTCCCTCCCGATTCACCGCGGCCCTGCCCCGCCACGTGTATTTGACCCCCGATGCGCTCTTAGCGGTTATCCTGCTCCGTCTTTCCGCTGGCGCCATTCGAAAGGGAACCCGAGCATGAACACACCGAAAGATTGGCTTGAAAAACACATGGGCGGAAAGGGCTGGCACGAGCGCGCCCGTCCGCCTGGTAGTGGGGGTGGCTCCGGTCGTGGGGCGGGTGGTGGCGTCAACATGCCAAGTCCCGCGCAATTCCGCCTGATTGGCATCGCGGCGATCGTCCTGCTCGCCATCTGGGCGCTGTTCAGCACGTTCTACACCGTACAGCCCGAGGAGCGCGCGGTCGTCAAACGCTTCGGCAAGGTGATCGGCATCACCGATCCGGGCCCGCATTTCAAGCTGCCGTTCGGCATCGACAATGTCCGGATGGTCGCGACGGAACGCGTGCTGAAGCAGGAGTTCGGCTTTCGCACCGAGTCGGTCTCGCGCGACCAGAGCAGTCGTTACAGCGAACAGGAGCACCCCGAAGAATCGCTGATGCTCAGCGGCGACCTGAACATGATCGACGTGGAATGGGTCGTGCAGTACCGCATCTCCGACCCGATCAAGTACCTCTATGCGATGCGAGAGCCGGAACGCACGCTGCACGACATTTCGGAGTCGGTCATGCGCCGCGTCGTCGGCAACCGCATCGGCAGCGAGGTCCTGACCACCGGCCGAGTGGAGATCTCGGCGACGGCGCGCGACGAGATCCAGAGCGCGATGCAGGCCTACGACAACGGCATACAGGTCATCACGGTCGAGCTGCAGGACGTCGTTCCGCCCGCCCGCGTGCAGCCGGCATTCAACGAGGTCAACGAAGCACGGCAGGAGCGCGAGCGCATGATCAACGAGGCGACCAAGGAGGCCAACCAGGCCATTCCGCGCACCGAGGGCGAGGCGAATCGACAGATCGCCGAGGCGGAGGGTTATGCGACCGAGCGCGTCAACCGCGCGCGCGGTGAAACGGCGCGGTTCAGCGCCGTGCTGGGTGAATATCGCGCCGCACCGGAAGTGACGCGCACGCGCATGTACCTGGAAGCCCTGCACGAGGCATTGCCGAAAGTGGGCTCGGTGCTGGTGGTGCAGGACGGCCAGGTGCCGCCTGTTCCGCTTCTGAACCTGCGAAATGCCCAGGCCTCTTCCGCACCGCCTGCCGCTGCGCCCGTGGCCTCGGCCAAGGAAGGAAAGTAATCATGAAATTTTCACTACCACTGATCGCCGTCGCCATCGTCGCCTGGATCATTGCGAGTTCGGCATACGTCGTCGACCAGTCCGAGCAGGCCATCATCGTGCAATTCGGCGAACCGGTCGGCGAGGTGGTCACCGATGCCGGATTGCATTGGAAGGTGCCGTTCGTCCAGGAAGTGCGCCGCTTCGACAAGCGCCTGCTGATTTGGGACGGCGACGTGAGCCAGATTCCGACGCTCGGGCGCGAATTCGTCGTCGTGGATGCCACGGCGCGCTGGCGCATTGTCGATGCCTTGCAGTTCCTGCGATCGGTCCGCGATGAAGCCGGCGCACGCACGCGCCTCGACGACATCATCGACTCGGTTGCGCGCGACATCGTGTCGGGCACGAACCTGGAGGAGATCGTTCGTTCCGCGGACTGGGACGTCGACGTCTCCGAACTCTCGGAAGAAGAGGCCGCGGTCGTCGACACCGAACTCAAGAAGCCGCAGAAGGGACGTGGCCAGCTCGAGCGCGAGATGCTTGCCTCGGCTTCGCGCCTCATGCCGGGGCTGGGCATCGAACTCGTGGACGTGCGCCTGAAGCGCATCAACTACATCGATTCGGTTCGTGCCCAGGTGGAGAACCGCATGATCGCCGAACGCCAGAGCATCGCGGCGCGCTTCCGCTCCGAGGGCGAAGGCAAGAGCCAGGAGATCCTGGGCGACATGGAGCGGCAGCTGCGCGGCATCCGGTCCGAAGCCGCGCGCAAGGCCCAGGAGATCATCGGCAAGGCCGACGCCGAAGCGACGCGCATCTACGGACGTGCGTTCGGCGCCGACCCGGAGTTCTACGCATTCTTCCGCACGCTCGAGAGTTACGACGCCATCGGCGAGAACACCACGCTCATGATCAAGGCGGACTCGGACTTCTTCCGCTACCTGCAGTCCACGGGCAGAAAAAGATAGGCCAGGCGCATCCCTGCTGCCGCCGGCTCGCGCATCGAAGCGCACGTCGGCGTCGGCCGGACCCGGCTGCGACGGGGCAAGCGGCAGGCTGACCGATTGCCGCGACGAGCGGCTGCGCGATCGCGACGTCGGGGTCTATCGTTCGTGCAACAGCGCGAACGAGGGCAGGCAACCATGGCGATCCGATTCACCCTGAATGGCGCGGCGCGCAGCTTCGACGGCGACGCCACGATGCCGGTGCTGTGGTATCTGCGCGATCACGCGCAGCTCACCGGCACGAAGTACGGGTGCGGCGCGGGTCTGTGCGGCGCGTGCACCGTGCTCGTCGATGGCCAGGCCACGCGCGCCTGTGTGCTCCCGGTGGGGTCCCTCGAGGGTCGCAGCGTCATGACCATCGAAGGCCTCGGGAGCCAGGGTCTGCATCCGGTGCAGAAGGCATGGATCGAGGAGGACGTCGCGCAGTGCGGCTATTGCCAGGCAGGCCAGATCCTTGCCGCGGTGGACCTGCTCGCGAGAGTGCCCGACCCGAAGCGCGAGGACATCGAATCGATAACCAACCTCTGTCGCTGCGGCACCTACGTGCGCGTGCGCCGCGCCATCGAGCGCGCCGCGCGTGAGCTGCGCGCCGGGAAGGCATGAGGAGGTCACGATGAACGCACGCACCGCGGACCTGTCGATCGGCCGACGCGAATTCCTGAAGGTGAGTCTCACCGCCGGCGGCGCGCTGCTGCTCGTACCCGCGCTCACGCGCCGCGCGTTTGCCGCCGATGCGCCGCCGGGAGCGCCTGCGAACCCGCTCGGCATCTACGTGCGCATCCAGCCTGACAATCGCGTGGTGATCGGCGCGCGCTGCCCGGAAATCGGCCAGGGTGTGAAGACCTCGCTACCCATGATCCTCGCCGAGGAACTCGACGTTTCCTGGTCGCAGGTGGACGTGGAGCAGTTACCGCTGGGCGTCGATTTCAAGCCCGGCAGCCCGCCCGCGTGGCGATGGGGCCCGCAGGGTGCAGGCGGCAGCACCAGCATCCCGGATGCGTGGGCTGACCTGCGCCAGGTCGGCGCGCAGGGCCGGTGGCTCATGCGCGCGGCGGCCGCGAAGCGCTGGAACTGCGACATCGCGGAGGTGAGCACGGATGCAGGCGTGGCCCTGCATCGCGAAGGGCGCCGGGCGAATTACGGCGAACTGATTGCCGACGCGGCAACTCTGCAGCTGCCCGCCGAGCCGCTGGCTCTCAAGACGCCCGCCGAGTACCGCATCGTCGGGCGCCCGCAGCGCGTGGTCGATGCCACCGACATCGTCACTGGCCGCGCGCGCTACGGCCTCGATGTGCGCGAGCCGGGAGCACTGGTCGCGGTCATCGCACGCTGCCCCTACTTCGACGGCGACATCGAAAGTTTCGACGATTCGGCCGCGAAGCGTGTGCCCGGCGTGCGCGCCGTGGTCGTCGTGCCGGGACCGAAGCCGGGCGAACCGATCGTCGCCAATCTCGCGACCGGCATCGCAGTGGTGGCCGACGACACCTGGTCAGCGATGAAAGGGCGCGACGCATTGCAGGTGAAATGGCGCCAGGGTCCGCACGCCGCCGAGAGCAGCGCCAGTCTCGATGCGCAGTGCGCGAAGTTGCTCGCCGGCAAGGGACGCGTGGTGCGCAACGACGGCGACTTCGACGCCGCGCGTGCCTCGGCCAGGCGCGTGATCGAGGCACGTTATCGCGTGCCGTTCGTTTCGCACTGCCCGCTCGAGCCGCAGAATGCCTTCGTGCACGTGCAGAAGGATCGCGCGCGAGTGGTCGCGCCCGTGCAGATGCCCGGCGGCGCGGCGCGCGCCGTCGCCGCCGTCACGGGAATTTCGCGCGAGTTCATCCAGGTCGAGATGACACGCGTGGGCGGCGGCTTCGGCCGGCGCCTGACTTCCGACTACGTCGCCGAGGCCGCGCTCGTGTCCAAGCTCACGGGTCATCCCATCCGGCTGGTCTGGACACGCGAAGATGACCTGCAGCACGACTTCTACCGGCCCTTCGGCCACCACCACCTGACGGCCGCGCTCGACGAGGGCGGGCGCGTCACCGGCTGGACGCAACGCCTCGCCAGCACCTCCAAGCACTACCGCCGCGCGGACGCGAAGCCCGACGAAATGTGGATGCCCGAGCTGTACCCGGACGACTTTCCCGCGCGACTCGTCCCGAACCTGCGGGTCGAATGGTTAGAAGTGCAGGCCGGCATCCCGCGGGGTTCCTGGCGCGCGCCGGCGCACACCGCCAACGCCTTTGTCATCCAGAGTTTTCTCGACGAGGTGGCGCACGCGACGAAACGCGATCCACTCGCGCTGCGGCTCGCCATGCTGGGAGAGGACCGCGAGTTCGACTACGGGCAGCACGGCGGACCCAAGTTCAACACCGGCCGGCTGCGCGCCGTTCTGCAGAAGGTGGCGCAGGAAATCGGCTGGGGCCGCAAGCTGCCGCGCGGGCGCGGCCTCGGGCTCGCCGCGCACTTCACCTTCGGCGGCTACGCGGCGCATGCGATGGAAGTCGAAGTGACGCGCGATGGCGAGCTGCGTTTTCATCGCGTGGTATGCGCGGTGGACGTCGGGCAGCCGGTCAATCCGCTGGGCATCGAGGCGCAGATGCAGGGTGGCACCATCGACGGGCTCTCCACGGCGTTCAGTCTGGAGACGACCATCGAGGGCGGACGCGTACTGCAGAGAAACTTCGGGGACTATCCGCTGCTGCGGATGGCGCAGGCGCCCGACCGCATCGAGGTGCACATCATTCCCTCGAATGTGTCGCCGTCAGGGTGTGGCGAGATGGGGATCCCGACCGCGGCGCCCGCGCTCACGAACGCGATATTCGCCGCTTGTGGTGTTCGGTTGCGAAATCTGCCGATCCGGGAGCAGCTGCGCGAGGCCGTGCGCAAGGCCTGAAGGGAGCACGCGCGACACGCCATGCGCATGCCATGGCATGCTTGGAGCCATGAAACCGCTCCAGAATTGCATCAGAGTCCTCTCAGTCGCGGCCTTCGTATCGTTAGTCGGCTGCTCGAAGCCGGAAGTCACGCCCGAGGCCTCGGCCGACGCTGCCACCGAGCTTCCGCTCGTCAAGGCCCTCTCGCCCGCCGACAGCATCGCCACGATGCAGATGCCTGCCGGCTACCGGCTCGAGCCCGTACTTACCGAGCCCGACATCGCCGAGCCCGTGATGGTGGCCTTCGACGGCAATGGCCGCATGTACGTGGCCGAGATGCGCACCTACATGCAGGACGCGGACGCGAAAGGCGAGCAGGAGCCGTTCAGCCGCGTCTCGCGGCATGAGGACACCGACGGCGACGGCGTCTACGACAAGCACACCGTGTTCGCGGACAAGCTGCTGCTCCCGCGTATCCTGTTGCCGCTCGACGACCGCATCATCATCGGCGAGACGAACACCAATGATCTGCATATCTACCGTGACAAGGATGGTGACGGCGTCTCCGACGAGAGAACACTGTGGTTCGCGGGCGGACCGCGCGGCGGCAACATGGAGCACCAGCCGAATGGACTGGTGTGGGCGCTGGACAATGGCCTGTACTCCACCTACTACGACTACCGCCTGCGCGTCGGCGCCGACGGCAAGGCGATCAAGGAGCCCATCCCCGTCAACGGCGGCCAGTGGGGGCTCACGCAGGACGACTGGGGCAAAGTCTGGTTCGTCAACGCCGGCAACGAGACCGGGCCCGTGCACTTTCAGCAGCACATCATCTATGGGCAGTTCGACGCGCCCGATGAACTGATCGGCGAGTACCGCACCGTCTGGCCGATCGCGCGCGTGCCCGACGTACAGGGTGGGCCCGGGCAGCTGCGGCCTGACAACACGCTCAACCATTTCACGGCCACCAGCGGTCAGGATATTTTCCGAGGTGACCGGCTGCCCGAGGATCTGCGCGGCAGCCTGTTGTTCGCCGAGCCCGTGGGGCGGTTGATCCGCCGCACGTCGATCACGGTCGAGGACGGCATCACGCGTCTCGCCAATCCGTATGAGAAGGAACACGGCGAGTTCATCCGCGCGACCGATCCGCTGTTCCGGCCGGTCAACATGATCACCGCGCCGGACGGCACGCTCTACATCGTCGACATGTATTCATCCAGCAGGGTGAATGGACGAAGAAGGGCTCCTATCTACGCGAGCAGATCGATGCGCTGAAGATGGAGATGCAGACCGGGCGCGGGCGCATTTATCGGCTGCGACATGAAGGGTTCGAGCGTGGGCCGCAGCCGCGGATGCTGGACGAGACACCCGCGCAATGGGTGCAGCACCTGTCGCATCCGAATGGCTGGTGGCGGGATACCGCGCAGAAGCTGCTGGTGCTGCGTCGTGACCGGTCCGTGGTGCCGGCGCTCGTGAAGCTGGCGACCAGCGATGCCGCCGATGCCCGCCCTCGCCTGCATGCGCTGTGGACGCTGGAAGGGCTCGG
>JAQSWD010000047.1 GCA_029266835.1 Steroidobacteraceae bacterium
GAGGGGGTCAGTCAGCGAGGCTTGGCGGACCTGGTCACCTTGGGGGGAAGACCAGTTTCGGCGTGTGGAGATGTTAGACGTTCCGCTGCGGGGCGGACAGCACCCTGAATACGTATTCACGTTGAATACGTATGCAGCGCCCGCGGTTCCGATGGTGAGTCGTTGCGCTTCCGGTAAGCTCCCGCCGCGTGACGTCCTCCAGTTCCGCATTGAAGAGCTCCGTCCCGAAGAAGCTCGCTGCCACGTACCCGGCCAATCCGTGGTGGCGCGGCGCGACGATCTATCAGATCTATCCGCGCAGCTTCCTCGATTCCAACGGCGACGGCATCGGCGACCTTCCGGGCATCCTCTCGAAACTGGAGTACGTGGCGAGCCTGGGTGTCGACGCCATCTGGATCTCGCCGTTCTTCAAGTCGCCGATGGCCGACTTCGGCTATGACATCGCCGACTACCGCGCCGTGGATCCCATCTTCGGCACACTGGCCGATTTCGACCGTATCGTGGCGCGCGCGCATGCGCTCGGGCTCAAGGTCATCATCGACCAGGTGCCCAGCCACACCTCGGACCAGCACGCCTGGTTCCAGGAAAGCCGTCAGAGCCGCGACAATCCGAAGGCCGACTGGTACGTCTGGGCCAACGCGCGCGAGGATGGCACGCCGCCTAACAACTGGCTCTCGATATTCGGTGGCGTGGCCTGGACCTGGGAACCGCGCCGCGCACAGTATTACCTGCACAATTTCCTGAGCGAGCAGCCCGATCTGAACTTCCACCATCCGGACGTCCAGCGCGCCACGCTCGACAATTTCAGGTTCTGGCTGGATCGCGGTGTCGATGGCCTGCGGCTCGATGCCATCAATTTCTGCTTTCATGACCGGCAGCTGCGCGACAACCCGCCGCGCCCCAAGAGCTCGCGCAAGGCGGTGGGATTCAAGGCCGACAATCCTTACGGCTACCAATGGCACCATTACAACAACACGCAGCCTGAAATGCTGCCGTTCGTCGAGGACATCCGCCGGCTGCTGGACGAGTATCCGGACGTGGTCGCGCTCGGTGAAATCTCCTCCGACGATTCCACCGGCACCGTGGCCGAGTACACGCAGCCCGGGCGGCTGCACATGGCCTATTCCTTCGAATTGCTCAGCGATGAAAGTTCGCCGGCGCATGTTCGCGGCACGGTGGAGAATCTGCTGGCGCGCGCGCCGCTGACCTGGCCCTGCTGGACGGTTTCGAACCACGACGTGGAGCGTGTAGTCAGTCGCTGGGGTCGCAATCCCACGCCGCTGCCGCACTTCGCGACCCAGCTGACGGCGCTGATCTGCGCGCTGCGTGGCTCGGTGTGCATCTTCCAGGGCGAAGAACTGGGCCTCGGTGAAGCCGAACTGCCGTTCGAGTCGTTGCGGGATCCTTACGGCATCGCCTTCTGGCCCATTTTCAAGGGCCGCGATGGATGCCGGACCCCCATGCCCTGGGACGACAGCAAACTCGCCGGCTTCACGACCAGCGAGCCCTGGCTGCCCGTGCCGACGCAACATCGGGAGCTGGCCGTGTCGGCGCAGGAACGTGATGCATCGTCGGCACTGCAGGGGTTTCGCAGGTTGCTCGCCTGGCGCAAGAACGTGCCGTTGCTTCTGCACGGTGAAATCGAATTCCTTGCCGTCACCGAATCGGTGCTGGCGTTCCGGCGCTTCGACGGAAACTCCGGAATCCTCGTGGCGTTCAATCTTTCCAGCGACGCGGCCAGCGTGGCGCTGCCCGGGCTCAAGGTGGGCGCCGCCATTACCGGACACGGCCTGCCCGAGGGCAGCTTTGCGGACGCCACTCTGCGACTGCCGGGCCACGGCGTGGCGTTTTTCGGGCTGGAGTAGCTTTTATCCTACGGCCTCAGCATGATCGCTCCTCCTGTGGGGGGAGTGGCGCTCGCGCGCCGCAGTTCATGGCCGAAAAACCGACATCCTTCGACATCGCCTTCCTGGCCGGCGTCAGCCAGCCGACGGTTTCGCGCGCGCTGCGCGGCAGCCCGGTGGTTAGCCTCGAAACCCGCAAGCGCATCGAGGAGATCGCACGGCAGCTCAACTACCGCGTCGACAAGAACGCCTCGAACCTGCGGTCGCAGCACTCCAATACGCTGGCGCTGCTGCTGTTCGAGGATCCGACGCCGGATGATTCACAGATCAACCCGTTCTTCCTCTCGATGCTGGGCTCGATCACGCGCGCTTCGGCGCGCCAGGGATATGACCTGCTGATCTCCTTCCAGCAGCTCTCCGGTGATTTCCGCCAGGACTACGAGGACAGCCGCAAGGCCGACGGCATCATCCTGCTGGGCTACGGCGACTACGAGGAATACCGCCCTCGACTCGACAAGCTGGTGGAATCGGGTACGCATTTCGTGCGCTGGGGGCCGGTGCTGACCGACGAGCCGGGAGTATCCATCGGCTCCGACAACGCCCAGGGCGGTTACGAGGTGACGCGCCACCTGCTCGATCGGGGCCGGCGCCATCTCGCCTTCCTGGGGCACGCGACGACTCACTACCCGGAGTTCTTCGACCGCTTCCGTGGCTACGAGCGCGCGCACCTGGAGTCGGCCACCTCACTACCGCAGGGACTGCAGGTGGACGCCATCAATCTCGAGGAGTCGGGATTCCAGGCGGTGAAGGAACTGCAGTTGCGCGGCGTGGAGTTCGACGCCGTCGTCGCCGCCAGCGATCTCATCGCGATTGGCGCGCTGCGGGCGTTGCAGGAATCGGGAATCGACGTTCCCCGCCAGGTCTCCGTCGTGGGCTTCGACGACATTCCCGCGGCGAGCCAGTGCAACCCCCCACTGACCACGGTGATGCAGGACACCCGCCGCGCCGGCGAATTGCTGGTGGAGACGCTGCTGCGTCAGATCGCCGGCGACCCGGCGTCGAACAGTGTCATCCCGACCCGCCTGGTGGTCCGCAAGTCCGCCTGATCATGGTGCCGGGTGAGGATGGGGAAAGCGGCTTTCCCCATCCTCACCCGGCACCTTTGCGGGCACCTTTGCGCTTGCGCATCGCCGACAGCGGAACCAGCACCAGCATTCCCGCGATGCACAGCCAGCCCAGCGCGTCGCCGATGCGCGTGTAGATAGTCGGCACCCTCGGGCCCACCGTCACGGTGGCAAGAAGCGAGGCGCCGGGCATCGAAGCGCTGCGAGTCTGCGCCAGCATGCGCCCATGGGCGTCCGACACCGACAACAACCCATTGCGCGACGCGCGCACGATGGTGTAACCGTTCTCCACGCCGCGCAGCTTGGTCATGTGCGCCGCCAGCCATGCGTCGTCGTCGAAATCCCAGGCCGGCACCAGCATCACTCCCGCGTCACGCGCCCCAAAGTCGCGCCCGAGGCTGGCGAAATGCATGTCCTTGCAGATGGCGACGCCGTAGTTCGCGCCCTCGATGCGGTTCACCGGGAACTGGTCGCCTGGCACGAATTCTCGCTCGGGCGGTGCCATGAAGTGCTTGAGATAGTTAGTGGTGAGCGTGCCATCGGGCGCGAACCACCAGGCTTCGTTGCGCCGCTCCTGGCCCGTGTCCACCCCTAGACCCGCCACCAGCCAGACGCCGTTGTCGCGGGCCATTTCCGCCAGCCGCTGTTTGAGAGGCTCGGCTTGCCCGGTAGGCAATACGTTGATCTTCTCGGGAAGCAGAACCAGCCTGGCGCCCTCCGAAGCCAGGGCGGCGACTTGCGCCTGGTACCGCAGCCAGACCTCGTCCGACCTTGGCGTATCCCGTGCGGACACGAAGTCGTCGATGGATGCGATGCCGAATGTCATGGGAGCGCCAGCATGGTCCATGCGGATTGAAACGCCAGCACGATGCGCCTGGCCGAGCCGATGACCAGCATCCACAGCAACACCTGCAATGCCATCACGATGATGACGGGCACGAGCGGCATCACCTTGAGGAAGAATGTCAGGTTGGCCGTGACGCCGATAGCCGCGGCCAGCGCGACGCAACCTCGCGCCACCCAATTGTCCGCGCGCAGAGTCAGCGCCAGCAGCAGGCCCGGCACGAACCATGCCAGCCACCAGACCGGCTCGAGGTTGACGACGAATCGCAATGCCACGCCGATGAAGGCGGCCCCGACAAAGCAAGCAAGGTTCTTGTTCATGCGCCACCAGTGTAGTGGCGCGCACCAGCGCGGCCGCCGTCGGATGGGTAACGGCTTCATTCCATGACGAACGGTCGGAACCCGTGGTTCAGCGGACCCGCAGCGAGCACAGCGCGGCGATGGTGAAGCTCGCGCCACCGATCACCAGCGCGTAGATGGGCTCGCCACCAAGCACCCCCTTCACCACCGCGCCCAGCGCCGCCGCGGCGATCAGCTGCGGGATCACGATGAAGAAATTGAAGATACCCATGTACACGCCCATCTTCCGCGAGGGCACACTGTCGGCCAGCAGCGCGTACGGCAGCGAGACGATCGACGCCCAGGCGAACCCGACGCCGATCATGGAGATCAGCAACAGGTCCGGGTCACGGATCACCGCGAACGAAGCGAGACCCGCCGCGCCGAGCAACAGGTTCACGCAGTGACTGCGCGCCAGGCCGATACGCCGGACCAGCAATGCAATCACGATGGCGGCCACTGCCGCGAAGCCGTTGTACGCGCCGAACAACACGCCCACCCAGTTCGCGCCTTCGTTGTAGCCGGCGTCCGTCACCGCGGGCGCAAGGAAGTGTGTGCGTGTGACAGCTGGCGTGGTGTAGATCCACATGGCGAACAACCCCAGCCATGCGAAGAACTGGACGGGAATGAGCTGACGCATGCGCTCCGGCATGTCGTCGATATCGCGCATGACCGTGGAGAACAGGCTCGCACCCGGCTTGCCGCCGTAGATCAACAGCGCGAAACCCCAGAACGCAAACATGCCCGCGAGGATGTACACCTGTTTGTCGATGGCGAATTTCCAGACCAGGACCACACCCAGCGCACCCGCGAGAAGCCAGAGCAACCCGCGCTGATACACATGGCTCGCGCTGCCGGGGCGCACGGCCGCGGCCTCCGACGTGGCATCGGCGAACTTGTGCAGCTGGTCAGGCGGATACTCGCGCGTGGTGAGGATGGTCCAGAGCATGGCTACGGCGAGCACCGCCGCCCCGACGTCGAAAGACCAGCGCACCGAATCCGGGATGGCTCCCTCGTTGCTGACGCCCATGTAAGTGAAGACCCATGGCAGCACGCTCGCAACCACCGCGCCGACGCCGATGAAAAAGCTCTGCATCGCATAACCTTTCGGGCGCTGCGAAGGCGCGAGGTTGTCACCCACGAATGCGCGGAACGGCTCCATCGCGATATTGATGCTGGCGTCGAGGATCCACAGCAGGCCCGCGGCCATCCACAGCACCGATGACCTCGGCATGAGAATCAGCGCCAGCGACGCCAGCACCGCGCCCGCGAGGAAGTATGGCCGGCGCCGGCCCAGCCAGTTCCACGTGCGGTCGGAGTAATACCCGACCAGCGGCTGAACGATGAGGCCGGTCAACGGCGCCGCGATCCAGAGGATGGCGATCTCGTCCATGTTCGCGCCGAGCGCCTGGAAGATGCGGCTCATGTTGGCGTTCTGCAGGCCGAACGCGAACTGGATTCCCATGAACCCGAAGCACATGTTCCAGATCTGCCAGAAGCTGAGCAGCGGCCTGCTCGCAGCCGGGGAAGTGTTCACGCCTACTCCACGTCGAATTCGGGTTGCGGCTTTGCCTTGGACCTGGACGGTGCGCGCGGCTTGAGCCTGCCCGGGTTCGGGCTTATCCGGATGGCTTGCCCACCCCCCGGAGCCAGCTTGACCTGCAGGCGGTCATGGCGCGACACCGGGCGCGTTTCGATCTGGAGATCGTGTCCGTCACCCTGGTATCCGGCTTTCGGGCCGTCACGGTAGATAGTGGCGTGGTAGCGCCGTCCCTCGTCCAGGAAATCCAGCGGCACGCTCAATAGGCGCGGCTCCTCATCGGTGATCGCGCCGAGGTACCAGTCGTCGCTGTGGCGATCCTTGCGCGCGATCGTGACGAAGTCCCCCACCTCGCCGTTGAGGACGCGTGTCTGTGCCCAGTCCACGGGCACATCCTTGATGAACTGGAAGGCTTTCAGGTGCTTCGCGTAGTTCTCGGGCAGGTCCGCCGCCATCTGGATGGGGCTGTACAACACCACGTACAGCGCCAGCTGTTTGGCCTCGGTAGACAGGATACGCCGTCCGCCCGCGCCTTCGAGACTCAACACCCCCGGCGTGAAATCCATGGGCCCCGACAGCATGCGCGTGAACACCAGGTTCACCTCGTGTTCGGGCGGATTCACCGGATCACCCCAGGCGTTGTATTCCATGCCGCGCGCGCCCTCGCGCGCCACCCAGTTGGGGTACGTGCGGCGCAAGCCCGTGTCCTTGATGGGCTCATGCGCGTTGATGGTGATGCGCCGGCGCGCGGCCTCCTCGACCACGCGCAGGTGATGTCGTGCCTGCACCTGGCCGTCGTGCCACTCGAAATGAACCTGCCCGTCGTCACCGGGCGCGCGCACACCACCGGCATCGGCCACGTAGCCGGTCTTCACCGCATCGATGCCCAGCCGCGCGTACAGGTCCAGCGCGGCCGGCAATTGCTTCTCGTAGACGACGATGTTGCCGCCGGTCTCGTGGTGTCCGATGAGCCGCACGCCTTTCGATTTCGCGTACTTCGCCAGCCCCTCGAGGTCGAAGTCGGGATAGGCCTTCGTGAAATCGAAGTCCCAGCCGTTCGCGAACCAGTCGCCATCCCATCCCACGTTCCAGCCTTCGACCAGCACGCCGCGGAAGCCGTGTTTCGCCGCGAAGTCGATGTAGCGTTTCGTTTCAGCCGTCGTCGCTCCATGTTTCGCGCCCGACGCCCAGGTGTGCGTGCCCAGGTGCATGCTCCACCAGATGCCCACGTACTTGAAGGGCTTCACCCACGAGACGTCGCCCAGCTTGTTAGGCTCGTTGAGATTCAGGATCAGGTCCGACGACTCGTACAGCTTCGCGGCGGATTCCGTGATCTGGATGGTGCGCCAAGGGGTCGTGAACGGAGCCTGACGTCGCACCACGACGCCCGCCGTCGATGGCGACAACTGGGCCTTGAGCCGTTGCCCTGTCACACGCCTCACCCACATGCCGGCGTAATCGACCAACGCGGCTTCATGGATGGCCAGGTGCAACCCGCTGGCCGTGCGCATCGTGATGGGCGTGTGCGCCTGCGATACTTCGGCCAGCGGCGTACGCTGGTAAAGGTATTCGTAGCGATTCCATTCGCCGCCCGGGATCCACCACGCGGTCGCGGGTTCGGCGATGGCGAACTCGGTGAGCTCCTCGACGATGTTCACCTGCTTCAGCGCGGGCTGATCCGCGAATTCGTAGCGGAAACCCACGCCATGATCGAAGACGCGGAACACCACACTGAGTGTGCGGCTATCATTGCTCTTTTCGCGCAGCGCCACCCTCATCTGATTGCCGTGATTTCGCACGCTCCGGCGCTCACCCCAGGGCAGTGCCCAGGTGTCGTCGAAGCTCGATTGCTCATGACCAGCCAGTTCGAAGTTGCGCTCCAGCTTTGGCTTGTCGCCCAGGATGAACCCCAGCCGTGACCAATCGACGATGCGCGCGTCACCGCGCGAGATCGAATACTCCGGCCGGCCTTCGCCATCGACGCGGATGGCAACGCGCAGCCGACCGTCGGGCGAGCGGACCTCGGCCGCCGCAGGCCGCTGCGGCTCCTCAGGCGCCTGGGAGATCTGCGCATTGGCGGACGCTGCGAACAGCGCGAGCCAGGTGAAGCCCAGGGCGGCGGCTACCCGCTTGACCCCGCGATTCATTGCGCACCCACGCAGACCACGTAGCTCAACGGCAGTAGTTTGATCTCCACGCTGCCGGGTGCGCTGGTGCTCACCGGGCATGGGCCACGCACGGTCTTGAACACGCGCGTCCCAACTTCCACCTCGACATTCGCCATCAGCGCCGACTTCGACGTGTTGAACGCGATGACGATTTCGCGGCCGTCATTGCCGATGCGCGACACCGCGAACAGGCCCGGCGTCCTGCCATGGGCGCGCACCACCTGCCTCCCTCGCCGCAGTGCCATGTATTCATGGCGCAGTTTCGCGAGTCCGGCGACCTGCGCGTACATCGGGTGCTGGCGGTTGAAATTGGCCACGCGGGTGGTGTCGCTGGTGCCGAGCAGCACCTGGTCGTTGTAGCTCGCTACCTGGCTGGCGAACAGGTCCTGGCGCGCCGCCTGGTCCACGCCATGCCCGATGAACCCCTGCTCATCGCCCGAATAGACCACTGGCACGCCCCTTAGCAGGAACATCATGGCGTTGCCCAGCATCACGCGCTGGGCCAATTCGTCGTCGCCCATGTCCGGATTCGCGTCGCGGATCATCCAGGCCAGCCGGCCGAAGTCGTGATTGCCGGTGAACGTCGGCAGGCGCAGGCCGGTGATCGCGCCTCCTTCGTAGAGAACGTCGTCCTCGTACAGGCGGGCCAGCACGGAAGTTCCGGCGTCCTTGCCCAAAAGTTCCCTGACCGCTCCCGCGAACCCGAAGTCGAGCACGGTGGGTAGTTTGTCGGCGCGCGTGTGACGGGCAAGCTGTGCCACGTCCACGCCGTCGGCGGCCACTTCACCGAAGATGTGGAAGTTCGGAATGCCCAGCGCACGTGCACGATTCAGCATGGCCGGCACGAACGATTGCCAGAATTCCGGATTCACGTGCCGCGCGGTGTCGATGCGGAATCCATCTATGCGGTATTTCTCGATCCAGGCCCCGTAGATATCGATGAAGCCCTGCACCACGCGCGGATTTTCGGTGAGCAGATCGTCGAGACCGACGAAGTCGCCATGCAGCGAGCTCTCGCCCCAGAAATCCGAATTGCCGCGGTTGTGATAGAGCCTGAGATCGTTGAGCCACGCCGGCACTTTCACATCGGCTTCGGCGGGCGGCACGAATGGCGTGTACGCGTAGTCGGCATCCTTGAGCAAGGCGAAGTTGGCGCTGCTGCGAACGCCGTCGCCCAGGAACCCCGCGTTGATAGGCGCGCCTTTCACTCCACCGCGTCGCGAGTAGGGATAGTCCGCCCTGGACCGATACGCACAGGGCGTGCCCACGCATTCGCGATACTGGATCACGTCCGCGGTGTGGTTGGTGATGATGTCGAGGTACACCTTCATGCCGCGCGCATGCGCCGCATCCACGAAGGCGCGCATGTCGGCCTCCTCGCCGAAATGCGGATCGACACGCGTGAAGTCGGTGATCCAGTAACCGTGGTATCCCGCGGACTCCTCGCCCGGAGGGCCCTGCACGGGCTTGTTCTTGTAGATGGGCCCCAGCCAGATGGCGGTGGCACCCATGCCCTGGATGTAGTCGAGGCGCGCCGTCAGCCCTTCGAGGTCGCCTCCGTGATAGAAGCCCTTGTGCGTGGGGTCGAAGCCGGTGGTTAGGCGGTCGCCCGCGAGTCCGCCGCGATCATTCGCAGGGTCGCCGTTCTCGAAGCGATCCGGCAACACGAAGTACATCACTTCGTCCTCGGGCAACCGTGTCGTGTAACCCCGGGGAGCATCCGCGCCAATGGCGGCGCAAGCCAAGGACGACAGCAATCCGCACACAATGATTCGCCGCATCGGTCCTCCCCCTGGATGAGAGGGCGACTGTACTTCAGCGCACGAGTCCCGCGCGCCATGCATACGTATGCGGCTACAACGCGCTCCGGAGATACCCGGCGAGACCTGCGAAGAAGGCGGCCGTGCAGAGGTAAACCATCCAGCGAGCTACCCAGAACGGCACATCGTCCTTGGCGCAGGAAGCAAACCAGAAGTCAGCGAACCGGTCGCGGCCCAGCCACCCGTACAACACCGCCAGTGGCAGCACGATTCCGCCGCCGAACGCGGTGGAGAACAATCGCCAATCGTTGTTGGCCGCCCAGCCCCTGGAGTACGCGACGATGGCGCCGCACAGGCTGGCGAAGAACGTGAAGTTCACCGCGCGGTAGTGCCACCGATACTCGGCGATGAGGCTTTGCGCATCGCGCCCTCGGAAGTCGCTCGGGACCTGTCCGCTCCACAAATAAGAGAGGCCCGCCGCCACCAGGCCTCCGATCAGACCTGAGACGCCGGGCCCCCAATCCATCACGACTCAGACGAAACGGTTGACCAGGTTTTCCAGGTATTCCTGGCGACCCGACTGCGGCTTCGGATTGATGTTGCCCGCCACCGCGGCGTCGGAAATCGACGCCAGTGACGCGCCCTGGGCATGGATCTTCTTGCCGAGGTCGCCATCCCACTTCGCGTAACGCTGCTCGACAAACTTGTCGATGCTGCCGTTCTCGATGATCGCCGCCGCCGACAGCAGCGTGCGCGCCAGCAGGTCGAGGCCGCCCACATGGCCATGGAACATGTCGGCCGGGTCGATGGACTGACGGCGCACCTTGGCGTCGAAGTTGAAGCCACCGGTGGTGAAGCCGCCGGCCTTCAGGATGCGGTACATCGCCAGCGTCATGTCGAGCGGATCATTGTGGAACTGGTCGGTGTCCCAGCCGTTCTGCGGGTCGCCGCGGTTGATGTCGATGGAGCCGAAGATGCCCAGCGCGTCGGCCATGGCGATCTCGTGATCGAAGCTGTGCCCGGCGAGCGTGGCGTGATTGGCTTCGATGTTCACCTTCACTTCGTTCTCGAGGCCGTTCTTCTTGAGGAAGCCGTACACGGTCGCGGTGTCGAAGTCGTACTGGTGCTTGGTGGGCTCGTGTGGTTTGGGCTCGATGAGGATGGTGCCCTTGAACCCGATCTTGTGCTTGTGCTCCACCACCAGCTGCAGGAAGCGGCCGAAGTTGGCCAACTCGCGCTTGAGGTTGGTGTTGAGCAGCGTGTCGTAGCCCTCGCGGCCGCCCCACAGCACGTAGTTGGCGCCGCCGAGACGCTTGGTGGCGTCCAGGCAATGGCGCACCTGCGTGGCCGCGAACGCCCAGACTTCCGGATCCGGATTGGTCGAGGCGCCGCCCATGTACCGCGCATGCGAGAACAGGTTGGCCGTGCCCCAGAGTAGTTTGATGCCGGTCTCGTTCTGCTTCTTCTCGAGCCGGTCGATGGTCTTGGCGAGATTCTCGACGTGCTCCTTGATGTTGTTGGCCGTCGGCATGGCGTCCACGTCGTGGAACGCATAGAACGGCGTACCCAGGCGCGTGAAGAAGTCGAAGGCCGCGTCCATCTTCTGCCAGGCCGCAGCCTGGTCCATCACGCCCGCGTTCCACGGGCGATCGAACGTGCCGGAGCCAAAGATGTCGTTGCCGTTCCACGCGAAGGAATGCCAGTAGCAGACCGCGGGGCGCAGGTGATCTTCCATGCGCTTGCCGAGGACCACCTGGTCCTTGTTGTAGTAGCGGAAGGCCAGCGGATTGTCGGATTTCGGACCTTCATATTTGATAGTGGGCACGGAGCCGAAATAGGAGGTCGGAAGGGGCGTTGCGGTCGACATGATCAAACTCCTCGGAATCTTGGCTTAAGGTCCTGATAAATCTTGGAAAAGCACTGGCGTTTCGGCGCCAGCTGCTCGATATCCCGCGCGTTGGGCTCGATGACGACGCGCACAGGAGGTGGACGGCAGACATCCTCCGCCCGTTCCCCTGTCTTGGCTATCCGGGCAAGGCGCGCCGCACCGAATGCGGGGCCCACTTCGGAGCCGTCACGGTAGATCAGCGGGCGCTTGAGCGCGGCGGCCAGCACCCCGCCCCACCACATGGAGCGCGCACCGCCGCCGATGACCGAAATCCTGTCGATGGTGGCACCGGCTTCGATGAGCACGTCCAGGCCGTCGGCGAACGCGAAGGCCACACCCTCGAGGACGGCCTGCCCGATGGCCGCGGCATCGGAGTCATGGTTGAGCCCGAACAATACGCCGCGCGCGGCCGGGTCATTGTGCGGCGTGCGTTCACCAGAGAGATAAGGCAGGAAGATCTCGGGCCCTTCGAGTGAACCGCGCGCCTCGACCTTGCTCAGCAGTTCGGCGGCATCCTTGGCGCCAGTCAGCTTCACGGCCCAGTCGATGCACGAGGCGGCCGAAAGCATCACGCTCATCTGGTGCCAGACGCCCGGCAGGCAGTGGCAGAACGCATGCACGGCTTTGGCGGAATTCGGCAGGAATTTCGGCGTCACCAGGAAGAGCACACCCGAGGTGCCCAGCGAGAGGAACGCATCCCCCGGCTTCACCACGCCGATGCCCGCGGCTCCCGCGGCATTGTCGCCGCCGCCGCCAGCCACCGGCACGGAATCCATGCCCCAATCGGCCGCGACTTCCTTGCGAAGCATGCCCGTGGCGTCGGTGCCTTCCACCAGCCTGGGCATATGCGATTCGTCGAGACCCGTGGCGGCCAGCATCTCCGGCGACCATTTGCGCTTCGCCACGTCGACCCAGAGCGTGCCCGCGGCGTCGGAGCAGTCGCTGGCCTTCTCGCCCGTCATCAGCAGGCGTACGTAGTCCTTGGGCAGCAGCACACAGCGCGTGGCCTTGAAGATGTCCGCTTCGTTCTCGCGAACCCAGACGAGCTTGGGCGCGGTGAAGCCGGGCATGGCGATGTTGCCAGTGATCTCGCGCGAGCGCGGCTCCGCCTTCTCGAGCGTGACGCATTGCTTCTCGCTGCGGCCGTCATTCCACAGGATGGCGGGACGCAAGGGCTTGTCGTTGGCGTCGAGAAGCGTGGCGCCGTGCATCTGGCCCGACAGGCCGACGGCCTTGACCGCTTTGCGCTCCCCGGCCGGCAATGCCTTGACGGCCGCGCAGGTCGCGGTCCACCAGTCGCCGGGATTCTGTTCAGACCAGCCCGGATTCGGACGGGAAACATTCAGCGGAGCAGAGGCCTGCTCCACCACGGTGTCTTTATCGTCGACGATGACGGCTTTGACACTGGACGTGCCGATATCGATGCCTAGATACATCTGTCCTCGCTGCGGAGATGGCCTGCGGGGACGCATTCTGCCCGCCGACACGGCGTCGGTCGCGGATCAGAGTTGTGGGGCCCCCTCGAGCGGCGGTAACGCTATCATGGATGCCGAAAGGGCGGAAGAATCACGAAGGGCATCCGCAAAATGGCTGCCGCGATCCGTATTCGGCGCGGCGATACTTCGCGGCCTCGTTGCCGGGCCGCACGCCTCCCCCGCGCACCGCGCTCCTGAGCCGGCTCAACACCGAGAAGCTCTCCAGAGAGGTCTGGGAATCCGGCAGCGGATCGCGATTGACCAGAACGATGTCCTCGTCGGCGTGAATCCCGCGCACTGTCCACAGGCCCCCGGCAATGCGCCGCTCGTAATTTGCGACTTCCACGGGCAAGGGCTCGGCCGGGGCCGCCCAGAATGGCGCGTCGGGGGGCAAATCCAGCGCGACGATCAGTGAGCGCAGGGACCAGAGGCAACTGGCGGCGCCGGAGTAGTTATCCAGCAGGCGCGGATCGTCGCCACAGAACCCCTGCGTGATACGGCCATCGCGCGCGGCGCCGCGCTCGAGAAAATAGTCCCAGTTGAGATTCAGCGCGCGCCGCGCCTGGCCGGCACTGACGGCGGCCGGCGCGTACTGGCTGGCAAACACCAACGGCGCCGTGGCGGCCAACCGATAACAGACGCTGCGCCCCATCACCGGGAAGCCCTTGGGCCCCATCAGGTGCAGCAGGTCGGCGCTGAATTTCGCAAACGGGTCGCCCATCGCCGTGACGAGCAGCGAGGGATCCATTCGATGGATCCAGGCGATGTGATAGTAGAAGCCCCAGGCGTTGTAATAGTCGACCGGACCCTCCGGCCCATCACTGAACCAGCCGTCGCCGCGATAGAACTCCATGGTCCGGGCCAGGTTGGTCTGGATGGCCTGCTCGTCATGCGAAGCGCCCAAGGCTTTCAACGCCACGTTGACCTGCGCCACGAACAGGTGCCAGTTGTTGTCGGCGATCACCTTCCCATTCACCTGCAGCAACCAGCGGACGATCTGCTCGCGTTCTTCCGCCGACAGCGACTTCCAGACCGTCTCACGCGAAATCCACAACGCCAGCGCCACGTCGGCTGCCTCGGCGATGCGCTGGTCGCGTTCCGGTACTTCACCCCAATATTCGACCGAACGTGGATCTGTACCCGACAGCACCGCGGTGCGCAGCAACTCCGCGACATCCAGGTTCGTGCCCGACGGCAACTGCAGGCGCTCTTTTCCTCGTGACTTCACCCACACGGCCGCCAGCGGCGCGATGCGCGCGAATCCTTCCATCTCCTGTTCCACGGTGGTCGCTCCGCCAGCCGCCAGGCCAGGATAGCGGGCACGTGCGCGGCCGGGCGTCGCGTAAGTGATGAACCCTTCCAGGAAATACCCCGCCAGCGCTTCGTACTGCGCACGCGCCGGCTCTTCGAACGACGTAAAGCGGGAGATGGCTTGTTCGGACGCGTCGGGAAAACGCGCCGCGGGGAAATAGGGAAACCGATACAGATACCAGAGCCCAATACCGAGCGCGATCGCGCCCACGAGGGTGATGACAAGAACCATGCGCCGCATCGCGACGCAGGTTGTCAGGCCGCTAACCCGCTGTCTGTAAGACGATTGCCCTCTGCGCGGCTATCCGGCCTGCACCTGTTCCAACCGGTCCGCCGACTGTCGCTCCAACATCCACTGCGGGTATTCGTTCGGCAGCTTCGAGGCCTCGTCGATGGCGGCGAGTTGTTCGGCGCTGAGTCGGAGCTCCGTGGCCGCGATATTGTCGAGCAGCTGCTCCGTGTTCTTGGCGCCGATGATCACGGAGGTGACATGCGGCCGCGCCAGTAGCCAGGCCAGCGCGACCTGCGCCACGGACACCAGGTTGTCAGCCGCGATGGGACGCAGCACGTCCAGGATGCGCCACAGCCGCTCGCGCTCCACCGGCGGGAAATCCAGCTTGGCGCGGCGCGCGCCATCGGGCTTCTCGTTCTCGCGCGAATACTTGCCCGACAGGAAACCGCCGGCCAACGGTGACCACGGCAGGATGGCCAGGTTCTGGTCCTTCGCCAGTGGCACGATTTCGCGCTCGATGTCGCGGCCCGCCAGCGAGTAGTACATCTGCAGGCTCTCGAAACGCGCGAGGTTGCGTTTATCCGAGATCCATTGCGATTTCATGATCTCCCAGGCCGAGAGATTGCAGAGGCCGATGTATCGCACCTTGCCGGCGCGCACGCAGTCATCCAGCGCGTCCAGGGTCTCTTCCAGCGGGGTGAACGGATCACGGCCATGAATCTGGTAGAGATCGATGTGATCCACCTGCAGCCGCTTCAGGCTCGCGTTGATGTTCTCCATGATGTGGTAACGCGAAAGGCCTATCTGGTTGTGGCCCGGCCCCATGCGCAGCAGCACCTTGGTGGCCAGCACGTACTGGTCACGCGCCAGGCCGAGCTGCTTCAACGAATTGCCGGTGACCACTTCCGAACGGCCGTTCGAATAGAAGTCGGCCGTGTCGATGAAGTTGATGCCCTTGTCGAACGCCGACTTGATGAGATCGGTGACACCGTCCTGGTTGACGCCGGCCACCGTTGCCCACATGCCGTCGCCACTGCCGAAGGTCATGGCGCCCAGACACATCTCGGACACGATCAGGCCGGTATTGCCTAACTTTCTGTAACGCATCGGGCACCCCTGGGTTGGACTGGATTGCAGTCTAGTACGAGACGCGCGACGGCACATATTCCCCCCATGGGTCGAGAGACACGCGACCCCGTTCCGCTTGCTCCGCATTTGGCAGCGCGTTATACGGTGGCTAATGTCGAGCCACCTCATGACGTCCCCGACCGCGTTGACCGCGGCCCAATGCCGAGCCGGTCGCGCGCTCATCGACTGGTCGCAGGCGCAACTGTCGCAGTCGGCCGCCATCGACCTGCAGACCATCGCGGATTTCGAGAAACGATTTCGCGCCGCCGACGAAACCACGCGGCGAAGGCTGCGCGCGGCGCTGGAAGCGGCGGGCGTGGTGTTCATCGCCGAGAATGGCGGTGGCGCCGGCGTGCGGCTGAAGTTCAGCCGCGAGGAAGTCTGGGAAGTGAACCGCTGGGAAGACGAGGGTGGCAAGTCCGGCGAGGACGATATTCTCTAACGCACACCCGCGGCGCGCAGGATGGTCGGCACTTCTGCCTCTAGGCCGATGGCCATGATGTGCAGGCCCTGGCAGAGATCCTTGATATCGCCAATCACACGCGCGGCCAGCGCCACGCATTCCTGGGCCGCCCTGCCCGCGGCGCCCGCATTCTGCATGGCGGCCACCATGTCTGGGGGCACGACAACTCCCGGCAGATTCGCGTGCAGCCAGGGCGCCGTGCGCTCCGATTTCAACGGAATGATGCCGGCGAGGATGGCGACTCCATCGGGCTTCACCACGTCGATGAAGCGCCGCAACGACGCCGGTTCGAACACGGCCTGGGTCTGCAACATCCTGGCGCCCGCGTCGATCTTGCGGCGCGTGTTCTCGACTTCGGCGTCGAAGTTCGGCGCGCCCGGATTGCAGGTGGCGCCGAGAAAAAGATCCGGCGTGCCGGTGAGTGCATTGCCCGCGAAATCCTTGCCATTGCGCAGCGCCTCGGCGGCCGCCAGCAACCCCGACGCGGTGAGGTCGAACACGGGCTTGGCATCCGGATGATCGCCGCCGGCGGGAGAATCGCCGCCCATGAATACGAAATTGCGCAGACCCATGGCCGCGGCGCCTAACAAATCCGCCTGCACCGCGATTCGATTGCGATCGCGGCTGGTGATCTGCACCACGGCCTCGATGCCGCGTTCCTGCAACAGCCACGATACGGCGCGGGCGTCCATCGACATGCGCGCACGCGGCGACTCGGTGACATTGACGGCATCGGCCACGCCGCGCAGCAGTTCGGCCGTCGCAAACAACTTGGAAAGATCGGTGCCCTTGGGAGGCGTGAGCTCACCGGTGATGACGAATTGCCGGGCGGCGATCTTCGCCGCGAGACCTGGAATCATGGGTGGCAATACTGACAGGGCGCGCCCGCCCTTGCGAGCGTCGACGGCCTGAAAATCATAGCCGCGGGCTATGACACCGAAGGATCGGCCGCGAGTTTCTCGATGGCCGCGCTGGCCGTGGGACACAGCCCCTCTCCGCCCTTGCGCAGGTGTTCGATGATCTCGCGGCGCATGCGCGGCTCCCAGAATTTGCTCAGGTGGTTGCGAACACCTTCAGGCGCGGCGTTACCCGACTCGGCATCGAAGAAGGCCGCGATGTCGTTGGCCATCGCCACCAGTCGCTGCACGTCCATCAGTTCGGCGACACCGCGGGTTCGGCCGGTGCAGCCTCCTGCCGGCGGCGTTGCCAGGCCCGCGGCTGCGCAACCTTGACCACCTGGACGGCGGTCACCTTGTACTCGGGACAGTTCGTGGCCCAGTCCGAATTTTCGGTGGTGATGAGGTTGGCGCCGGACTCCGGGAAATGGAACGTGGTGTACACCACGCCCGGCGCGACTCGATCCGTGATTTCCACCCGCAAAACGGTGTCCCCGGCGCGGCTGGTGACACCCACCCAGTCGCCATGCTCGATGCCACGGGCTTCGGCATCGTGCGGATGGAGCTCGAGGCGATCCTCGCTGTGCCAGGCGAGATTGGCCGTGCGGCGAGTCTGCGCGCCCACGTTGTATTGTGTGAGTACGCGGCCGGTGGTCAGCAGCAGCGGATATTTTGCCGAGGTTCTTTCGCGAGTCGGTACGTATGCCGTGACATGGAACTTGCCCTTGCCACGCACGAACTGATCCACGTGCATGGTGGGTGTGCCCTGCGGAGCCGCATCGTTGCAGGGCCACTGGATGGAGCCAAGGCGATCGAGCTTCTCGTAGCTCACCCCGGTGAATGTGGGAGTGAGCGCGGCGATCTCGTCCATGATTTGCGACGGGTGCGAGTAGTCCATGGCGTATCCCAGCGCATTCGACAGGCGCATCGTGACCTGCCAGTCGGCAAATCCGGCCAGGGGCTCGATGACCTTCCGCACTCGCGAGATGCGCCGCTCGGCGTTGGTGAAGGTGCCGTCCTTCTCGAGGAAGGAGGAGCCGGGCAGGAAGACGTGCGCGAATTTCGCCGTCTCGTTGTGGAAGATGTCCTGGATGACGATGCATTCCATGGCCGACAACGCCGCGGTGACATGCGCCGTGTTCGGGTCCGACTGCGCGAAATCCTCGCCCTGGATGTACAGGCCCTTGAACGAGCCATCCAGCGCGGCCTCGAACATGTTGGGAATGCGCAGCCCGGGCTCCGACCCCAGCTGCACTTTCCACATCGATTCGAACAGCCCGCGGGTGGCATCGTCGGACACGTGACGGTAACCGCTGAACTCATGCGGGAACGAGCCCATGTCGCAGGAACCCTGCACGTTGTTCTGACCGCGCAGCGGGCTGACGCCCACTCCCTCGCGACCCAGGTTGCCCGTGGCCATCGCGAGGTTTGCGATTCCCATGACCATGGTCGTGCCCTGGCTGTGCTCGGTGACGCCGAGGCCATAGTAGATGGCGCTGTTCGGCCCGCGCGCGTACAGGCGTGCGGCGCCGCGGACCAGCGCGGCGGGAACTCCGGTCACCGTCTCCACTGCCTCGGGCGAGTTCTTCGGGTCCGAAATGAACGCCCGCCACTTCTCGTACGACTCGCGCTCGCAACGATCGGCGATGTAGTCGTCCCTGGTGAGGCCCTCGGTGACCACCACGTGCGCCAGCGCGTTGATCACGGCGACATTGGTACCGGGCAACAGCCGCAGGTGATAGTCGGCAGCCACGTGCGGTGATTTCACCAGCGCGATGGCGCGTGGATCCACCACGATGAGCTTTGCGCCCGCACGCAACCGGCGCTTCATCTGCGAAGCGAAGACCGGGTGCGCTTCGGTAGGGCTCGCGCCGATCACCATGATGACGTCCGCCTGCTGCACCGACACGAACTCCTGCGTGCCCGCGGACTCGCCCAGCGTGTGCTTGAGGCCGTATCCCGTTGGCGAATGACAGACGCGCGCGCAGGTGTCCACGTTGTTGTTGCCGAACGCCGCGCGCACCAGCTTCTGCACGAGGAAAGTTTCCTCGTTGGTGCAGCGGGATGAGGTGATGCCGCCGATGGAGTCGCGGCCGTATTTTGCCTGGATGCGCTTGAACTCCGCGGCCGCGTGCGAAATTGCTTCGTCCCAGCTCACTTCCCGCCATTCGTCTGTGATGCGCTCGCGGATCAGGGGGCGGGTCACGCGGTCGCCATGCGTGGCATAGCCGTAGGCGAAGCGCCCCTTGACGCAGGCATGTCCCTGGTTGGCGCGGCCAGCGCGGTCGGGAACCATGCGCGTCACCGCGTCCGCGCTGACTTCCGCGATCAGTGAACAGCCGACTCCGCAATACGCGCAGGTGGTCCTGACCGAGCGCTCGGGTAGTTGGTCCACGGCGATGACGGACTTCTCGAGCAACGCGCCCGTCGGGCAGGCTTCCACGCAGGCCCCGCAGGACACACACTCGGATTCGAAGAACGGCTGCCGCTGTGAAGCCGCCACCCGCGATTCCAGGCCGCGTCCCTCGATGGTGAGCGCGAACGTGCCCTGCTGGTCTTCGCAGGCACGCACGCAGCGGGAGCAGACGATGCACAGGCTGTCGTCGGCGACGAAGTACGGATTACTGGCATCCACGGCCGCCGGCATGTGCGCGGCGCGCGCCGTGGTGCCGACTGCGTAGCGCGATTCGCGGATGCCATGCTGCGCCGCCAGCGACTCGAGTTCACAGCCGGCGCTCGCGGGGCAGCTGCCCATCGGGTGTTCGGAGACATACAGCTCGAGCACGTTCCGGCGCAGGCGCTCGAGCTGCTCGCTTTGCGTGTGCACCTTCATGCCGGGCACGACTTCCGTCGTGCAGGAAGCCGGGGTGCCCTTGCGTCCTTCGATGTGCACCAGGCAGAGGCGACAGGAACCGAAGGACTTGAGCGTGTCCGTGGCGCAGAGCCTGGGGATGTCACGATGCGCCAATGCCGCGGCGCGAATGACTGATGTTCCCGCAGGCACCGTGATGCTCACGCCATCGATCTCCAGCGTCACGGGTTCGCCCTTTACCGCGGGAGTTCCGAGATCGTGGTGATCGTGCGCGTGCATTCAGAAATCCTCGGGGAAGTGCCGCAACGCGCTGCGCACCGGGAACGGTGTCATGCCGCCCAGGCCGCACAACGAGCCTTCCGCCATGGTGTCGCAGAGTTCTTCGATGAGTGCCTTGTCAGCGGCACGCGCGCCGTCCGGGCTCGTGACCAGGCGATCGAGGAGTTGCACGCCGCGCGTCGAGCCTATCCGGCAAGGTGTGCACTTTCCACAGGACTCGAGCGCGCAGAATGCGAACGCATGGCGCGCCATATCAGCCATGTCGACGCTGTCGTCGAACACCACCACCCCGCCGTGCCCCAGCAAGGCGTCCATGGCTGCCAGCGCCTCGTATTCCAGCGGCGTATCGAACCGGGAGGCTGGTAGATAGGCGCCGAGAGGCCCGCCGATCTGCACCGCGCGCACGGGCCTGCCCGTCGCGGTGCCGCCGCCGTACCGATGCACCAGCTCGCGCACGGTGAGCCCGAATCCGCATTCCACGAGCCCGCCATGCTTGACGTTGCCGGCGAGTTGCAGCATCACGGTGCCGCGCGACCTGCCCATGCCGAAGTCGCGATAAAATTCGGCGCCGCGCGCCAGGATCACGGGGACAGTGGCCAGCGTCACCACGTTGTTGACCACGGTGGGCCGGTCGAACAGCCCCTTGATGGCCGGCAAGGGTGGCCGAACGCGCACTTCGCCTCGCCTGCCCTGCAGGCTTTCCAGCATCGAAGTCTCTTCGCCGCAGATGTATGCGCCCGCACCCCTGCGCACCTCGATGTCGAAAGTCTTGCCGCTGCCCAGCACGTCATCGCCCAGGTAGCCGCGCTCGCGCGCCTGCTCGAGCGCGGCCTCCAGCGTGCGCGCCGCGTGTGGATATTCGATACGCAGGTAGATATAGCCCTGCGTCGCACCGACGGCGATGCCCGCGATGGTCATGCCCTCGATGAGCGCGAACGGGTCGCCTTCCATGAGCATCCGGTCGGCGAACGTGCCCGAGTCGCCTTCGTCCGCATTGCAGGCGATGTACTTCTGCGCCGCTGGTTGTTCGAGAACCGTATTCCACTTGATGCCGGTGGGGAACGCCGCGCCGCCGCGCCCGCGTAATCCCGAGTCGGTGATCCGCTGCACGATTTCCCGCGGCGACAGGCTCAGCGCGGCTTCGAGGCCGAGGTAGCCACCGTGCGATAGATAGTCGTCGATGTCCTGAGGGTCGACCAGGCCCAGGCGCGCGCCCGTCAGTCGCTGCTGGCTGCGCATCCACGGATGTCTGTCGACGTCTCCGAGCCGCAGGTCGTCGACCGCGCCCTCGAGCATGCCCGCATCCAGCAGCCGCGGAATGTCGCCGGCTTTCACCGGGCCATAACCCACGCGACCTTCCGGGGTCTGCACTTCGACCAGCGGCTCCAGCCAATACATGCCGCGTGAACCCGTGCGCACGATCTGCGCGTCGATGCCCCGCCGGCGGCATTCGATGGCGAGATCGCGGGCCACCGTATCCGCGCCGACCGAGACCGCGCCGGAATCACCGGGCACGAACAATCTGACGGGTGCCCCCGTCAAGGCACGCTCCAGGAGTCGATGAGCGGGCCCACCTCTCGCGGCGCGCAGCGCCCATGCAGCCGGCCACCGATCACGACTGATGGCGCCAACGCGCAATTGCCCAGGCAGTACACGGCTTCGAGGGTGGCGCTGCCATCGGCCCGCGTTTCACGCAGCGCCCGGGTGGTGAGGCGCGAAAATGGTGATAGAAGGAAATCACTCCGTGCACTTCCGCCCGCGAAAGATTCAGCGACTCCGCGATCAGCGGTACGGCTTCGGGGGGTACGTGTCCCAGGCCATCCTGGATGACGTGCAGGATTTCGAGTAGCGGGCCGGGTTTTCCGCCCAGTGTTCTCAGGGCCTCTTCGACGCAGGCCCGCGCCTCACTGTTCACGCCGACGCTCGCTGGGCCGCACGCGTTCGGGATGACAGTAGACGTTGCAGCCGTGATCACGCAGGAAGGCAATCAGCGTGATGCCGGCCGAATGCGCCAGCTCCAGCGCCAGCGTCGAGGGCGCGCCGATCGCGGCGACCACCGGCGCGTTCGCCATCATGGCCTTTTGTACCAGTTCGAAACTGGCGCGCCCGGACAGCAGAAGGATGCGTTCGGTCCAGGGCAACTTGCCGCCGAGAAACGACGCGCCCACCAGTTTGTCCATGGCGTTGTGGCGGCCGACGTCCTCGTAGCTGGCGATGAGTTCGCCGTCCGTGTCGAACAGGCCCACGGCATGCATGCCGCCGGTTTCGGCGAAACCCGACTGCGCTTCGCGCAAAGTGTCCGGCAAGGTGCGCAGCACCGATTCGTCCACCAGCAGGTTGCCGGTCACCGTGCGCAGACCCAGCGATGCGGTGACGGCGTCTATGGAAGCCTTGCCGCAGACCCCACAACTCGACGTGGTGTAGAAATTGCGTTCGAGGCGCTTGATGTCCAGTGGCAGATCGGCGCGGACCGTCACGCGCAAGACGTTTCCGGACGGACCGCAGGACCGCGCGTCGATCACGTCGCGCGGCTCGCGGAGGATGCCTTCACCGTAGAGGAAACCCAGCGCCAGTTCGACATCATTGCCGGGAGTACGCATGGTGATGGAGACGGAGCGACCGGTACCGCCGTTGGAGTTTTCCGGGCGCTCATGTTCGCGCAGCAGCCGGATCTCGAGCGGTTCTTCGACGGCGATGGCATCGCCACGGTGCACGTGCCCCGCATCGCGCAGCGTGTCGATCTCGACACGGCGATGAGCCGGGCTGGAAGGAGTGGCCGGGCCTTTCATGGCCCGAGTCTACACCCTACTTCGCCCGCGCCCGCTGCTCGCGGACCAGGGCCGCGTCCACGGTGTTGGAAAGCAGCATCGCGATGGTCATGGGGCCCACGCCACCGGGAACGGGCGTGATCCATGCCGCGCGTTGCGAGGCTCCCGCGAACTCCACGTCACCGCACAACTTGCCGTCGGCGCCGCGATTTATACCTACGTCCATGACGATGGCACCGTCGCGAATCCAGTCGCCCGGAATGTAGGCCGCCTTGCCCACGGCCGCGACCACGAGGTCGGCGCGTTGCACTTCGGCCTTCAGGTCCTTCGTGCCCGTGTGGCACACCGTGACGGTGGACCGGGCCAACAACAATTCCAGCGCCATCGGACGCCCGACGATGTTGGAGGCGCCGACCACGCAGGCGCGAAGCCCCACGAGATCCAGCTGGTATTCCTCGGCGAGCTTGATGACGCCCCAGGGTGTGCAGGGACGGAGGCCGGGACGTTTCTGCGCCAGCAGCCCCGTGTTGGTCGGGTGAAACCCGTCCACGTCCTTGGCC
Source organism: Steroidobacteraceae bacterium (assembly GCA_029266835.1). Taxonomy (GTDB): domain Bacteria; phylum Pseudomonadota; class Gammaproteobacteria; order Steroidobacterales; family Steroidobacteraceae; genus CADEED01. Next base: position 23,431 of record JAQSWD010000047.1, read on the forward strand.
GGGTCGATGGTGTCCATGATCTCGGTGCTGTCGAGGCCCTTGGGCAAGGGCAACTGCAGCAGGATGCCATCGACGCGATCGTCGGCATTGAGCATCTTGATCAGCGACAGCAGCGCTTCACGCGAGGTGGTGGCCGGCAGATCGTGAGCGAAGGATTCGATGCCGCACTCTTCGCAGGCCTTGCGCTTGTTGCGCACGTACACCGCGGAGGCCGGGTCCTCTCCGACCTTCACCACCGCGAGACCAGGCGCACGGCCGAACTTCGCCTTGAACTCCGCGGCGCGTACCGCCGACTTCTGCCGCTGCTTCGCGGCGACCGCCTTGCCGTCGAGGATGTTTGCCGTCACTGGGATTGCCTGCTTCCGGGCGCTGCTTCGGGGGCGCGCATGATAACAATTGCCCGCCGTCGGATATGAAAAAGCCCCGCCATGCAAAGCATGACGGGGCCCTGATTCATCGAACGTTATCGATCAATAACGATAATGATCCGTCTTGTACGGGCCGTCCTGCGACACGCCGATGTACTTGGCCTGCGTTTCCGTGAGACGGGTGAGCTGCGCATTCAGCGTCTTGAGCTGCAGGCGTGCCACCTTCTCGTCCAGGTGCTTCGGCAGCACGTAGACGCCCAGCGGGTACTTCGCCGTCTGCGTGAACAATTCGATCTGCGCGATGGTCTGGTTGGCGAAGCTGGAGCTCATCACGTAGCTGGGGTGGCCCGTGCCGCAACCCAGGTTCACGAGGCGACCCTTGGCCAGCATGATGATGCGCTTGCCGTCAGGGAAAATGACGTGGTCGACCTGCGGCTTGATCTCTTCCCACTGGTACTTCGAGAGTGACGCGACGTCGATCTCGTTGTCGAAGTGGCCGATGTTGCACACGATGGCGTTGTGCTTCATCGCCTTCATGTGGTCATGCGTGATCACGTGGAAGTTGCCGGTGGCGGTCACGAAGATGTCGGCCTTGTCGGCCGCGTATTCCATGGTGACCACGCGGAAACCTTCCATCGCGGCCTGCAGGGCGTTGATGGGGTCGATCTCCGTCACCCACACCTGCGCCGACAGCGCGCGCAGTGCCTGCGCCGAGCCCTTGCCCACGTCGCCGTAGCCCGCGACCACGGCGATCTTGCCGGCGACCATCACGTCGGTGGCGCGCTTGATGGCGTCCACCAGCGACTCACGGCAGCCGTACAGGTTGTCGAACTTGCTCTTGGTGACCGAGTCGTTGACGTTGATGGCGGGGAACGCGAGTTCGCCCTTCTTGTGCATGTCGTACAGGCGGTGCACGCCGGTGGTCGTCTCTTCCGTCACGCCCTTGATCTGCTTGAGGCGCGTGGAATACCACTTCGGGTCGCGCTTCAGCGTGGCCTTGATGGAGTTGAACAGCTCGATCTCTTCCTCGCTGGTCGGGTTGTCGAGAAGGCTCGCGTCCTTCTCGGCCTTGGTGCCCAGGTGCAGCAGCAAGGTGGCGTCGCCACCGTCGTCCAGGATCATGTTGGCTTGCGCGTCGGCGGAGCCGGGCCACTCGAAGATCTTGTGGGTGTATTCCCAGTAGTCCTTGAGCGTCTCGCCCTTCACCGCGAACACCGGCGTGCCCTTGACGGCAATCGCCGCGGCGGCGTGATCCTGCGTCGAGTAGATGTTGCACGAGGCCCAGCGCACCTGCGCGCCGAGAGCCTGCAGCGTCTCGATGAGCATGGCGGTCTGGATGGTCATGTGCAGGGAGCCGGCGATGCGCGCGCCCTTCAAGGGCTGGCTCTTCGCGTACTCCTCGCGGATCGCCATCAGGCCCGGCATCTCGGTCTCGGCGATGTTGAGTTCCTTGCGGCCCCAATCGGCGAGCTTGATGTCGGCGATGACGTAGTCTTTGCCCGCTTCGGGCTTCACAACAGCATTCATATGAACCTCTCTAGTTAGTTCCATTTAGAGAGCGCCGTTGGAATCGATCGGCGGTTCCTCGAGCCTCGCGTCGTCCGACGCTGCAGCGCTCCTCGAAGTAACCACCTTTGTGAAAGATGGGGGACAGTCCCTGTGGGGACTGTCCCCGGTTTGCTCATGCGGTCTTGCGGGCTCCCGCGTCGGCGGCCAGGGCCGCGGCCTTGTCGGTCTTTTCCCAGGTGAACTCCGGCTCGTTGCGACCGAAGTGGCCGTACGCAGCCGTCTTGAAGTAGATGGGACGCAGCAGGTCGAGCATCTGCACGATGCCCTTCGGGCGCAGGTCGAAATGCTGGCGCACCAGCGCCTCGAGGCGCTCGTCCGACACCTTGCCGGTGCCGAACGTGGTGACCATCACCGACGTGGGCTGCGCGACACCGATGGCGTACGAGATCTGCACCTGCGCCTTCGACGCGAGGCCCGCGGCGACGATGTTCTTCGCCACGTAACGCGCGGCATACGCGGCCGAACGGTCCACCTTCGTCGGGTCCTTGCCGGAGAAGGCGCCACCACCGTGAGGAGCGGCACCACCGTAGGTGTCCACGATGATCTTGCGGCCGGTCAGGCCGCAGTCACCCTGCGGACCACCGATCACGAAACGGCCGGTGGGATTGATGAGGTATTTGACGTTCTTGGAAACCGGCACGGATTCCTTCGCGAGCACCGGCTTCACGATCTCTTCGATCACCGCCTGCTCGATGTGCTTGTGCTCGACGTCCGGGTGATGCTGCGTGGACAGCACGATGGTGTCGATTTCCGTGGGCTTGCCGTCCACGTACTTCACCGTCACCTGCGACTTCGCATCGGGGCGCAGCCACTTGAGCTTGCCGTTCTTGCGCAGCTCGGCCTGCTTCTCGACCAGGCGATGCGACAGGTAGATGGGCAGCGGCATGAGGCTCTCGGTCTCGGTGCACGCATAGCCGAACATCATGCCCTGGTCGCCGGCGCCCTGTTCCAGGTTCAGGCCCTTGCCTTCGTCCACGCCCTGCGCGATGTCGGGCGACTGCTTGTCGTAGGCCACGAGCACGGCGCAACCCTTGTAGTCGATGCCGTAGTCGGAGTTGTCGTAACCGATGCCCTTGATCACGTCGCGCGTGATCTGGTGGAAGTCGACGACCGCCTTGGTCGTGATCTCGCCCGCGAGTACTACGAGGCCGGTATTGCACAGCGTCTCGGCGCCCACGCGCGAGAACTTGTCCTGCGTGAGCAACGCATCGAGCACGGCGTCGGAAATCTGGTCGGAGACCTTGTCCGGGTGGCCTTCGGAAACGGACTCGGACGTGAACAGGAAACTGGATGACATGATCTTCCTCTATCTATTGGCGCTGGTTTTTAATTTGCCGCCTTGTCCTTGATGGACAGGGGCTTGCCAAACGAATCCGCGTACAGCTGCGCGAACTCGGGCAGGGTGAAACTGTGGTTCTGGGTGCCGCGCACGGCGATCTTGATGGCACCCATGAGCGAAGCGATACGACCCGTGGTTTCCCAATCGAGGCCGTTAAGGATGCCGTGAATCAGGCCGGCGCGATAGGCGTCGCCGCACCCGGTCGGATCCAGCACTTCCGTCGCCCTGGCGCAGGGAATCTCGTAAGTGCGGCCATCAGCATGGATGGTCGAACCTTCGCTGCCGCGCGTCACGATCAGCGCCTTCACGTGCTTCATGACGTCAGCCACCGACCAGCCGGTGCGTTCCTGCAGCAGGGCCCATTCGTAATCGTTCAGCGCCAGCCAGTCCGAGATGGAAATGAAGCGCTTGAAGTCATCGCCCGCGAACAACGGCATGGCCTGGCCTGGGTCGAAGATGAACGGGATGCCCGCAGCCTTGAACTGCTCGGCGTGCTGCAGCATGCCTTCGCGGCTGTCGGGAGCGATAACACCAATGGTTATGCCGTCATTCGCGGGAACCTTGATCTTCCACGAGTGGTTCATCGCGCCCGGATGAAACGCGGTGATCTGATTCGAATCGAGGTCCGTGGTGATGAAGGCCTGCGCGCAGTGCTCTTCCGAGATGGTCACGAGGTATTTCTCGGACATCCCCTGCTTCTTCATCCAGTCGCTGTACGGCTGGAAGTCGCGACCGATGCCGCCCATGGGGTAGCCGGTCTCGCCGAGCAGTTTGAGGTTGTAGGCGATGTTGCCGGCGCAGCCGCCGAACTCGCGACGCATCTGGGGCACCAGGAACGCCACATTCAGCATGTGCAGCTTGTCGGGAAGGATGTGGGCCTTGAAGCGGTCCGGAAACACCATGATGGTGTCGTAGGCGACCGATCCACAGATGAGCGCGCTCTTGTTGCCCGACATGCTCCGAATAATCCTCAAAAGACAGGGAACCCATTGATTGGGGGCGCAAAGATACGCGAATCGTTGCAGGGCTGCTCGGCCGCGCGACGTGCGGCACGCAAAACAGTGCGCGGCGTCAAATTGCGTTCCAACCCATTGATTGGGATGGGTGTTTTTGAGGTATTCCCGAGCCGAGTCGGCAGCGG
>JAQSWD010000174.1 GCA_029266835.1 Steroidobacteraceae bacterium
GCGCGCGGCGTGCAGGCCGTGCTGCAGCGTTACAAGGAGCTGCAGGACATCATCGCCATCCTCGGCATGGACGAGCTCAGCGAAGAAGACAAACAGACCGTGTTCCGCGCCCGCAAGGTGCGCAGCTTCCTGTCGCAGCCGTTCAACGTCGCCAAGGTGTTCACGGGGCAGGACGGCAAGATCGTCCCGCTGGCCGACACCATCCGCGGCTTCAAGGGCATCCTGGCCGGTGACTACGACCACCTGCCGGAGCAGGCGTTCTACATGGTCGGCTCGATCGAAGAAGCGGTCGAGAAGGCCAAGACGCTGAACTAAGTAGCTAGGGCACCACAATGGCAACCGCAGCAGCGAATACCGTACACGTCGACATCGTCAGCGCCGAGGGAGAGATCTTCTCCGGCGCCGCGTCCATGGTGTTCGCGCCCGGCAGCCAGGGCGAGCTGGGCATCGCGCCGCGTCACGCGCCGCTGCTGACCCTGCTCAAGGCCGGCGAAGTGCGCGTGCAGACGCCCGATGGCGCCGAGCAGCATTTCTTCGTCGGCGGTGGCGCCCTGGAAATCCAGCCGAACAAGATCACCGTGCTCGCGGATACCGCGCTGCGCGCCAAGGATCTCGACGAGGCCGCGGCGCTTGCCGCCAAGCAGCGCGCCGAAGATGCGCTGCGTGGCGCCACCGACAAGCTCGAGCAAGCCGAAGCTCTCAAGGAGCTGGTGCGCATGAACGAGCAGATCAAGCTCATCCAGAAGCTGCGCAAGATCAAGTAGCGAGACCATCGCGCCGCGGTAGAACCTCCTTCCAGGAGGGGGCTCGCAGAAGGCCTCCGCGTTCCGGAATCAATCCAGGGTGCGTCCGCGGGTCTCGCGCGGCATAGTTTCGGCCGTGCCCATGGAAAAGTTAGCCAATTTCGAAGTACTCGGCCGGCGTGGCTACTATCGGCCCACCGGCAAGGTCAGCTTCGAGCTGGCCGTCGACATGGTGGCCGAGGCCATGCGTCTCGCCCGCTCGCTCGAGCTTGCCGGCCTGCTGATCAGCACCAACGCCCTCACCGGCATGACACCGCCGACCATTTTCGCGCGTCACGCGCTGGCCGTGAAATGGGCCGAGAGCGCGGGGCCGCGCCTGCACGTGGCGCTGGTGGCACGCGCCGAGCTCATCGACCCGCAGAAGATAGGCGTGCTCATGGCGCAGAATCGCGGCGTGTCCGGCGACGTGTTCACCAGTGAGGCCGCCGCGCTGGCCTGGCTCGATTCGCGCCACGACAACAGGGTGTGAAGCCGATGTCGGACGCCGCCGAATCCGCCCGGTGATTGCGCCCGCCGTCTTCCCGCGAGAGCATTGCCGCATGAAGCATTCCGACGCCGCGCCGCTACCGGCCGGCGACTTCTCTCAATGGTTGCGCGACATGCGCGCCGCGCTCGGCGGTCGCGGTGGCATGGATGTGGCTTGTGGCAATTGCCGCGGCTGCTGCACTTCCTCCTACTACGTGAAGGTGCGCGCGAATGAGACCGCGGCCCTGGAACGCATCGGTGTCGCCAACCTCGAGCCCGGCCCGCCCGGCGACCCGGGCAGCAGGCTGCTGGGCTTTCAGCCCGGCGGGCACTGCCGCATGCTCGTGGGTCGCGAGTGCTCTATCTACCCGGACCGCCCCGAGACCTGCCGGAGTTACGACTGCCGCGTATACGCGGCCGCGGAGATGAACGCGGGCGAAGGCAGGACGGAGATCAACGAGCGAGTCGCGCGCTGGCGCTTCTCCTTCCCTGCGGCGGAGGACCAGATGGAACAACGGGCCGTGGCCGCCGCCGCGCGTTACCTTCGCCAGCATCCCGTGCGTTTTGCCGGCGGTCACGTGCCTTCGCGTCCCAGCGAGATCGCGGTGCTGGCGGTCAAGGCCTATCGCGTGTTCCTGGATCCACCGGCAGACGACGCCACGATTCGCGCTTCTCTCGTTCAGGCCGTGGCGGACTTCGAGGCCTGAATCGCGCATGCCCCGTTACGTTGCCCTGTTCCGCGGAATCAATGTCGGCAAGGCAAAACGCATCGCCATGGCCGACCTGCGCACGCTGCTGGAAAAGCTCGGCTACTCCCAGGTGCGCACCTTGCTGAACTCCGGCAATGCCGTGTTCACCGCCGATGCCACGCCCGCTGACAAGCTGGCACGGCGTATTCGAGCCGAGGTTGCGAACAAGCTGGGCGTGGACGCCCTGGTCATCGTGAAGTCGCAACGCGACGTGGCGGGCGCGATTGCGGACAACGCACTGGCCGATGTCGCGACCGATCATTCGCGGCTGCTGGTCGCCATGGCCAACGACACCAAGGCAATTGCCGCGCTGAAAAAGTTTGCCGGTCGCAGCTGGGGAGAGGAACGCATGCACGTGGGCAGACATGCCGCCTACCTGTGGTGCGCGAATGGCATCCTCGAAAGCAAGGTGGCAGAGGCCCTGCTCACGGACCTCAAGGACATCGGCACCACGCGCAACTGGGCCACCCTCAACAAGATCCACGCGCTGATGGAAGAGAAGGCCTGACCCGCGCGGGGTGCCGCACCCGGCAACGTGGATCTCGCCGGACGAGCGGTAGCTAGCGGCCGACGGCTGGCGAGGCTGCCGACGAACGGCCGGCCAGGGCCGACCGCAGACCTGCAGCCGGGTGAATGCCGGGCGTATATTTCCCGCATGAACCCCGGAAAAGACAACCAGGTCGACTGGACCGCCGCCGCGACGCCCCACGGCGACAAGATCGGCGAAGGCGTTCTCCCCAGCCTCGCGCGCCCCCGGAAGACGCGCGACATTCCGAAGACCAGGCGCAATGTCATGGACACGCTGCTCGGCTCGAACGACCTGTCGGCGATGGACGTGAGCGGCAGCGACCCCTACAACGCGACCGGTCGCCAGTTCCGCCGCTGATCGGCTGCGCGGATTTCCTCTGACCCGCACGTCCCGAGGGTGCGCGGTCTCGCCCGGGTGGCGTACAACCCGTTACACTGCCGGCCGAATGAAACTCGCCGTCGTCATACTCGCTGCCGGTCAAGGCAAGCGAATGAAATCCGATTTGCCCAAGGTCCTGCAGCCACTCGCCGGAGCGCCGCTGCTCGCGCATGTTGTTAGCCGTGCGCGTGTACTGCAGCCCTCGTCCATCCACGTGGTCTATGGCCATGGCGGTGACGTGGTGCGCGCCACCATCAAGGACGCCGATCTTCACTGGGCGCTGCAGGCCGAGCAGCTGGGAACCGGCCACGCCGTCATGCAGGCCATGCCCAACGTGGCCGACGATGAGCTGGTGCTGGTGTTGTACGGCGATGTGCCGCTGATCGACGCCGGGACGTTGCGCCAGCTGGTGGCCGCCGCCAGCGCGAAGTCCATGAGCCTGCTCACGATGATGCTCGAGGACGCGACCGGGTACGGCCGCATCGTCCGCAAGCGTGGCGCCATCCGGGCCATCGTCGAACAGAAAGACGCCAGCAAGGCGCAGCAGAAGATCCGCGAAGGCAACAGCGGCATCATGGCCGTGCCGGCCAGACTACTGCGCAAGTGGCTGGGCAAGCTCAGGAACGCCAACGCGCAGGGTGAGTACTATCTCACCGACGTCATCGCCATGGCGGTGAAGGACAAGATCAAGGTCACGCCTCTCATCGCGCCCACGCTCGCGGAAGTGCTGGGCGTGAACGACAAGGCCCAGCTCGCGGAGCTCGAGGCGCTGCATCGCGCCACGCGCGCGCGCGAGCTCATGCGCGATGGAGCCACCGTGATCGACCCCGCGCGCATCGACGTGCGCGGTGAGGTCAAGCTGGGGCGCGATGTCGTCATCGAGCCGAACGTGATGTTCGAAGGCAAGGTTTCGCTGGGCGATCGTGTGCGGGTTGGCCCGAACGTCGTATTGCGCGACGTGAGCATCGGCGCGGATTCGGTGATCCATCCGAATTCGGTTCTCGAGCAGAGTGAGCTGGGCACGGGTTGCCTCGTCGGTCCGTACGCGCGCGTGCGCCCGGGCTCGAAACTCGGTGCGAATTCGCATGTGGGCAATTTCGTGGAGCTCAAGAAAACGGTCCTGGGCGAGGGCAGCAAGGCCAATCACCTCACGTACCTCGGCGATGCCGTCATCGGCAAGGGCGTGAACGTGGGTGCGGGGACCATCACCTGCAATTACGATGGGGTGAACAAGGCCACCACCACCATCGAAGATGGTGCCTTCATCGGCTCCGGCAACATGCTGGTGGCGCCGGTGCGTATCGGCAAGGACGCGACTACGGGCGCGGGTAGCACCATCACCAAGGATGCGCCCGATGGGCAGCTCACCTTGACACGTGCCAAACAGATGACCATCGAAGGCTGGAAACGGCCGCGCAAGGCCGACAAGAAATAGGTTCACGGCGATGACTGATGGCGTGAGCCCGGCCGATGGTCTAATAAGACGCCATGGACGGATCATTGTGGGTCGAGCTCAGCGGTGAATTGATCATTGCGCGCATCCGCGGCGAGCCCACGGTGGCGCTGCTCGAGGAATGCCAGAAGCAGGTCGTGGCGCTGGCACGTGATGCGGGCAGGGCCCGGGTGCTGTACGACGTTCTCGAAATGGTGCCGCCGCCGGTGGATGTGCCCTGGGCACAGCGCGCTCTCGATGAAAACCTGGGTGGCCTGCATCTGCGGCGCGCCATCGTGGTCCCCACCGCCAAGCTTGCCTACCTCTCGCGGCTGGCTTTCGGCGAAGGCGACTACCGTGTGTTCTACAACGACATCGCCGCGGCAGTGAAGTGGCT
>JAQSWD010000175.1 GCA_029266835.1 Steroidobacteraceae bacterium
ACGCAGCGCTGGTGGGCCATCATGGAACCCATGCAGGAGAAGTGGCCCACCGCTTCAGCCGAGGATTGGTGGACCAACATGACCGAGGTATTTCATGCGGATTGAGCGGGCCTGGTCCTGGGCCTGGGGCGCGCTCCTGCTGTCGTGCCTGTGCGCCAGCGCGAATGCACAGCGATACGAGGCGACCTGGGAGTCCATCGACCAGCGGCCCACGCCCGCGTGGTGGAGCGACGCCAAGTTCGGCGTCTTCATTCACTGGGGGGTGTACTCGGTGCCTGCGTTCGCGCCCAAGGGTGAATATGCGGAGTGGTACTGGGAAAGATTGTCGGCGCCGCCGGGCCAGGACATTTCGGCCGACGGCACGCGCATCAAGCGCGAGACGCGCGAATTTCACGAGCGGGTTTATCAGGGCGATGGCAAGGCCTTCGATTATGCGCAATTCGCGCCCTTGTTCCGCGCGGAATTCTTCGACGCGGACAAGTGGGCCGACACTTTGCGGCGGTCCGGCGCGAAATACGTGGTGCTGGTCTCCAAGCATCACGACGGGTTCGCGCTGTGGCCTTCGCGCGAGGCGGACGCCAGCTGGGGCCGGCCGTGGAACTCCGTCGCCGTGGGGCCGAAGCGCGACCTGGTCGGTGAACTCACTACCGCCGTGCGCGCGCGCGGCCTCGAGATGGGTTTCTACTTCTCTTTATATGAGTGGTTCAACCCGCTCTGGCTTTCCGGCGATCGCGACGCTTACGTGCAACGCCACCTGTTTCCGCAGTTCAAGGACCTGGTGACACGATATTCACCCAGCGTCATTTTCTCGGACGGCGAATGGGATCTGCCTTCCGAACAATGGCGCGCGCCCGCGCTGCTGGCCTGGCTGTACAACGAAAGCCCGGTCGGCCAGAAAGTGGTGGTGAACGACCGCTGGGGACGCGAGAGCCGGCATCGGCACGGCGGCTACTACACCACCGAATATGGCGCGGGCCTGCCGGGCTCATCGCATGCCTGGGAAGAAAACCGCGGCATCGGCCATTCGTATGGCTTCAACCGCAATGAGGATCTGGCCGACTACGCCACCGGTCAGCAGCTGCTGCTGACACTGCTGGACACGGTGAGTCGCGGCGGCAACCTGCTGCTGAACATCGGCCCCACGGCCGACGGACGCATTCCCGTGGTGATGCAGGAACGCCTGGCCTACCTGGGCGCCTGGCTCGAACACAACGGCGAAGCCGTGTACGGCACGCGCACCTTCCGCGAAGGTGCGCAGTGGAGCGCCGGCCGCAAACAGGAAGTGGACACGTCGACCAACTACCGCGCGCAGTACGACGTGGAGAAACTCACGCTGACCCCGGCGGCCGGCGATGCGCGCAAGGAAATCCTGTTCACGCGCAAGGGCGAGACCCTGTACGCCATCCTGCCGCGGTATCCGCGTGGGGACCTCACGATCCGGAACCTGCGGCCTTCCGGGCGCGCACGCATCAGCCTGCTGGGCAGCAGGCATTCCAATATCGCCTGGCGTCAACGGGGCGGCGACGTGGTCTTCCGCGTGCCGGACATCGGCGACTCCGAGCTGCCATTCGCCGGCGCCCGGGTCTTCCGAATCGAAGGCCTGACTGACAATCATGAGTGAATTCGTGACTGCGCGGGTGCGCTCGCTCATCGCCAATTTGCGCGAGCAGGGCTGGTGGGTGCTGGTGGCGGCGCTGCTGATCGGCTGCGCTCTGCTGGGTTTCGCGGAGCTCGCCGACGAAGTAGCGGATGGCGAGACACATGCCTTCGATCGCGCGGTGATGCTGGCGATGCGCGCGCCCGGTGACACTGCCGACCCCTGGGGACCTGGGTGGTTCGAGATGATGGTGCGCGACGTGACCAGTCTCGGCGGCACCGTCGTACTGACACTGCTCACGCTGGCCGCCATCGGCTTCATGATCCTGAGCCGCAAGTGGCGCGGAGCGCTGTTCATCGTCGTTTCGGTGGCGGGCGGCACCCTGGTCTCTTCCGCGTTGAAGGCCGCGTTCGATCGCTCGCGGCCCGATGTCGTGCCGCATCTCATGGAGGCCACGTCGGCGAGTTTCCCGAGCGGCCACTCGATGCTGGCCACCGTCACTTATCTCACGCTGGGCGCGGTGCTGGCCGAAGTGCAGGACCAGCAGCGCATCAAGATCTACATACTCGGCTGGGCGGTGTTCCTCGCGCTGAGTGTCGGGCTCAGCCGCGTCTACCTGGGTGTGCACTGGCCCACCGACGTGCTGGCGGGCTGGTGCGTTGGCTCCGCGTGGGCGCTGATCTGCGGTTCAGTCGCGCTGTGGCTGCAGCGGCGCGGCATGATCGATGCCGCGCCGCCCGCCAGGAGCCGTAGTTAGTTAGCCGACGCGCGGAGGTTCGCCGAGAGGAAGTTCTCGACTTCCTTCAGCAGCAGCACCCGGTCCGACTGGCGTTCGAGTTCATGCGTGCCGCCCTTGATGAGCACCAGCCGCGACTGTCTCCCGTTGCGCTTCAGTGCCACGTCCATCGCCTTGCTTTGATCGGGCTGCACCTGCCAGTCCTTGGTGCCGTGCACGAGCAGCACCGGGACATTGACCTGCGAAGCCAGTTGCACCGGTGAGTCGCGCTTGAGCTTCTCCGCATCGGCACCGATCTGGAAGCGGCGAATTTCCTTGTCGCCCGTGACGATGCCATGGTTGATCTGCATCTCCAGGTCGGCGATGCCATTGATGCTCACGGCGCACTTGTAGGTCTCACCGTTGCGAGCCGCGCCCAGCAAGGCGGAATAGCCGCCGAAGCCCCAGCCCAGGATGCACACCCGCTTCGGATCGGCGATGCCCTCGGCCACCGCCCAGCGCGTGGCGTCATGGATGTCGGACCAGGTGCGGCCGCCCCAGTCCTGGTGCGCGCTGGTGCGCCAGTTGAGGCCGAAGCCCGAGGAACCGCGATAGTTCATCTGCAGCACCGCGTAGCCACGATTGGCCAGGAAGTTGCGCAGGAACGAGAATTCCCACGAGTCGCGCGCTATCGGGCCGTCGTGCGGCATGACGATCAGGGGCAGGTTCTTCTTCTGCGCGCCGGTGGGCACGGTGAGATAACCCGGGATCTCGGTGCCGTCGGTGGCCTTGTAGACGATGTTGGTCATCGTGCCCAGCGAACCCTGGTCGAGTTCGGGATAAGCCGTACCCAGCTTCGATAGTTTGTCCTTGTCCCGGTCGTAGAGGTAGTACGTGCCCAGGTCCACGTCGCTGGATTGGCGGATCACGAGGATCTTCGCGTCCTCGGAGCTGTCGACGATGTCGTGGACGCGCCCGGGATACAGGCGCTCGAGACGTTCGACCAGCGCCCGCAGCGTTTCATCCGAGTACCAGACGTACGGGCGCTCGACGTCGTAGCGCACACCGAGCAGGCTGCGGTCGCTGCGAAGAATGGGTTCACCCACGTCCACCAGCGCGTGATTGAAGAGCAGCTTGGGTTCGGTCTTGTCGGTGAGGTCGATGGACCAGAGTGCGTCGCGACCCGCGTAGTTGCCCATGGCGTACGCCGAGTTCGTGGCCCATGCCATGGCGATGGGGCGCAGCCGGTTGGCCTCGGTATAGATCTGCGTCGCGCCGAGTTTGCGCCAGTCGGAATCGCCATCGAGCCGAGCGAAGTAGCTGGGCGTCACGCCTTCCATGCCCCAGCCGAGCCGCGGATTGCCACGGCCGTCGGTGACGTAGTTGCGGATGGGCGGATGGGCGGGCATGCGCACACCGCGATTGCCGCTGTTGATGTTGAGCACGAAGATGGAGTTGTGGCCGTCGCCATCGTCGTCCATTTCCATCAGCACGGTGTCGTCTTCACCCATGGTGAAGTCAATGACCGAATCCTGGCGGCTCGGATTGAATGCCGACGCGTAGGTGGCCACGGCCGAGTTGCTGGGCGCGTCGTTGTTCCAGGTGCCCGTGGGGGAATTGAAGCTCTTGTCGACCACCGGCCCCTGGTTGATGTCGAAGTTGCGCATGCTGGTAGAGGCGGTGAACAGGTTTCCCTGCCGCTCCGATTGATCCAGCGACTTGTAGTTCTTGCCGTCCGCGTCGATGGCAAACATGCGCGTGTACGGCGGTTGCACATATTTCTTGCCGACGAGATTTCCGTACACGCCACAGAGCAGGCGCTTCGTGCTGGCGAACCGGCACCAGCCGATGTCGAACTTGCCGGGAACGGAGGCAGTCACCCGCTTGAACGCGCTGCCAGCCGCGGCGCGATCCATGGTCATGAGAACGGTTTCGTCGCCAGCACCCGAAAGAAAGACGATGAATTTGCCGTCGGGTGAAATGGTGACACCTTGCATCTGCGGGCGTCTGGCGAAATCTTCGATGGGCTGGGTGGCAGCCGACGCGGCGACACCAGAGCAAAGCAAGGCCGTGGCGCAGGCCACGAGCGCGGATCGGTTCACGAGTTCCCCCTTCTTGAAACTGTCAACTTGGGCGGTCCGAGTATCCAACTCCGCGTGGAAAAAGGAAATGCGGGATGTCACAGGCACGAGGCCGCGCGTCGGCCTGATCCGTGTTTCAGCCGCGGCAGCTTCGAGGTAAATATTTCGCGGCCACCGTCGTGGCATGAGGTGACGCGCCTCCCGACGCGGGCTCGGTACCCGCACCGCCGGCACTTGCGCTGGGACGGAATTTGATCCCAAATTCGGCGCCTTGTCCGCAACCGACTCACTGACCGACGTCCTCTCCTGTCCGCGCTGCGGACGTGGTCCCGTGAAGCTGGAACGCG
>JAQSWD010000176.1 GCA_029266835.1 Steroidobacteraceae bacterium
GGCGCCAGCGTCGCCGCGGCCGTGCCGGCGTTCACCACGGATTTCGACGGGGTGTCGTCCTCGTCCAGGCCCATGTCCATGCTGACCGACAGGTAGTAGAGGTTCGGCGCGTCACCCTTGTCCAGTTTGTACGCTTCGAGGAAATGCGTGCTGGCCTTGGCGCGATTGTCGATGTGTTCGGCGGTCTGCCCGTCCGCGTCCTGGTAGTAGCTGCGGCCAAGTAGATAGTGCGCGTCGAAGGATGCCGGATCCTTCGCGACCAGCGCCTCCAGCTCCTTGCGCGCCGCTTTCGCGTCACCGAACAGCAGCTCCGCGCGGCTCAGTTCCAGGCGCAGACCGACGTCGCCGGGCCGCTTTGCACTCAGCGCTCGCAGGTCCTTGGCCAGCTTTTCGCCGTACTTCTTCTTCGGGCAACCTCGCAGCGCCGCCGCCTCCAACAGGTAGTCGCCTCGTTCATTGGGCAGACGCTCCACGGTGACCGGTGCATCCGGAATTTCCGGTACTTTCACCTGCAGCGCGGAATACTTGCGCCGATAGGAATTGACCTCGTTGCGCAGCTGCGTTGCCGTCATTCCGGTGGCGGCCTTGAAGGCCTCCGAGCCGTCCTCGCCGCGCGCGATGCGGTCGAAATAGTCGTTCAGCGCCTTTGACCGGGCCGAATCCGTCAGCATGTAGTGGGCCGTCATCCACGACTGCGCGTAATACTGGAAGACCTCGATCTTCTTGTTCTTGACCGCCGCCAGGAAGCGCTTCGGATCGAGCATCACGTCGTAGTCGATCCATTTCTTCGAGTCAGTCAGCGTCTGCGCGCGATCGTCGTGGCGCACACCCATCAGGTAGTAGCCGTACTGCAGCTTGGTGCCGGCCAGGTACTCCGCGAAGCCCTCCACGTACCAGGACGGATAGAAGCGCCGCATGCGCGAGAACATCAGGTGGTGCGAATACTCGTGCAAAACGATCCGTAGGCCCCAGTCCATCTGCGCGCCATACCACTGCGGCGCCAGCGAGAAGGCCTGCGAGCCCTCGACACAGTGCCTGTAGAAGCCGGCGACGTACGGGCCGGTCGCGGGCCAGACCGTTTTGAAGTGGTCCCGGCTGTCGACCAGGTAGATGGTGAATTTGCCGGCGGAACTCCGGTCCTTCGGGTTGTTGCCGAGGAGCAGGTCCGCCAGGTATTTGAAGGCCTCGAGGTGCTCGGCGTAGGCCCGGGTCTCGGCCGCATCGATGTTGCTGTAGACGCGGAAGCTGGGCGATTCGGCGCGGTGCCAGGTGTCCGCATGGGCGGACTGGGCAAGTGCAAACAGGATGATCGGGAAGCGGACCCAACCAGTGGCAATACCGCCAGACTTCATGTCGCCCCCTCCATACGCAGTTTCCTCTGGTGAAGCGACTGTGTAGATAGCCTGCTAGCCGCCGCCGTGCAACATCATTTTCGCGATCGCATTGCGGATCATCTCGGCCTTCTGCGGATCGGGTTTGCCCTGGACCCCACGCTGCCGGTCGGTCAGGTGTGCGAGCGCTTCGTCACCGCCCGAGAACACCAGGTGCTCGAAGGTTCGGCGCCAGATCTCGCGTCGCTCGGGCGACAGGTTGCGCACCGCGAGGATGGAATGCATCAGCGCCCAGAACGGCGAGCCCTGCCAGGCGGGCATGTCGTCCCACCAGTAGTTCACCAGGACGTTGAAGCGGTCGCGCGACTCGACGTGATGCCACCACATGTACGGAATGAACAATGCGTCGCCGGGTTCGAGCTCGGCGTACTGCGAGGCGGCCAGCGCCTCGGTGAAGCGCGGATACTTCACGAGATCCGGCGCTTCCAGCCTCACCATGCTGATGGGCGGCCCCGCCAGCGTGAATTCGAGCGGGCCCATGTACATGTTCGCGAGCTGCTCGGGCGGAAACAGCGTGAATCGGCGGTGACCCGCCACCACGCACGCGATGTTGTACGACATGTCGTAGTGCGTCTGGACCGTGACGCGGTTGCTGAGCCAGATCTTGGGTTGGACCGAAGGCTCGACCAGCGGCAGGGAATTGGCCTGGCCGAACGCCGGTAACTGTTCCGGAATGGAAATGGCGCCGGCATAGATCGCGGGCGGCGTGGGAGCGTCCAGGTTCTCGAGCAGGCTCGCGAGAACGCGCGGAAACGGCACCGCCGCGGTTTCGAAGTTCACGCCCGTGAGATCGGCGTTGTAAAAGAACCGCCCGTCGATGGACGGGTCCGCGGTCATGAGCCTGACGTTCGCGCCGGTCGAGAGTTTCCGAAGGTAGTTGGTCATCTCGACCGGCGAGGTCCGCCCGGCCTGAACCGACGGCCAGTGGCGTACCAGGCCCCGCAACACGGCCGGTTGTCCCGATGGCAGGATCTCCTGCCGGAACTTCTCGGCGGTCACGTCCTGCCAGTCGGCGATCTTCATGCCTCGGCCTTGCAATGTTTATCGATGAACTCCTGGTGCGTCGGCATGACGTCCAGGCAATTCCGGGTCACTTCCACCATCTTGGCCATGCGTTTCTCGAACTCGGCCTGCGGCAGGATGTCCGCGACCGGGTGGTATCGCTGCGGCACGATGTTCTGCCCGTGCATGACCGCGAACCAGCTGGTCTCGTTGAACAGTTCGTTGTCGTGGCGATACAGGCGCGCATTCTCGCGGTAGATGGCGATGCGCTCCGCGAGCGAGTCCGGGATCGGCATGTTCCGGCAATAGCGCCACAACGGAGAATCGTCGCGCGCGGTCGCGTGGTAGTGCAGGACGATGAAATCCCGCACTTGTTCCCACTCGAGACGGGTGCGCCGGTTGTAGTAGTCGATGTCGGGCTGATTGAAGGACTTGTCCGGGAAATTGGCCATCAGGCGTGCGATGGCACTCTGGACGAGATGGATCGATGTCGACTCGAGCGGCTCGAGGAAGCCCGAGGCAAGACCCAGTGCGATCACGTTCTTGTTCCAGGGCTTCCTGCGGATACCGGCGCGGAAGCGCAGGAAATTCGGCTCCGAGATCGCATCGCCATCGAGGTCGGAATTGAGGCTCTCGAGTGCCGCATCGTCGGAGAGGTACTCGCTGCAGTACACGTGGCCATTGCCGGTGCGAGACTGAAGCGGTATGCGCCATTGCCATCCGGCGCTCTTGGCCGTGGCGCGCGTGTAGGGGGTCGGCTCACCCACCTTCCGGCAGGCACGCGCGATGGCCCGGTCGCAGGGTAGATAGCTGCCCCAGTCGTCGTAGCCGCTCTGCAGGGTCTGCTCGGTGAGCAAGCCGCGAAAGCCCGAGCAGTCGATGAAGAGATCCGCCGCGATGGTCGGACCGCTCTCGAGCGTGACGCTTTCGACGAAGCCGGACTCCGCGTGCTGTTGCACCCGCGTGATCTTGCCCTCGGTGCGGGTCACGCCTCGCGCCAGCGAGAACTCCCGCAGAAACTTCGCATAGAGCCCGGCATCGAAGTGGAACGCATACGAGATGCCCTGCAACGGCGAACCCTTCATCTTCATCTCGGGCCGCTGAAACCGCCCGGCCCGCGCCGCGAGCACCTGCAGGTTGTAGGCGTCGACATCCGGTACATCGCCGGAGCGCAAATGACGCAGCCAGAAATGATGGAAGTGCAGTCCTTCCATGTTGACGCCGTACTCGCCGAAAGGGTGGATATAACGTTGGCCTACCCTGCCCCAGTTGACGAATTCGATGCCGAGCTTGAACGTCGCCTGGGTCGTGCGCACGAAGGCGTCTTCATCGAGCCCCAGCAGGCGGTTGAAGTACAGGATGTGCGGGATGGTGGCCTCACCCACGCCAACCGTGCCGATCGCATCCGACTCGATCACCTGGATGCGGATGTCAGGACTTTTCAGGAGTCGCGCGAAACACGCGGCCGCCATCCACCCCGCCGTGCCGCCGCCGACGATCACGATGTCGCGTATGCGCAGATCGCTCAAGACTGAGCCACTCCAGACGGACAATACCGGCGGATGAACTCCTCATGCGTCGGCATCGCCTTTGCCGCCGCGTCCATCGCCAGCCGCATGGATTCGAGACTTTCGTGCACCATGGCATGCGGCAACGAGGCGACGATCGGATCGCATTGCCGGGGCACGACGTTCTGCCCGAGGAGCACGGCGACCCAGCTGGGCTTCGAAAACAATTCTTCTTCGTACCGGAACACGCGCGACGCCGTGCGGAACAATTCGATCTTGTGCCGCAGGGTGTCGGGAATACTCATCGTGCGGCAGTAGTTCCAGAACGGGGTGTCATCGCGCTCGGTCGCCGAGAAATGCAGGATGATGAAGTCACGCACCTGCTCGAACTCCGTGCGCATGTGCCGGTTGTATTCGTCGCGGACCACGTCCGGCAGCGTGGCATCCGGGAACAGCGAGATGAAGCGGCTGATGCCTTCCTGGATCAGGTAGATGGACGTCGATTCGAGCGGCTCGAGAAATCCCGCCGCCAGACCAATGGCGATGCAATTCTTCGACCAGAATGTCTTGCGGTGGCCCGCGGTGAACCGGATCTGGCGCGGCTCGGCCAGCGCTTCGCCGTCCAGATTGGCGAGCAGAACCGACGTCGCCTCATCGTCGCTCATGAACTCCCGGCAATAGATATGCCCGTTGCCCGTGCGCTGCTGCGTCGGGATCCGCCACTGCCAGCCCGCTGTCCTCGCCGATGCGCGCGTGTACGGCAACAGCGGCCCCGCATGGCGGCATGGCACCGCGAGCGCGGTGTTGCACGGCAGCCAGTGACTCCAGTCGACGA
>JAQSWD010000177.1 GCA_029266835.1 Steroidobacteraceae bacterium
CGTCATGCGCGGCTGTGTGTCGCGGCGCATGCGGGCTGCGCGGTGACCTTGCCCGTGGCATTGATCCTCTGCGCCTTCCTGCCACCGGCATTGATGCTGGCCATCGACGCAATACTCGCGACACTGGCCGCGGTCGTTGTGATGATCTGGCTGAGAACTCCGTCACGCGCCGATAGCGCGCATCCGTAGGGTTACGTACGCGCGGTGCATCGCGCGCGTAGTGGCGCGTATTTCGGCCCTGGCGCGGCTCGCCGAAAATTTCCAGGTCAACTCTACCTGGTTCCAAGCATGACAACTCTCGCCGTTCCAGCGACCCTGACCTCGTCCAACGAGGCCATCAGACAGGACACCTACAACGACAAGGTCGTCAAGCAATTCGCCGTCATGACCGTGGTCTGGGGCATCGTCGGCATGGCAGTTGGCGCGCTGATCGCGGCGCAGCTGTACTGGCCCGAACTCAACTTCGGCATCCCCTGGCTCTCCTACGGACGCCTGCGACCGCTGCACACCAACGCAGTCATCTTCGCCTTCGGTGGCAGCGCGCTGTTCGCCACCTCGTATCACGTCGTGCAGCGCACCTGCCATGTGCGGCTGTTATCGGATCGTCTCGCCGCCTTCACTTTCTGGGGGTGGCAGGCGGTGATCGTGCTTGCGGCCATCACGCTGCCCGCGGGCATGACCAGCGGCAAGGAATACGCCGAGCTCGAGTGGCCCATCGACCTGCTGATCGCGGTGGTCTGGGTGAGCTACGCGATCGTGTTTCTCGGCACGCTGGTCAAACGCCGGGTGTCGCACATCTACGTGGCCAACTGGTTCTTCGCGGCGTTCATCATCACGGTGGCGGTGCTGCACATCGTGAACAGCGCCGAGATCCCGGTGTCGGCGACCAAGAGTTACTCCATCTACGCGGGCACCGTCGACGCCATGGTGCAGTGGTGGTACGGACACAATGCGGTGGGCTTTTTCCTCACGGCCGGCTTCCTGGGCATGATGTATTACTTCGTGCCCAAGCAGGCCGGGCGGCCTGTCTACTCCTACCGGCTGAGCATCGTCCACTTCTGGGCGCTCATCAGCATCTACATGTGGGCGGGCCCGCATCACCTGCACTACACGACGCTGCCGGACTGGGCGCAGTCATTGGGGATGGTGTTCTCGCTGATCCTGCTCGCGCCTTCCTGGGGCGGCATGATCAACGGCCTCATGACGCTCTCGGGCGCGTGGCACAAGCTGCGCACCGATCCCATCCTCAAGTTCATGGTGGTGGCGCTGTCGTTCTACGGCATGTCGACCTTCGAAGGGCCGATGATGTCCATCAAGACCGTCAACGCGCTCTCGCATTACACCGACTGGACCATCGGTCACGTGCACTCCGGTGCGCTGGGCTGGGTGGCCATGATCACCATCGCCTGCATCTACTCCATGCTGCCGCGCCTGGTCGGCAAGACGCAGATGTGGAGCATCCGTCTCATCGACTGGCATTTCTGGACGACCACCATCGGCGTGGTGCTGTACGTCGCGTCCATGTGGATCGCGGGCGTGATGCAGGGCCTGATGTGGCGCGCCACGAACGATGACGGCTCGCTCACGTATTCCTTTGTCGAATCGCTTAACGCCACGTATCCGTACTACGCCGTGCGCTTGCTGGGCGGCCTCATGGTGTTGGGCGGAATGATCATGATGGCCGTGAACGTCGCCAAGACCATGGCGGGCGAGGCCAGGACTGTCAACGTGATTCCGGAGCCGGCATGAGCAGTGCACATGAAGTAGTCGAGAAGAAGGTCTCCTGGCTGGGCGTCTGGATCGCCGCGGTGATCAGCATCGGCGGCCTGGTGGAAATCCTGCCGCTGTACCTGTCGAACGAGGTGACCACGCCGGCGCCGGGCGTGAAGCCTTATGGCGCGCTGGCGCTGGAAGGGCGCGACATCTATGTGCGCGAGGGTTGCTACAACTGCCACTCGCAGATGATCCGCCCGCTGCGCGCCGAGACCGAACGCTACGGCCACTACTCTGTGGCTGGCGAGAGTGTCTACGACCATCCGTTCCAGTTTGGATCGAAGCGCACGGGCCCGGACCTTGCGCGAGTCGGCGGCCGCTACAGCGATGAATGGCATCGCGCGCACCTGCTGAATCCGCGGGACGTGGTGCCCGAGTCGAACATGCCTTCCTATGTCTGGCTGGCGGATGCGCCCATCGATGCGGCCGGCACGCCCGACAAGATGCGCGCGCTGCGCAAGATCGGCGTGCCGTACACCGACGAGGACATCGTCGGGGCCGAGGACGCCGTGCGCGGCAAGACCGACCTGGACGCGCTCGTGGCCTATCTACAGGGCCTGGGCACGGCCTCGAAGAACTGGTGAACCATGGACATCAACCTGTTTCGCGGAATCATCACCGCCGTGCTGCTCGGCCTGTTCGTCTGGCTGTGCATCTGGGCCTGGAGCAAACGCCGCAAGTCCTCGTTCGACGCCGCCGCCCGATTACCACTGGAAGATGAACCCCAGGACAAGAGGGGCCCGCAATGACGCTTTCACACAGCCTTTTCATCATTGTCCTCACGCTGGCCAACATCGGCGGCGCGCTCTGGCTGCTGTGGTGGACACGTCGTTCGCGCGGTGAAGCCAGCGTCACCACCGAAACCACGGGCCACGTCTGGGATGAAGACCTGCGCGAGCTGAACAATCCGCTGCCGCGCTGGTGGCTGTGGCTGTTCATCATCACCGTCGCTTTCGGTGGCGTGTACCTGGCGCTGTATCCGGGCCTGGGTTCTGCCAAGGGAACGCTGGGCTGGTCGTCCGCGACGGAACACGATGCCGCGGCGCGCGCCAATGCCGCCCGCATCGAGCAGACGCTCGCGCCGTACGCGGCTCGCGACGTGGTGGCGCTCTCGGACGATCGGGCCGCGCTGAACATCGGCCGCAACCTGTTCCTCAACAATTGCGCCACCTGTCACGGGTCCGATGGCGGCGGGGCCCCGGGCTTCCCCAATCTCACCGACCGCGACTGGCTCTGGGGTGGCGAACCCGACCTCGTGCTCGCGACCATTGCCAATGGCCGCGCCGGCGTGATGCCGGGCTGGGGCGAGGCGCTGGGTGCACGCGGCGTGGAGGACATGCTGGCCTATCTGTATTCGCTGCAAGGCCGCGACCTTGCCGGCGACAAACGCGCCGGCGCCGTGAAATACACGGAACTGTGCTCGGTCTGCCACGGCGTCGACGCGCGTGGCAAGCCCGAGATGGGCACGCCCAACCTCACCGACGGCGTCTGGCTGCACGGCGGTGCGCTCACCTCCGTCCGCGACAGCATCACGCACGGGCGCACCGGCACCATGCCCGAACACCTGTCGCGCCTCGGCGAGACACGGGTCAAACTACTGGCTGCCTACGTGTTGTCGCTCAGCAAGCCGGAGGCGCCGCGCGCGGCGCTGGCCGATGTCGCCGCCGGACAGTGAACTCGGCACCCGCGGTCGCGCGTTGGGCGTGATCGTCTGGAGCGCGTTTCTCGCCGCCGCGCTGGCCACCATGCTGTGCTTTGCACTGCTGGACCCCCTGGCCATCGCGGCGGGGGAAACTCCGGCCTGGTGGACCGATCGCCTGCACGTCTACGCCGTCGGCTTTTTCTTCTTCTGGCTGATCGGCCTGATCGCCGCCGCCTTGTGCTGGCAACTCGCCGGCCGGCGGGAGCGCTGAGATGGCCGCCGTCGAACGCACCGCCGGGGATTCGCTGTACCTGGCGGAGGCCAAGGTCTATCCACGCGAAGTGCAGGGGCGGTTCGCACGCCTGCGTACGCTGTCGGTGTGGGTGCTGCTGGGCATCTTCTACCTGTTGCCCTGGCTGCAATGGGACGACCGCCAGGCCGTTCTGTTCGATCTGCCGGCGCGCAAGTTCTTCATCCTGGGCCTGGTGTTCTGGCCGCAGGATTTCATCTTCCTCACCTGGCTGCTGATCATCGCGGCGTTGGCGCTGTTCTTCTTCACGGCCATCGGCGGGCGGCTGTGGTGCGGCTATGCCTGCCCGCAGACCGTGTGGACCGAGACCTTCCTGTGGATGGAACGCCTGGCCGAAGGCGATCGTGCGGCGCGCGTCAAGCTCGACAAGGCGCCGTGGTCGGCCCGCAAGCTCGGCCGCAAATCGCTCAAGCAGTTTCTCTGGGTCACGTTTGCGCTCTGGACGGGGTTCACGTTCGTAGGGTTCTTCACGCCTATCCACACGCTGGCGGGCGAGGTGCTGTCCTTCTCGCTCGGCCCGTGGGAAACCTTCTGGATCCTGTTCTATGGCTTTGCCACTTATGGCAACGCGGGCTATCTGCGGGAGCAGGTGTGCAAGTACATGTGTCCATACGCGCGCTTCCAGAGCGCGATGTTCGATCGCGACACCCTGGTGATCACCTATGACGAAAAGCGCGGGGAGCCTCGTGGCGCGCGCCGCCGCGGCACCGACCCGCGCGCGCAGGGCAAAGGCGACTGCATCGATTGCACGCTGTGCGTGCAGGTGTGCCCCACGGGCATCGACATCCGCAAGGGCCTGCAGATCGAATGCATCGCCTGCGCCGCCTGCATCGATGTCTGCGATGACGTCATGGACAAGATGGGTTCACCTCGTGGCCTGATCCGCTACACCACCCAGCACGCTCTGGAACACAAGCCCACGAAGGTGCTGCGGCCACGCACTCTCATCTATGGCCTGATTCTGGCTGCCTTGACCGCGGGCTTCGTGGTGGCCGTGGCGCTGCGGTGCTGGAAGCGCGCGGCGGTTCACCGCTGACACTCATCGCGAAGCAAACCGAGTACCTGGTGCCTTCGGGCTCCGTCTACTCCCTGCCCCTGCGCGTGCGCCGCGCAGCCTATGAGCCGCTCGGCGCAGAGACCATCGTATTCACACTGCGGTCGCTCGACGACCCCGATGTCACCGTTGAAACAGAGGCGCGTTTTCTCGCGCCGGCGAGGTAGAGATGTCACCGCTCAAACGAAACCCCGTGTTCTGGCTGATGTGGATGAGAGCGCCGACCGCGCGCTGCCGGAGATCTACCACTGGGAAGGTGAGCGTCTGGATTCTGATTTCGAGCGCGCTCGCAACGCCGCTCGCATGGGCGTGAGTGCGGCACTCGAAATTGCCGGTGGCGTGTGTACCGTGCGCGTGGCTGGCGCCCACGACGAACCCAACGCCCTGCAGCTGAGGCTGACCAGCGGTAGCCAGACCCGGTTTGACCGGGCTGTCACGTTATCCCGCGTGGAAAGCAGTGTGTACCGCGCACCCTGCCTGGCCCTGCAGCCTGGCCGCTGGCGCGTGGCGCTGAGCGACGACGCGAACACCTGGGCGCTGCGCGCCAGCGTCGACGGTGAATTCCAGCGGCTCGACATCGAAGCGCGCCGCCCGGAGGGCGCGGGCTGATGAGTTCCGCCGACGCCCTGCATGCGCGCTGGTCGCTGGATTCCGGCGAGCACGAGCATGTGGTGTTCGCGGTGGAGGGCATCCGCTGTGCGGGTTGCGCGCGCAGCATTGAAAAGGCCGTGCGGTCGCTGCCCGGCATCGATGGCGTGAACGTGAACGCGGCCACGGCGCGCGTCACCGTGAACTGGCAGGGCAAGGCAACCACCTTGCCGCAGATCCTGCACGCGGTGAACGATGCGGGCTTCAAGGCCGTGCCACTGGCCGGCGCCGAGGCCAGCACGCGCTTTCGCGCCGAGCAGCGCGCCGCGCTCAAGCGCGTGGGATTCGCGTCGCTGGGCATGATGCAATCGATGATGTACCTGGGCGCGTTGTACGGCGCGTCGGACATCACCGCGCACATGGCGCAGCTCATGGCCATCGCCGGCATGGTCATCGTGACGCCGGTGTTGTTCTACAGCGGCGCCCCCATCCTGTTAGGCGCCTGGCGGGACATCACGCAGCGGCGCGTGGGCATGGACGTGCCCGTGGCGCTGGCGCTGTTGATGGCGTGGGCGCCGAGCGTGGTGAACACCTTCCGCGGCTCGGGCGAGGTGTACTTCGATTCGGTGGGCATGTTCGTGTTCTTCCTCACGGCGGGGCGCTTCATCGAGATGAGCGTGCGGCATCGCGGGGCGACTTCCGCCGAAGCCCTGGCGCGCAGCCTGCCGGCGATGGTCTGGCGGCTGCGCGACGACGGCGAACGGGAACAAACTACCGCGGCGGCGCTGGTGCCTGGCGATCGTTTCTCGGTGCCCAAGGGTGGCGTGATCCCGGTGGATGCGAATCTTGCGGTCGGCTCCGATTCCGGCTCGGCAATACTCGACGAGTCGCTGCTGACGGGTGAATCCGCGGCCATGCGCCGCCACCCGGGCGAGCTGATCCGTGGCGGCAGCGTGAACGTGGGCGAGCCGCTGACACTGGTGACCGTGCATTCGGTGAGCAATTCCACGCTGGCCTCCATCGTGGCGCTGCAGGAGCGGGCGCGCACCGAGCGGCCGCGGCTGGTCCGCCTTGCCGATCGCGCGGCGAGCTGGTTCGTCGGCGTGATTCTCGTGCTGGCCGTGGCCACGGCCGTGTGCTGGTGGTTCGTGGACCCCGCGCGCGCCTTTCCGGCGGTGCTGGCCGTGCTCGTGGTCACCTGTCCCTGTGCGCTGTCGCTGGCCATGCCCGTCGCGCTGGCCGCCGCCACCGCGAGGCTGGCGCGCCTGGGCGTGCTGGTCACCCGGGCGGATGCCATCGAACGGCTGGCGCGCATCGACACCGTGGTGCTCGACAAGACGGGTACGCTGACGCTGCCGTCCACCGGCATCACCGACGTCAAACTATTGAACGGCCGTTCGCGCGAGGAGGTGTTGGCCATCGCCGCGGCGCTGGAGCGCGATTCCGCGCATCCGCTGGCCGCCGCGTTCCGTGCACACCAGGCCACCGATGTGCGTGCGGTCGAAGTGCGAGAAGAGGCCGGCGCCGGAGTCGAGGGCGATATCGACGGCGTGCGCTGGCGGCTGGGCACGCGCGAGTTCGTGGATGCGCTGGTGGACAACCACGTGGTGGTCGCCTTGCGCAGCGGTGACGAACGCATGCTGTATCTCGGCTGCGGACAGGGCATCGTCGCGGCATTCCGGGTCGGCACGCCGCTGCGGCCGGAGGCGCGCCCGGCCATCGATGCGCTGCGCGCGAAGGAGCTGAAGGTCGTCATCGCCAGCGGCGACCACCAGGACGCCGTGCAGGAAGCCGGCCGCGCGCTGGGCATCACGCGCATGCATTCCCGCCTGTCACCGCACGACAAGATCTGGCTGCTCGAAGATCTGCGTTCACGCGGGCACCGCGCCTTCGTCATCGGTGACGGCATCAACGACGGGCCCGTGCTGGCCGCCGCCGAAGTGTCCTGCGCCATGGGGCAGGGCTCGGCGATCGCGCATTCCGCGGCCGATCTGCTGCTGGTCAACGAGAACCTGGAAGTGTTGCCTCAGGCCGTGCAGGTGGCGCGCAACGCGATGCGCGTGGTGCGGCAGAACCTCACCTGGTCGCTGGTCTACAACATCAGCGCCGTGCCCGCGGCCGCGTTGGGGTGGATCTCCCCGTGGCTGGCCGCGCTCGGCATGTCGCTGTCATCGCTGGCGGTGGTGCTGAACGCGCGCCGCCTGGCGTCAGGAAGGATGCCCACATGAGCATCTCCTATCTACTCGTGGTGCTGGGGCTGGCCGCATTCGGTGGCGCCGTGTGGGCGCTGTTCTGGGCCGTGGATGCGGGGCAGTACGATGACCTAGAGTCGCAGGGCGCGTCGATTCTCGAGGAGCCCGCGGAGCCGGCCGAAGAAGCGAAGAGCCAGGCTTCGCCGGAGTCGTAGCGCCGGCTTACTTGTCGAACTTGACCCGCCAGGCCGTGATGGCGATGAACAACGCCACCTGGCCGACGATCACCAGGATCACGCCGCCATTCAGTCCCTGGATCACTCCGACGGTGACCAGCAGCGATGCCAACGCCCAGAACGGGCCGGGATTGCGGCCGCCGCGCTGCTTCACCTCGAATGTGCCGCCCGCGAAGTAGCACCAGGCGAACACGAATCCGACGATCCAGGTGGGTGTGAGAAAGGTCATGGCACGCTAGCTAGTGGGAAGCCGTCGCCAGCATGGCCCAGGCGCAGCTCGTGAACTGGTACCTGTGTCTCAAGTGAGCGCGATGCGAAGGCGGCTTGCGGCATCCACGCGTTCTTCTGTCGTGTAAGTGCCCTTGTCGCCGCCCCAGAGCCGGTCGCCGGGGAAGCGCGGAAACAGATGCAGGTGGTAGTGCCACACGTCCTGATTGCCCGCCGGCCCGTTGTGCTGCCGCGTGGAAATTCCCTCGCAACCGAAGGCACGGATCATCGCGTTCGCAATGACTCGCGTGGCCCGAAAAATATCCGCGCCGAGAGAGTCCGGTATGTCGAGCAGGTTCTCGTAGTGCCGCCGCGGCATGATGATGCAGTTGCCGCGGATGTCGCCGTAGTGGCTGTGCGGAATCAACGCGAAGACATTCGCCTCGACCAGCACGACCGCCGACTCAGGCGCAGGCGCCGGCAGCGTTGCCGCGATGGCGCAGAACGGGCACTCGTAACCGGGCGGCGCATGTTTCATCCGCAAACTCTA
Organism: Steroidobacteraceae bacterium; assembly: GCA_029266835.1. Taxonomy (GTDB): domain Bacteria; phylum Pseudomonadota; class Gammaproteobacteria; order Steroidobacterales; family Steroidobacteraceae; genus CADEED01. The sequence goes on from JAQSWD010000177.1 coordinate 8,553, forward strand.
TCGGTAATTACACTGTCGGCATATCCCGACAGATCGACGCGACGTTTGACACCTCGGATTCCGCTGTGTACTTACGTTCCAGGATTCCGCGCGTAATCGCGCATTCAGATACAGGAGTTGATCATGGCGTTGTGGAAAGATGAATCCAGCCAGCGGAACGTTCCGGAACCTGCCGCGAAGCCGCCCGAGAAAGTGGCCGTGCTGAGCGCGGTCAGCGACCAGTCCCCGCGTCCGGCGCCCGCGCCGCAGCATCGCGCCGATGCAACGATGAAGGAGTCCATCATTTCGGCGGGGCTCACCATCGAAGGCAAGATCGAAGGCTCCGGCCATGTGCGCATCGCCGGCGTGTTCAAGGGCGACGTGAACGTGCAGGGCAATCTCACCATCGAGTCCGGCGCGCATCTCACGGGCGGCGTGAAGGCCGACACCGTCGTGATCGGCGGCCAGCTCGACGGCAACATCGATGCCGCTTCGCGCGTCGAGCTGTTGCAGACCGGCGTGCTCAACGGCGAACTCAAGGCCGGCTCGCTCACCGTGGCCGCCGGGTCACGCATGCGCGGCAAGGCCGAGTTCGGGTGGGACGACAAGCCCAAGCACTAACCTGGCATCCACATGAATGCCCGTGTTGGGGCTGCGGGCAAGACCCGAGTCTGCCCGCACTGCAAGAGCACCATCCTGGAGAGCGCCAGCGTCTGCCCGGGGTGTAATCACCATTTGCGCTTCGATCGAAGTGCGAATCTGGATAGCCGGGTCCAACCGGCTGTCTCCGCATTGCGCGTCGAAGGCGCGTTCAAGAATCCCGAGGGCGCGGAAGCCTGGGAGTACTCGGTGGTGGTGACGATCCGGAATGATCGGGGGGAAGAGGTGGCGCGCAAGGTGGTGGGCGTGGGGGCGCTGGAGGCGCACGAGAGTCGGACGGTGACGCTCTCGGTGGATGTCGTGAAACCGCGCGGGCGGTGAAGTAGATAGTGGCCCTTGCGGGCGCTCAGCATCACCGCTCCGATGAGCACCCGCTCCACGAGCCGTATTTCCTCGCCGATGATGCAATTGACGCCTTCATGCGGGCTTCAGATCCAGCACCGGCGTTCCATCGATGGCTTCGAGTGGGCTGACCTCAAGGCACAGGCCGTCGATCGCGAGCAGGGTGACGGGATGAAGGCCGATGGGGTTCGGGCGGTCCGCCGAGCGCGTCGCAAAGGTGCCCTTGAGCGGAGCGGTCAGGTCGTCGCGTGGGTGGCATTGCAGTACGTCCCGACGGCCCTTGTGAAGCCAAGTGAGCAGAATAAGTTTGTCGCCTGCAGCGAGGCCGAAGGTCGCATCCGCGAAACGCGCGTCGAGTTCGATCCAGGCCGTGGGCGCGCCTTCGGGGCCCTGCTTGGGCGCGGTCGCGGCGTCGCGCAACGGGGAGCGGACGATACCGATGGGGTCGAGGGAGTAGGTGGGGTTGGTCATGGTCATGCGCGGCGCCACATCCACAGGGTGAACAGGACTCCGACGGCGAATAGCGTACCGAATATGTGTTTGTTGTATCGGGCGAGCCGTAGAGGCAGATAGATGTCGAAGTTGTCGCGGCGGTCGTCGGTGTAGCGGGCGGCTACATCGGTTAGCGGGCATCTGAATCGGTTGAGTAGCAGGACGAGGACTTCGACGAGCACGATGGCGATGAGGATCGTTGCGGCCAGGAAGTGCTTGCGCCAGGCGGCGATGGGGAGGGCGAGGACGCAGCCTGCGAAGAACGCCCACGCCACGGTGTGCACGATCTTGACCAGGCGCAGAGCGGCAGCGGGCGAAGGCTGTGTCGCCATCACTTCGGGCGTTGGCTCCTGTTGAGATTTCACGCTACGTAGAGTGCGGTGAAGGTGAAACGAATCAGCTCCTTGCCGTTGTGGTTGCAAGACACCTCAATTTCAAACTTCGCGTCCGCTGCGTCCGATGACTCCACGCGACTTGCATTGACCATGTCCGTCGGCTTGTTGAACTTCGCCTCGCACAGGAGAACCTGACCCGCACTATTCGATGCGTAGTCGAACTCGAATCCGTACCACATGCAATTCTGTGCTTTCTCTGCGACCACACACGGGCCGTTGGGAACGAGCGGAAACGTATCGCCGGGCGAATAGATTCGCCACTCTCCCTGACTGACCTCTCGCATCAAGCCAATGCTCAGGTCCGAAATGCGGAGCGCCGGTGGGTCGGAAGC
>JAQSWD010000048.1 GCA_029266835.1 Steroidobacteraceae bacterium
CCTCTCGGCGGTGTACGCGCGGCAGATCGCCGAACTCGGCAAGCGCGGCTGCACCTATCTGCAGCTCGATGACACCAGTCTCGCCTATCTCAACGACCCGAAGCAGCGCGAGTACGTGCGCAGCATCGGTGGCGACCCCGGGGAGCAGCACAAGGTCTACATCCGCAATCTCAACGCGGCGCTGTCGGGAAAGCCCGAAGGCATGCGCGTCTGCACGCACATGTGCCGCGGAAATTTCCGTTCTTCGTGGGCCGCGGAGGGTGGCTATGACCACGTGGCCGAAGCGCTTTTCAACGAGTTGAACGTCGATGGCTTCTTCCTCGAGTACGACGATGCCCGTTCCGGCGGTTTCGAACCGCTGCGCTTCGTTCCGCGTGACACGGGCAAGCGCAAGTACGTGGTGCTCGGGCTGGTGACCACCAAGCGCGGCAAGCTCGAGAGCAAGGATGACCTCAAGCGGCGCATCGACGAGGCGGCGAAGTACGTGCCTCTCGAGCAACTCTGTCTCAGTCCGCAATGCGGCTTCTCGTCGACCGAAGAAGGCAATGCGCTGAGCATCGACGAACAACGCGCCAAGCTGGCGCTGGTCGTGGAGACGGCGCGCGAGGTCTGGGGCTGAATCGCATGAAGACTCAAGTTGTCATCGTCGGCGGCGGTCCCGCGGGGCTGCTGCTGGGCCAGTTGCTGCATCGTGCCGGCATCGCCAGCCTGCTGCTCGAACGCCGCAGTGGCGACTATGTCCTGGGGCGAATTCGCGCGGGCGTGCTGGAACCCGGCACGGTCGACGTGCTGGAACACGCCGGCGTTGCCGATCGACTGCGCACGGAAGGGTTGACGCATGACGGCGTCGAGATCGGCTATCGAGGAACGCGTCACCGTATCGCCCTCAAGGAACTGACCGGCAAACACGTCACGGTGTATGGCCAGACCGAGGTGACGCGTGACCTCATGGCGGCGCGAGCCGCCAGCGGCGCACCCAGTGTTTACGAGGCCGAGGATGTGACGCTGGCGGACATCGGCGGCACGCCACGCGTGACGTACCGCCACGGCGGCAAGCTTCACGAAGTGCAATGCGACTTCATAGCGGGCTGCGACGGCTTTCACGGCGTGAGCCGGCGCAGCGTGCCGGCGGATGCGCTCTCCGTGTTCGAGCGCACGTATCCATTCGGCTGGCTGGGAGTGCTCGCGGATTTCGCGCCGTTGTGGCGCGAACTCATCTACGCCGCGTCGGACCGCGGCTTCGCGCTGGCCAGCATGCGTTCCGAGACGCGCGTGCGCTGCTACATCCAGTGCGACCTGAACGACTCGCTGGAAGAGTGGACCGAGCCGAGGTTCTGGGAAGAGTTCGGCCGTCGCGTGGGTTCCGACATCGCCGCGCGCATCCCGAGCGTGCCCGCCCTCGAGAAGAGCATCGCGCCGCTGCGCAGCTTCGTCGCCGAGCCGCTGCGGTTCGGCAAGTTGTTCCTGGCGGGGGACGCCGCGCACATCGTGCCACCGACGGGCGCCAAGGGGCTCAATCTCGCCGTCAGCGACGTGTTCTATCTATATGAGGGGCTGCGCTCGTTCTACCGCGGCAATTCCGCCAGTGGTCTCGATCACTACTCGGCTCGCTGCCTGAGGCGCATCTGGCATTCCGAGCGATTCTCCTGGTGGATGACGCGGCAACTGCACCAGTTTCCGGGCGACGCTTTCGATGGCCGCATCCAGCAGGCGGAGGTCGAGTACCTGCTGGAGTCGCGCGCGGCGCAGGCCGTGCTGGCCGAGAACTACGTGGGGTTGCCGCTCTGAGGCAGCGCTCCGCGGTACGCGGGCTCAGGGCGAAGCGGGCGAGTGCGGAGCTCGGGACTCGATCTTCCACGCCGGGTCCTGACGGAACCCCTCTGCGGAAGTGAATTTCCGCGCGGCGGTGGCGTCGCCACGCAGCTGCCAGTCGAGCCAGGCGACCACGAGCTCGGCGGCCTTGCCGCCGTTCGGGTTCCAGTAACTGCCGCCGTGTCCCACGCCGACCAGATTCGCCATGAACACGGGCACGTGATGGATGCGCTCGTAGTCATCCATGCCGTTGGCATATGCGATGTCCGTCTCGCCACCCAGCACATACAGCGTGGGCGCATGGATTTTTTTCAGCAGCGACTTCGACACGTGGATGCCGCTGATGCCCTGGGTGCTGTCCTTGAAGATGCCGCTGTTCATGATGACCAGCGTCTTCACGCGCGGGTCCGAGGCGATCTGCAGCGCCTGCAGACCGCCGCAGCTGAACCCCGACAGCGCGATGGCGGCGGGATCGATCTTGCCGTGAAGCGGGCTCTTCGCGTCCTGGTTCTGCGCCAGCGCCCAATTCAACGCGGCCAGCAGATCGTCTGAAGTGGTCGGTGGCGGTGGCAGGTGCCTGGGCGCGCGCAGTCACAGACCCTGCGAGTGAGGTGAGCGCGATGAAGCCGCAGGTGATGAGGAGCCAGCAGTCGAGCCTGTCGCGCATGGAAGTACTTCGCGGTTTGAAATCGGGAGCCGACTGTACGCAGGGCACTCGATTCCCGCCACGCATCGGAATGGCTTATGCCGCCAGACAGATTTGGTGTTTCCCGGTTTTCGGACGCGCTCCCTACACTCGCTGGCGCTCCGGGGGGGTCAATAAGGAGCCAAGCATGTCTTTCAGCCGATGCAGACCAGTATTCCGTACGACACTGGCCGCCACTTTCGCCGTGGCCGCGACATCCACGGCGCAGGCGCAGACCAGTGCACCGGAGGCCGGGGCGGATCCGCGTGAACTCGAAGTCGTGGTGGTCACCGCGGAACGACGCGCAGTGAACCTGCAGGACGTGCCGGCCTCCGCCACCGTTCTTTCGGCTGAGGCGCTGGCATCGCAGGGCATCGACAACGTCATCGAGCTGCAGACGGTCGCGCCCAGCGTGGCCATCAACACTTATAACCGCTCGACGTACATCAACGCGGCGTAGGCCTTGCCCAGTCTGCGCCAACCTCGAACCCCGGTGTGGCGTACTACATCGACGGCATGTTCATCCCGCATGAGCAGTTCATCGCGCAGTCGTTCTACGACATCGATTCGATCGAAGTGCTGCGCGGCCCGCAGGGCACGCTGACCGGCCAGAATTCCACGGGCGGAGCCATCTATGTGCGCACGCCGTCACCGGACTTCAATGGAGTTTCCGGCTACATCGACCAGACCGCCGCCAGCGACGACTGGTATCGCACGGCCGCCGCCGTGAACGTGCCCATGGGCGAGACGTTCGCCATGCGCGTTTCCGGTGTGTTCGACGATCGCGGCAGCTTCACGAAAAACATCGGTCCCAGCTCGAGCGAGCCCGGCAGCGGCCGTGACGCGTCCGGTCGCGTGGCATTCCGCTACCAGCCCAGCGACGCGTTCCGGCTCGACCTGCGCTACGAACACTTCGATCGCAAGACCGACTACAACGCCATCAAGAACCGCAATGATGCGGTGACCTCCGATCCTTTCACCATCGAGGAGGACGCCATCTCCTTCCTCAACCAGAAGGGTGACCGTGCTTCGCTCGAGGTGAACGTCGATCTTTCCGGGAGCCTGGCACTGCGCGCGATCACCAGCTACCTGGACGCCGAAACCGTCGACCAGGCCGACGGCGATCGCACCGCCACGGCGCTACCCGTGCCCGGCAACCTGCCCACGAGCGGCGCCAACACCAATATCTATCGTGGCCGCGTGAGCTGGACCTCGCAGGGACTGAAGACCTCGGTCAGCGAGATCAACCTGCTGTCGAAGGGCGAGGGCGCGCTGCAGTGGGTGGTGGGCGCGTTCTACATGAACGAGGAGAGCCCGGTGTCCGTGCTGCGAGACAACCGCAACACCGTGGACTTCGTGCAGTCCAATTCCAGCATCATCACCGAACTCGAGAACAACTCGAAATCGGTGTTCGGCCAGGTGGATTACCGTTTCAGCGATTCGTGGGCTCTGGATTTCGGCGTGCGTTATTCCGAGGACGAGCAGGAATACACGCGCTTCATGATCCCGGGTCCGCCGCCGCCGAATTGCTTCCCCTGCACCACCGATGTTGCGACCGATGAAACCACCGGCCGTCTCGGCCTCAAGCACTTCGTTTCCGACGACGTGATGGTCTACGGCACGTTGTCCAAGGGCTACAAGGCGGGCGGCATCAATCTCGATCCGCGGCTGGACGACTACGGCCCGGAAACCAACGAGATGGCCGAGCTCGGCATCAAGTCGACGGTGGCCGGTGGACGGCTGCGCGTGAATGGCGCGCTCTTCTACTCCGACTACAAGGACATGCAGTTCTCGGCGCTCTCCGGGGGCACGCCGACCACGCTGAATGCCGCGCCGGCGGAGATCTATGGCGCGGAGCTCGAGATGACGGGCCGCTTCGACGCGCTGGAATTCAACCTCGGTCTGAGCTGGCTGCAGGGTGAATTCACGGAAGAATCCACCCTCGTCGATCCGACGACCAACGCCAATGGGGTGGTGCCCGACGGTTCCCAGGTGCCGTTCGCGCCGGAGATCACGGCGAACGCGGGCGTTCAGTACGATCTGCGCACCGGCTCGTGGACGATCACGCCACGGCTCCAGCTCATGTACAGCGACGAGCAGCTCGCGTCGCCGTTCGTTTACGCCGCCACGACTGTGCCTTCGCGCACCCTCGCGGATCTGCGCGTGACGGCGAAGCCGAACGATCGTCTGCGCCTCGAGGCCTTCGCGACCAACCTCTTCGACGAAGAGTGGATCGCCGCGCAGGTTCAGGACGCGAGCAGCGCGACCGGTGGCATCATCTATGGCGCACCGCGCCAGGTCGGCGTGCGTGCCCGGTTCGACTTCTGACCTCGGGGTTCGATGACGCGTACGCGTTTCGTCTTTTCAAGCCTGCTGCTGGCGATGCTCGCCATCCACGGCGGCGCCGAAGAAGAGCCCGGCGCCCGCTCGAAGGTGGCGGGGCATGTGCCCGAGCAGAACCGGCAGGCGCAGCGCGCGCCAGCGCCCGCCGACTCAGCGACGCCTTCATCCACGAGCTGGTGGACGCCCGGTGACGAGCGCGTGCTCGCGCCCCTCGCTGCGTATGGCAACTCATTCGGTACGCTCGGCATCCTCAACACCGGCGGGCCGGTGGTCACCGCCGGGCATCCGTTCTTCGAGCCCATAGGCAAGAACGGCCGCGCCTGCGTCACCTGTCATCAGCCGGCGAACTCCATGTCGCTGTCGGTGGAGATGATCCGCCGGCGCTGGGAAGACACGCGCGGCAAGGATCCGCTGTTCGCGCCCGTCGACGGCATGAACTGCCCGCATCTGCCCGCGGACGATCCGAAGTCGCACTCGCTGCTGCTCGATCGCGGGCTGTTCCGCATCTTCCTGCCGTGGCCACCCAAGGCCGCGGACGGCACGCGCATCGATCCCGAGTTCACGCTCGAGGTGGTGCGGGATCCCACGGGGTGCAACACACACCCAGTGTATGGTCTCGCCAGTGCGAACCCGATGTTGTCGGTGTACCGCCGTCCGCGCCCGGCGGCGAACCTGCGCTACGTCACACACCAGAAATTCGGCGTGTTCGCGTTCATCGGCAAGAACGGCCTGCCCGCGAGCCGCGACCCCGAGACCGGTGCGCCCAGCGGCATGAACCTGCTCTCGGATGCGCGCCAGCCCACGTTGAAAACGCAGGCCGTCGAAGCCGCGGTCACGCATCTGCAGTTCGATGGACCGCTCGACGACGAGCGCCTGCGGCAGATCACGGATTTCGAGAAGCAGCTGTACGCGGCGCAGATGACCGTGGATGCGGCCGCCGACGCGCGCAACCGCGCCCGCGAATCCATCGCGCGCGGCCACGACGTGTTCATGTTCCGCACGTTCTGGATCCGCGATGCCATGCACCTGAACACCGTGGGGCTCGGCAATCCCACGAAGCGCACCTGCGCGACCTGCCACGGCATGCACATGATGGGCATGGACGTCGCGAACGGCTGGATGGACATCGGCACCACGAATCTGCCGCATGCGCGCGAAGAACCGCTGAACCCGTGGAATGCGCGCAAGCCCGAGCTGCCGCTCTTCAAGGTGACGTGCAAGTCGTCGGTGCCGCCGCACCCGTTCCTCGGTCGCGTGATCTACACCCAGGACCCGGGTCGTGCGCTGATCTCGGGCAAGTGCAACGACGTCGGAACCATCGTCATGCAGCAGTTGCGCGGACTGTCGGCACGCGCGCCGTATTTTTCCAATGGCGCCGCCGAATCGTTGCGCGAAATGATCGACTTCTACGACCGGCGATTCGATATCGGTTTCACGGAGCGGGAGCGGGAAGACCTGGTCAACTTCCTGAGCGCATTGTGAAAGGCATGCGACCTGCCATGGCATTCCTGTTGGCGGTGGGGACATCGGCGGTGTGGGCGGCGCCCAAGGCGGGCGAACCACTGAGCTTCGTCAGTTGCCCCATCGTGCGCGACACGCGCACGGTGCCCTGCTGGCTCGCCGAACATGGCGGCGAGATGTATTTCCTGACCTTGCAGACCGACGTCAGCGCACCCGTCAATCCGCCGTGGCTGGGACATCGTGTGCTCGTCGAAGGCGTGGTGTCCGAAGAGCCTTCCATCTGCGGCGGCCGGGTGCTCAAACCACTCACGCTATCGGTGATGCCGGACCTCGATGCCTCCTGCAACACCGTGCTGCCCGCGGAAGAGCGCTATGACCTGACATTCGAGCCGCCACGTCCGCCGGGGCCCAGCAAGGGGCGGCTGGCGTTCGGTGATCCGGCTGCGCGCGATGCGGTGGCCACCGGCGGCCCCGCCATGGATTTTTCCCTGGCCTATGAGTTCGATGGGCAGGTCGCGTTCCGGCATGCGCAGACGCTGCAGCGGATCCTCGACACCGCGCGCGCCGCACAGGTGGAGGAGGTGCGGATCACGGGATACCGGTCGGCGACCCGACTCTCGAGCGGTGAGGTGATGCGTGAACGCGAAGATATCGCTCGCCGACGCGCCGAGCAGGTTCGTGACCTGCTGGTGGGAGCCGGGCTCGATTCGGTGAAGTACACTGTGCGCTGGCAGGATCGCTCGAAGCGGCCGGGACTTTCGGGCGCGGAGAATCGGCGCGTCGAAGTGGCTTTGATCGCGCGACGCTGATCGAACGGCGATGATCGCGCGCCTTGATCACGCCGCTCTGACTTCACGCCGCGGCTGGCGACAGGCGCAATGGCACGGAGATCGGCCCCACCTCCGGCATGCCACTCATCTTCAACTCACCGCAGAGCTCGAAGTGGCTGGTCTGCGCCAGCAATTCTTCGAGCGCGATGCGTAGCTCCTGGCGGGCCAGCGCGATGCCGGCGCACATGTGCGGGCCGCGGCCGAACGCCAGGTGCTGGCGTATGTTGGGACGGCGCAGGCGGAATTCGTCGGGCTCGGGAAACACCGACTCGTCGCGGTTGGCCGAGGCATACACCAGCGCGATGGGCTCTCCGGGCTGGATGCGCCGGCCATGCAACTCGACTTCGTGGCGGGCCGAGCGCGCGAAGCCACGGTAGGGCGTATACAGCCGCAGGAACTCCTCGATGGCATCGGGAATGAGCGCGCGATCCTCGCGCAGCTGCCGCTGCAACGCCGGGTCTCGCGACAGGTGCACGGCGATGCTGCCCAGAAGAATGGGCGGGGCCACCAGTCCCACGACCAGTACCTGCCGCACGCAGCCCGCCAGCAGCAGTTCGGGAAACGGCTGGCCCTGGTCATCGCGCGCGGCGATGAGGGAACTGGTCGGGTCGATCTCCGGGTCCCGCGGCTCGCGCCGCCGCTCGGCGATCACCTCCGCGGCCATCTCGGCCAGCTGCGCCGCGGCCACCGCGACACTGCTCTTGTCGAAGGATTCCCAGGCCTTCACGTAGGCCTTCGCGGTGCGCCACAACACGTCGGTCTGCGCGGCGGTCAGGCCTAACCACTCGCCGAACACGGCGGCGGGCAGCGGACTCGAGAAATGTTCGATGAAATCGGCCTCGCGCCTCGCCACCAGCGACTGCATGAGCGAGCGCGCGATGCGGCGCGTGGTCTCGGCGATGCCGGCCACCCGGGCCGCGCCCAGCGCGCGGTCGATGGCCTTGCGATAGGGAGTGTGGTCGGGAGGATCCAGATGCAGCGGCGGCCGCCGACCGGTGGCCGACGAACCCGGCACCACGTTGCGCACGGAAGTGATGTACAGCTCGGGCTGCAACAGGATGTCGAGGATGTCCTGGTGGCGGGTCACCGCCCAGAACCCGTCGAAGGCGGTGCTGTGCGCCACGGGGCAGCGCGCGCGCAAGTCCGCGAACACCGCGTACGTGGATTCGAAGGTCTCGTGTGCCGTGGGGTCGTATTCGTTGGCTGAAGTGATGCGATCCGGCATGCGTGCTCCGACGAGGGACACTGCAATGTAGGTGCGGTTCGCGGCGCTGGGTAACAGTGGTTCGATCTACCGGCTATAAGGGCCCTTGATGGAGGGCGATGCAACAGGTGATACCCGCAGCAGGCCCACCGCCCCGGCGGTGAGCAGCGACAGCGCCGCGATGACGAACACCGGCGCGTCGAAGGTGCCTGTGCGGGTATGAACCCAGCCGATGAGCATGGGAATCACGATTCCCGCCAGGTTGCCGGCCATGTTGATCAGCGCGAAGCCACCGGCCAGCGAGGCGGGGCGCAGGAAGGTCGGCGGCAGGGTCCAGAACGTTCCCTGTGCCGCGCCCATCGCCAGGCCCGCCAGCAGCAACACGGCCAGCGCCCACGCGCCGGTGCCCAGCAGCGGCGTGGCGGCGATGAAAACGGCCGCGGCCAGCGCGGCGAGGCCGACGTGCCAGTGCCGCTCCTGTTTGCGGTCCGAGTGCCAGGCGTTCAGCACCATGCCGGCGCCAACGGCGATCCACGGCAATGCGGAGATGAAGCCGATCTGCAGATCGGTGCTCTGCGCCGACAGGTGGCGGATGATCTGCGGCAGCCAGTACAACATGCCATTGGCGCCGGCCATCAGCCCGAACCAGCATGCGCTCGCGATCCACAGGTGGCGGTTGCGCAGCGGCGACTCGGGCGCGCGTGCGGCATGCGCGCTTTTCTCGCTGACGATCTCGCTCTCCACCCACTCGCGCTCGCGCGCATCCAGCCAGGGTGCATCGCGCGGCCGATCCGGCAGAAGTTTGAGCGCCGCCGCCGCCAGCAGCAATGTGGGCAGACCTTCGATCAACAGCATCCAGCGCCATCCCGGCCAATCGACGGGGTTGTCCGTGCTCATCAACCAGCCCGCGAGTGGGCCGCCAACAATGGCGGACACCGGCACGGCCAGCATGAAGGTGGAGATGGCGCCGGCGCGATACCGCGAGGGGATCCACTGCGCCAGGTAGAACATGACGCCCGGCGCGAAGCCACCCTCGGCGATGCCCAGCAACAGGCGCAGGGCGTAAAAGCTTTCCGCGGAATGCACGAACGCCAGGCCCGCGGCGGCCAGTCCCCAGGTACCGGCGCAGACGAACACCCATCGTCGCATGCCGATCTTCTGCAGCAGCCACAGGCTGGGCCACTGGATCAGGATGTAGCCGACGAAAAAGATGCTGACGCCGAAACCATAGGTCTCCGCGGTGAGGCCGAGCTCGGCGTTCATCTGCAGAGCCGCGAAGCTGATGTTCGCGCGGTCCACGGTGCTCAGGAACAGCAGCGCCAGCAGGGGCGTCAGCAGCCGGAACCGGATCTTGCGTATCGTCGCGAGGTCGTCAGACATGTTCGAAGATATTAGTCATCGGTGGAACGCGGCGGAAACATCGACTCTGGTCCCCCGCATAAGCCGCTCTTATGATCGAGGTATGGATACCCGCCGCCTGAAGTACTTCGTGCAGATCGTCGACAGTGGCAGCATCACGCGCGCGGCGGCGGTGAGCGGCGTGGCCCAACCCGCGCTGAGTCAGCAACTCGCCATCCTCGAGAACGACCTGAAGGTGAAGCTGCTGGACCGGTCGGTGTCGGGCGTGAAGCCCACTGCGGCGGGACGCATCCTGTACGCGCGCGCGCAGGCCATCCTCCGGCAGTTCGACGATCTGCGCGAGGCCGTGCACCGCGAAGTGCGGCCGTTGTCGGGCACCGTCATCGTCGGGATGCCGCCCACCATGCTCGCGCGCTTCGGGCTCCCGCTGATCGGCAAGGTGTGCACGCAGCATCCGGAGATGCGCCTGCAGATACGGGAAGAGGGCAGCCTGGTCCTCGATGAGCTCCTGGCCAGCGGCAATATCGAGCTGTCGATTTCGGCGACGCGGCCTGAAGGCGCGTTGACGGGCGAGGAAATCCTCACCGAGGCCATCGTGCTCATGCATCCGCCGTCGATGCCGCTGCCGCGCTCCGCGACGCTCGCGGACCTGGCGCGCCTTCCCTGGGTCCTGCCGCGGCGGCCGAATGCGATCCGCACGCTGATCGACGCGGCGTTCGCGTCCAACAACCTGTCGGTGAACGTGGTCGTCGAGATCGATTCCCTGCACAGCGCGATGGAGAGCGTGCGGCGCGGATTCGGCGTTGGCGCCACCACGATGGGCGCCATCCAGGAGGATCTGCAGGCTGGCACCCTGGTGGCGAGGTCGCTGGGTGATTCGCCGCTGATGCGCTCCATGTACCTGGCGAGGCGCAGATCACCGGCGCTCACGCCGGCGGCGGACTTCGTGCACGGCCTTCTGCGCGACATCGCCGCGGAGGACGTCCCGGCGCAGGCCTGAAGTCCCGGTGCGTCACGGCGCGCGGCAGCGGTAGCTGGCGGCTTCGCGTACGTTGCCGCTTCCCGTGTAGTGCGCATATTCCGGATACGCGCACAGCGGGCGGCTTTCCCCCGGCAATGACGCGCCCGTGGCGATCACACGTTCTGGCGCCGCCGACTTCTCGACCCAGTCGACCAGCGACGTGAGCAAGTCGAACCGATCGGCGGTGCGTTCTCCGCCGCCGCAGTGTCCCATGCCCGGCACGAGGAACAGGCGGCTCCAGTCGCGCAGCGTGGCTTCACCATTGTCGCGGCCCAGCCGCTCGTAGTATTCGACCGTGTCCCGCGCGGAGAACCAAGGGTCGCTGACACCATGCGCGAAGATGAGTTTGCCGCCGTGGCCGTGGAAGGAACTGAGGTTGGTCCAGGCGCCGGTGTCGCCCACCATGGCGCGCGCGGACATGGCTTCCGACGCGGCGACGTCGACATTCATCTGCGTGCTGACGGCGGGACCTTCGGGGATGAATGGCGCGGCGAGAATGCCGGCCAGGCCGCGCGTATTCGCGATGCCCGTGTCATAGAAATAACCGGGATACACCTGGATTCCTGCCGTGGTGCGCGGCCCCGACATCACGGTGCGTACGGCGGCCACCTGCGCACTCGACAGGCAGCGCGCCGACTTCTCGCCCGTGCACTCCAGCGTGCCGGGGTCGAAGCGGCAGGCGTGCGGCGCGAAGATCAATCCATCCTCATTGCCGTCGAGCCCGTCGCAGCTCTTCAGCAGGCCCTCGATGACCAGCCCGCGATCCGCATCGCTGAGCGCCTGGCGGGTCTGCGGCACACCGGCGGCGTCGCGCGGCGCAATGGCGTTGAGCGCCGTCGCGGCATGACGCAGCCCCAGGTTGGAAAAGCTGGTGCGGATGGCGGGCGCAACCGAGACGATGCCATCGAAGTACCGCGGAAAACGTTGCGACATCATCATCGCTTCGCGACCCCCGGTGGAACAGCCGACGAAATAGTTCTGCGCGCTGCCCTTGCCGTAGTGTCGCGCGACGAGGGCCTTCGCCACCACGGTGACTTCGGCGACCGCCTGGTACAGGAAATCGAGCGCCGCTTCCTGGTCGGCGAAGAAGCTGGCATCGAAGCCCGCGCCCTGGTGGCCCGAGTCGGTGGTGGCCACGGCGAATCCGCGGTCCAGCGCGGATTTCTCGCCCGCGTACTGGCCGCCGACGGGTGGCGCCACGCTGCCATTGAGTCCGCCACCGCCCTGGAAAAGAAAGCGGCCATTCCATTGTGCCGGCAATGCGACGGCGAAGCCGATGCCATAAGGCTTTCCATCGCGGCCTTGCCGCGCGTCGATGACGCCGTCCACGCGGCAATGCGCGGGCAGGAGCTGCGGCGGAGCAGGCGGCGCTCCCGGGTTCGCCGGCAAGGGCCCTGCCGGAATCTCCCTGGCCTGGTGTATGACCACTTCGTGTCCGGGCAGCGTGAAGCGCGTCAACGCCGAACACTGGGGCGCCCCGACGGCGGGCACCGCCAGCGCAATCATCGGGAGCATGAGCATCGCCTGGGTGGCGGACCGGATTCGTCGGGACATGGGTTCGTGGCGTTCCTTGGAGGCGGCTAGTTAGGCCGGGGCGACGAGGGATGTGATTTTTGTACTCGTGCGATTCGCTTTCAGCAAATCCTTTACGACGTGATGTGCACGATACTCCGCAGTGAAGGGGGTTGCATGAACATACGAGTGTTGACGATTCTGGTATTCACGACGACCGGCGTTGCGCTGGCGCAGGATCGACCGGCGGTCGGGTCTCCGCCGCCGCCGGACGCCGTCCCGCGGCTGGATTTCGCCTTCGAGGAGCGGGTGACCATCGCACCGGCGGTGGTGCTGGGCGAAACGGCGCTGGGCTATCGGCAATTCATCGGCATCACCGGGGGCACGGTGGCCGGGCCGAAGTTCAAGGGACGGGTGGTACCGGGCGGCTTCGATTTCCAGCTGACTTACAAGGCCAGCAACTGCACGCAGCTGTCCGCCGACTATTTCATCCAGGCGGACGACGGCACGAACATCCGCGTGTTCAATGAAGGCCTGAGCTGTCCGGGCGGTGAGCGGCCGATCTTCCGGCCGAAGGTGGAAGCGCCGAAAGGCGCCCACGAGTGGATGACCCGCGCCACGTTCGTGGCCACGCTCGATCTCGAGATGCCGGCGACCAAGCCAGCGGATGGCACCCAGCCGGTGGTCGAAGCGGTACGCATCCGTTTCTACCAAGTGCGCTGACGCTAGCGCGATATCACCGGCAGCACGATACGCGAAGGCTTGTCGCCGCCGTGGAACACCGCGACCTCCGGCGCCGGCTCGACGCGGGCCGTGGCGCGTGCGTCGGCGAACTGCAAGGTCACGCGGATGCGGTGGCCCGCCTTGAATAGATAGGACAGGGGCATGAGATCGAACTCGAGCTCCACGGGCTGGCCGGATTGCAGCGGTTGCCGCGAGGCTTCGGTGCCCGGGTGCCAGGGCAGGCCGAGATTCTCGTAGGGCGCCTTGGCAAGCATGCGCATCGAGGCCCGCAGCTTGCCTTCGACACCCACGTACGTAGCGGTGCCGTCCGGCGCCACGTCGTCGATGCGCGCGACCAGGTCCGCATCGGCGGAAGTGCTTGCCAGCCACACATGGGCCACGGGGTGCCCGGTGATCTCGGTGTCGGCCTCGAGAGCATCGCTGACGAAGGTCATGCCCGATTTCCAGAACGTCGTGTCATCCACGCCGTAGTTCACGCGCATGCGTGTTTCGCCGGGCGTCGCGACCGGCTGCGCGGGGGACAGTGATCCGGCGCCGAAATGAAAGGGCGTTCGGCGTTCGTTCTCCAGCGGCCAGGTGCGCGACGACTTCCAGGCCTTCTCCGCCGGCTCGTTATAGGTGAAGTAGGTCACGGGCGCCTCGCGCATGACGCCATTGTCGATGCCGCGCAGCCAGTGATCGAAGAAGCGCAGCTCTTCGATCACGATGTCGAAGCCGGTTTCCTTGAGTACCGTGCTCCAGTCGCAATGTCTGCCCGGTCCGAAGATCAGTTTTTTCGGCGTGGCCAGGTTGTTGAACGTGAACGGCGGGCCGTATCCCGTGAATCCCTCCGCCCAGTTGGTGGCGGCGTAGACCGCGATGCCGGACTTGTTGATGGCGTCGCGATAGGTCGAAGGGCTGCTCTTGATCCACCAGGCGTTGCCGAATTCCTTCGAGACGCTGTCGCGATAGGGCACGTAGCCCGCGGTTTCCAGGTTGTTCGCATGCTCGGCTATTGCCGAGCGCAACAGGGCGCCGTCCTTGTCCTCGTCCACCGGCACGGCGCTGCGGTCACGCTCTTCGCGCGAGGCGCCGCGCATGATTTGCGTGGGTCCGCCGGGTGGTGGGGTCATGCCGCCGACGGCGGTCCACGAATACACGTCCCACTCGCAGCTCATCGGGAAAATGGCCTTCAGATGCGGAGGCGCGGTGCTCAGGGCCTGCATCTGGCTGCCGCCCGTGGCCGAGCAGCCCCACATGCCCACCTTGCCATTGCTGTAAGGCTGGGCCGCCAGCCACTCGGTGATGTCATAGGCGTCGAAGCGCGCGGCGTCCTGCCACTCGCCGCGATTGAAGCCGGCATTGCGGCCGAAGGATGCGTACGTGCCGCGGAAATCGGCGACCGCGACCACGTAGCCGTATTTGACCAGCTGCAATGCCTTGCCGGGGTAGTTGGCGGCCGTGAGTCCGCCCTGGGTATCGCGACGGTTGTAGGGCGTGTGCATCCAGACCACGGGGAACTTCCCCTTGGCCACGCGGCCTTTGTTCGCGGGGCGGAACACATCCACCGCGAGGCGGGTGCCATCGCGCACTTTCACGTAGCTCGAAGTCAATTCGTGACCATCGAAGAGGGCCGCGGAATAGCCGTGATATTGGCCCGGGCGAGATACTTTGCCTTCGCTGGCGGAGGCCACGGTCAGTGCGCCGAAGGTGAACAGGAACAGCGCGCAGGCGATACGCAAGTGCATGAGTGGTCCTCAGATCTTTCGGATGGGCTCGTTGCCGGCAAGGATGAGGCGTCGCTGATCGGCATCGAAGCCCAGTGAAGCCAGGATCTCCTCGTTGTGCTCGCCCAGGCGGGGCGGTGCGACGTCGATGTGCGGCGAGTCTTCGCTGAACTTGAAACCGGCGTTGACGATGGCGACCTGCTCGGTGTCCGGCAGCGACGGCACACGCAGGGGTAGTTTGATGCCGCGCTCCGCGAGACCGTCGAGGCCGATGGCTTCGCTGACCTCGCGCACCATGCCGCAAGGCAGGCCGGCCTCGCTGAGCTGCTGTTCCCATTGTGCCGCGGGCTTCGAGGAGAACAGCGCGGACAGCTCGGCATGCATCGCGGCGGAGTGCTGGCGGCGCAGATCCGCGGTGGCGAATCGGGCATCCTTCAGCCAGTCCTCACGGCCCATGAGTCGCGCCAGGGTTTCGAACTGCGGTTGCTGTACCACGCCCAGCGACACCTGCCGGCCATCCGCGGCGACGAAGACGCCGGAGGTGGGCTGGCCGCTGTAACCCACATTGCCGGTGCGCGCGAGGCCACGTCCCGTGACGAGATAAGGCACCACCGCGGACGTCATGAAGGCGATGGCCGCGTCGAACATGGCGACGTCGATGAGTTCGCCCGCGCCGGTGCGCTCGCGGCGCAGGAGAGCGGCGAGGATGGCGAACGCCGCGGTCTGGCCGGTGAGCGTGTCGACCACGGGAAAACCCACGCGCATGGGGTCGTCACCCTGCTCGCCGCTCAGCGACATCATTCCGCTCGTGGCCTGCACGATGTTGTCGATGGCTGGCCAGTCGCGTCGCGGACTGTGCTGGCCGTAGCCCGATACCGAGCAATAGACCATCCGCGGCTGCAGGGCGCGCACGCTCTCGTAGTCGAGACCCAGGCGCGCCATCACACCAGGGCGGAAATTCTCGAGCACCACATCGGCCTGCGCGATGAGGCGTCGCACCGCCTCGACGGCCGGTGGATGCTTGAGATTCAGTACCAGCGACTTCTTGCCCGCGTTCACCGCGATGAAGGCGGGGGCCATGCCGTCGTAGCGGCGGTCCGGCCCGTAGTTGCGCATGGCGTCACCCATGCCCGGCGCTTCGATCTTGATGACATCCGCGCCCAGCAGCCGCAGCAGGTGCGATGCGTAGGGGCCGGCCATGACATGGCTGAAGTCGACCACCCGAATCCCTTCCAGGGCTCCGCTCATTCACCTTCTCCGTTGCAGTCGATCTTGCCACTGGCCTTGCTGGAATCGACCAGCGCCCGTGCGTAGCGGTAGGTAGGCCGGCCGTCGATTTCGAACCGGCCCAGGGATTCGGCGCTTCGCCCGGCATAAAGCTCGTAGGCTTCCAGGAAACGCCGTACGTCCGCCGGTCCGGGCGTGGTGTACGTGATGCCGTTTTCCCGTCCGACCGCATCGCCGGCGATCTCCGCCTCGAGCAGCTGCGTCTCGAGCGCGCGCTCCCAGATCTCGACGCCTTCCTTCAGGACTTCACGATGAGCCTCGCTGATCTCGTCCCAGCGATGCCGGCCGATGGCCCGCGCGGCATAGGCGCCGCGCGGAATGTTCAGGGTGCTGAAAAAAGCGGCGACTTCGGCGAAATGCAGTGACTTCAGGGTGTCGCGCGGCGCCACGACCCCGTCGAGTACTCCCTTCGCCAGGGCCGAGTACACCTCGCCCATGGGCATCTCCACCGGGTCCGCGCCCAGGTGGCGCAGCACGGCCAGCAACTCCGCGGGTGCGCGCAGACGCAGGCCTTGCAGGTCATCGAGCGTGTCGACGCGACGGTTGCGCGTGATGATGCCGGGCAGGTTGCCGCCCTGTACTGCCAGCACCTCCAGGCCATCGAGCTCGCGGCCGAATTGCGGATCGCGCCGCTGCATGCATCGATAGAGATCCACCTGCTGGCGGAACGTGGTCAACCCGCCGTAGAACGCCGCCTGGGCGCGGATCAGGTGGGTGCCGCCGCGAACGTAGATAGGCGTGATCAGGCCGATGTCCACCACGCCGTGACGCAGTTCGGTCATGGAGTGCTCCGAGGACAACACGCCTCCCGACCAGTAGGGCTGGATTCGCAACGTGCCGTTGGAGCGTTGGCCCACCCAGTTCATCCACTCCCGGTCGGCGCGGCTGAAGGGATGGCCTGGGCCATAGGGCGATGCATAGGTGAGGACCGTGACGCCGGCGGGTGGCTGCGGCGCGCACCCGATGAGGAAAACGAAAAGCAACAACGCCGCGATTCTCATAGTCCCTTCGATCGCAGGAAGTCGGCCACGTATTCGACCATGCGCTCGTGGTTCCATTCCTTGGCGTCCACCATGTCTGCGGATAGGCGCAACGCCGGGATGCCCGCTTCCTCCAGCGCGCGCTGCGTGAGCAGCGTGCCGGACTGCGACAGCCGGTTGTCGGGCGGCACCAGCACCACCGCGGCATCGATGCCGCAGCGCTTCGCTTCGCTCACCATCCAGCTGTTCATCCACGGCGGCAGATGCAAGACCTCGTTCATCGAGCACACGCGGCTCGCCAGCGCATGCATGGGGCGGTCGCGCAGGTTGCGGATGTACTGGGGCCCGGCGAAGGGCATGTACATGGACCAGACGAACACCGCGCCGTGCCGGTCTTCCAGCGTGCTGTAGAAGCCCGGGTCATGCCAGAGGCCGGCGCCTATCCACATGAGCCGCACACGTTCGTTGCTGCTGGCGGCGACACCGCCGGCCACACGTTCCGCCACTTCGTCGCGGAACCGCCTGGCATGGGCCACCGCCCAGGGCGAGCCGCGATGCCACTGCGGAATCATGGTGTTCGGCATCTGGTCGGCGATGGACACGGGGCAGGGACGCGCCGCGCCGATCATGCGGGCGGCCTCGGCGATGTAGCCTTCCTGTTCGTTGACGGCATGCATCAGCGCCGTGAACTTGTCTTCGTCGAAGCGGCGTCCCGTGCGGGTCTCCAGCAACTCGATGAGGGCGCGCATCTCGCGCACCAGCAATTCGATGCGACGCGGCTCGTAGAGCTCTTCCCAGTCCTCGTGCGACTTGGTGAACCAGTCCGGGTCCTTGTGAGTCCACCCCGGCGCCTCGAGCGGAAAGAAATCGCTGCCCAGCGCTTCGGCCCACTGGCCGAACACGTGACGTATGCATTCGCAGGTGAGACGCGCCACCAGTACTGTCGGCTTGGGAAGGCCGCCCCAGGGCGCGGTGGAGGGATCATTGTCGAGCGTGCACGCAAGGCCCAGCGAGCAGTAGCGGCAGCTGTTCGAGGGATAGCCCAGCTTGTCGAGCACCGCGAAGTAGCGCGGCGACAGCTGCTTGGCCGAAATATAGGCCGACCACCACTGGTTGCTGATCAGCGGGATATCCATGGCGTGGAAGATCTCGTGCGGCGTATCCGCCTGCGCGATGGCGAAGGGCTCGCCGTTGTCGATGACGCGGCGCTTGAGATCCGCGACGAACTGCCGCTGGTGCGCGGTGGCCGCGGCGGTGCAGGCCAGGTCCTTGCGGCTGCGTTGTCCGCCGGAAGGCGTGACGCTCATTTGAAGACTCCGAGTTGTTCGAGTTCGGCGATGCGCGAGGCGGACAATCCGCACAATGCCGCGGCAATCTGCCGGTTGTGTTCACCCATCGCCGGCGCGCGGAACGGGCGCGGCCGCGACTGCGAGAAGTCGATGGGGGTGCGCATGTGGCCGAAGGTGCCCAGCAACGGATGCACCAGCGGGACCAGCGCATGGCGCGTCGCGATCAGCGGGTCGCGCTCGAACAGGTCTTCGATGTCCTGCACGACGCCCGCCGCGATTCCAAGGCGCTGGAGTAGTTCGACCGCGTCGAAATCGCGGCGTGATGCGAACCAGCCGGTGAGCGCGGATTCGCGCGCCGACGGGTCGTTTGCCGGCAAGCCCTGGTCGTTGGCGAAGGCCAGCCACTGTGCTTCGGATTCGAACGTGACCGCGGCCCATCGCTCGGTGCCCTGGGTCGCGTAAACGCCCTGGTGAAAGGTCGCGGGGTCCGCGTTGCCACGGCGAGCCGATGCGCCGCCATCGACGAATGCATCGCGCATCTGTTGCACGCACAACTCGAACATCGACGCGTCGATGTGACAACCACGCCCGTCCTGGCGGCGTCGTTCCAGCGCGGCCACCACGCTCGCGGCCATGGCGTAGGGCACGATCACGTCGCCATAGGGTGCGGCGCTGGGAATCACCGGTCCGCGGTCCGGCCAACCCGTCAACAGGGTGCGGCCGCTGAGCGCCGCGCCGGTGCCGTCCACGCCCCAGCTCTGCGACAGCGGCCCGGTCTGTCCGAACACACTGCCCGAAGCCATGACCAGGCCGGGGTTGCACGACGCCAGGCGCGGATAGTCGAGGCCCAGCTTCTCCATCGTGCCGGGCGAGAAGTTTTCCACCACCACGTCGGCCCATTCGATGAGCGGGTCGAGCACTTCGCGGCTCGCGGGGTTTTTCATGTCCAGCGAAAGGCTGAGCTTGGAGGTGTTGAGATGCGAGAACCAGGGCTTGTCGTCGAAGCTGTCGGCCCGCGAAGCCTCCACCTGAACATCGATTCTCGACAGGCAGGGCCGCGAACGGGACTCGACCTTGATGACCTCGCAACCGAGGTCGCCCAGTGTCTTGGTGGTGATCGAACCGACCAATGCCCAGGAGAAGTCCAGCACGCGGATTCCGGCGAGCGGGCCCTGGCTCATGGAAATCGAGGGTGTCGAGGTCCTGCGGGCGGCCACCGGGCTAACTACCAGCTCGCCGGGAACGACCGCGACGAAACGTCCGGGCAATTTTTTGGCCCCCGATTGTGACCAGAACCCCCGCGCCGCCAGGTGGGCGTCCGCGAGGACGTCGGCGGGCGCGGCGACGACGGTGGCGTTGATGCCGCGGCGCCGGCCTTCGGTGTCGATGTCGTGGCGGGTGCGCGTGCGGAAAAAGGCCTCGATGGCCGATTCCCAGATCGCGCGGGTGGCCGCATCCAGAGTGGAGCGGTTGTATCGCAGCCAGTCCACGCCGCGCAGGGGATTGCCGGCGCCGCACTCGTCCATCCAGTCGCTCAGCGCCTGGTTGGCCGGCGCGCCGAAGCGGCCCGTCATCAGCGAATGGAAACAGTAGCCGTCCTTCAACGGCCAGATGCATCGAACCGTCACGCGGCCATAGCTGACGGCGCCACCCGCGCGTTGCAGCCGCCGCTTGTCGAACTGCCAGACCAGCACGCTGTTGACGTTGCGCGAGAAAGCGACTTCCTGCGTCGACACGTCGACGTGCTGACCCTTGCCGGTTCGCGCGCGTTCGTACAACGCGGCCAGCGCTCCGCAGGCGGCGACCATGTCGGCGTGGAATCCGCAGGCATCGAGGGCCTCTTTGACGGGCGCACGATCGGTGTCGCCGACGAGGCGGAGGATGCCCGACGTGGCCGATGCCACCAGTTCGGAGCCCCGCCAGCGCGCGCGCGGGCCCGAACTACCGAAGGTGGTCACGGAGACATGGATGAGCGCCGGGTTCGCGGCTTCGATTGCCTGTCGCGTCAGGCCGCACTCGGCGATGTGGACCAGCCCGAGGTTCTCCACCAGCATTGCGGACGCCGCGATGCGGCTGGCATCGAGCACCTGATCGCATCGTTCGATGGTCGCGCCAAGATCCGCGAGGAAACGCACCAGCGCGCCATCGGCGGCGCCGCGCCAGGCCAGTACACGCAGTCCTTCCAGAAGTTTCACGGTTGGCTCTCCCGGCCCGCGACGAATTCCCCGACGCGCCCGAGCGCTGCGTGGTCGGGCTTCCAGGATTGCCGTGTCAACGCCAGCGCGGGAATCCCGGCGGTGGCGAGGTTGCGCATCTGGCGCGCAATTTCCCAGGGTAGCGACTCGTCTTCCTCGGCCAGCCAGAAGACCACGGCGTCGGCGCGGCCATTCCGGGCGTTGCGTACCGCCCAGTGCGCGTCTTCCCGCATCGCGCGCACCGGGGTGCGCCGTGCATGGAAGTGATCGGCCAGCGCATCCAGGAGTGGCGAACTCGCCGGGTCTTCATCCGCGGCGGATTCGGTGAGCTCGAGCACCACCGAGCCGCCGGCATTTTCGATGGCCTCATGCAGGCTGGCGTCAGGCAAGAGATCACCCGCCAGCAGGATGCGACGGGCTCGCGGGAGTGAAGTGGCGTCGTCGAGCCAGCGGCGCGCGCCGTCGTCGAAGGTTTCTCGCCAGTCGCAGCCGCTGGCGCGCACCACGGCCCAGGCCCAACTACCGGGCAGCGGCGAATCCGCGGCGCAACGGGCGCGGAGGTCCGACATGAGCTTTTCGCGAACCGCGACACGCCGCAGCGCTTGCGGCAACTGCTCCTCGCTCGTGCCCAGGTCGCGAGCCAGGCGCCGCGTGGACTCGCGCGTGTAATCGACGCTGACCGGCCTGCCGATGCCCGCCACGTCGTACAGCAGCGGGCGAGGCCCGGCACAGGCGCCGCGACGCTGCAGCTCGCATAGATAGTAGTAGACCCGCTGCGCGGAATCGTCCGAGCGGGGGAAGATCACCGTCTCGATGAAATCCAGTTCGCCCGCGAACCATTGTTCGACCAGGGCGCGCAACTCCGGTGAGTGCGCGGACTCCAGGTAGAGGTCGGCGCGCGCCGTGGGGCCGCGCGGCGCCGCGCGCAGGCGCACGGGCAGTGCGCCGGCGGCCAGGATCAGCGCCACGGGAATGTCGTTTCCGTAGTAGCCGATGACACGTGCACCGGCGCGCGCGGCATCGCGCGCCGCGCCCAACGGATCGTCGATCAGCGCTGACACGAGATCCACGGGGTTTGTGGAAGGCGAGTTCATGGGTGTGCCTCAGCTCAGCAACGCGGGCAGGCCCAGCGTCAACGCCGGAATGGCGATGAGCATGGCGAGATGCAGGAAATCCGCGGCCAGGAAGGGCAACACGCCCTTGAACACACGTGCGAGCGGGATGTCGGGCGCAATGCTCTGTATGACGTACAGATTGATGCCGATGGGCGGGTGAACGAATCCGATCTCCATCGTGCGAACCAGGAAGATTCCGAACCAGATGGGCGAGAAGCCGAGATCGGTGACGATGGGCAGCAGGATGGGCGTGGTCAGCAGCATCAGCGCCAGGCCATCGAGCACCGAGCCCAACAACAGCAACAGCAACGTGATGACGATGATGGCCACCATCGGGCCGCCGTCGAGCCCATGCACCAGCGAGGAGACCTGTTCCGCAAGGCCGGTGAAACTCATGAACACCGCGAAGATCAGCGCGCCGACAATGACCACGTACAACATGCCGGTGGTCTTGAGCGTCTTCTCCAGCGCATCACCGAGTGTGGCCCAGGTGAGCCGCTTGCGGATGGCGCAGAGCACCAGTGCCAGCAGCGCGCCCACCGAAGCGGCTTCCGTGGGCGTGAACCAGCCCACCGCGATGCCCGTCAGTACGCAAATCACCAGTGCGGCCAGATCCAGCACCCGGAACAGGGCGGCGCGGCGTTCCGCCCAGGAGGCGCGCGGTGAGGGCGGCGCGATGGAGGGCCGGATCCGGCACACCAGAACAATAGCGGCCATGTAGAACAACGTCTGCGTCAGCGCGGGAACGATGGCCGCGGTGAACAGCTTGCCGATGGATTGCTCGGCGATGATGCCGAACACGATCAGCGCACCCGAGGGCGGCGTCAGTGACCCCAGCGTGCCACCCGCGGCCACCGAGCCAGAGGCCAGCGCCGTCGAGTAACCGCGCTTGCGCATTTCCGGCAAGCCAATGAGGCCCATCGTCGCCGCGGTCGCGAGGCTGGAGCCACTCACCGCGCCGAATCCCGCGCAGCCGGCAATCGTGGCCAGCGCGAGTCCGCCCCGCCGATGGCCGACCATGCTGGCCGCGGCGGTGAAGAAATCACGGCTGGCGCCGGCGGCGAAGCACAGGTGCGCCATCAGCAGGAACAGTGGCAGCACGCCGAGTTCGTAACGCGCCACCGATTCGAACAGCACCACGCCGCTCTTGATGAGCGCGGGTTCCATGCCTAACAACACGCACATGCCGGCCATGCCGACGAAACCCATGGCCACGCCGATGGGAACCCCGATGGCCAGCAACGCCAGCAGCGCGGCGACACCCAGCAACCCGCTCATCGACGGCTGCCGATGCGCAAGGCGCGTCCGAGGAAAATCAGCGTGAGCGCTCCGGCGCACACCGACACCAGCACGCGCAATGGGCGGAACGGGATGTGCAACACGTCGGTTTCCTCGAAGGAAGCCCAGAACTCGCCGGTCAGCCAGGTCACGCCCACGAACAGGCCGGAGAAGAACACGGCCGCCAGCAATGCGCTGCCGCGCGCCATCCAGGCCCGGGCTTTTTCGGATAACCGTTCGGTGACCAGGTGCACCACCGCATGGGTGCCGGCCAATGACGCGATGACCATCGATGCGCAAGCCGCCGGCACGATGGACGCCTGCGCCATTTCCAGTGCGCCCAGCAGCGGCATGCGCAGATGCCGGCCCATGACCGCGATGGCTTCGATGATCATGACGGACAGCAACCCGGCGGCGCCGACGTAGAACAGGATGCCCCGCCTGGGCGCCGGCGATTCCACGCGAGTGCCGGGCGGGCTCACTGGATCCATGCGCAATCTCCATCCAGCACCGCGTGGATGGGCGGAAGGCCGGCCTCGCGGGTGATGTCTTCGATGTAACGGGAGATGGATTGCGCCTCCGCTTCGTCGGCGACGCGCGGGCGCCCCGGTGCGTCGACATGAATCGGCAGGAAACCGGTTTGCAGCCGACCGTCATCGTGCACC
>JAQSWD010000049.1 GCA_029266835.1 Steroidobacteraceae bacterium
CGTGTTCAACGACACCGAACTCAAGAAATACAAGGCGGTGATTTTCCTGAGCACCACCGGCGACGCCCTGAACAACGATCAGCAGGCGGCGTTCGAGCGGTACATCAAGGCGGGGGGCGGCTTCGTCGGCATCCACGCCGCGGCGGACACCGAGTACGACTGGCCCTGGTACACCAAGATGGTGGGGCACATGTTCCACATCCACCCCGCGGTGCAGACCGCCACGATGAAAGTGGAGGACGCGAACTTCCCCGGCATGGATCGCTTCCCCAAGCGCTTCCTGGCCACCGAGGAGTGGTACGAGTACGACGCGTCGCGCTCCAACAAGCTGCACTACCTGCTCAGCGTGGACGAGAAGACCTACAAGCCCTACGCGAAATGGGGTCCCAAGGAAGGCAAGGGCATGGGCAATTTCCATCCCATCGCCTGGTACCAGGAGTACGACGGCGGACGCGCGTTCTACACGGGGCTGGGGCATCTGCCGGCGACGTACAGCGATGCGAACTTCCTGCATCACATCTATGGCGGCATCTACTGGGCGGCCACCGGCAACGGGTTCACCGCGCAGTAACGGCGGGCGAAGTCGGAGTTCAGGCCTTCTTCACGAACTCCGACTTCAATCCCATCGACCCGATGCCATCGATGCGGCAGTCGATGTTGTGATCGCCATCGGGCACCAGGCGGATGCCTTTCACCTTGGTGCCCACTTTCACCACGGACGATGAGCCCTTCACCTTCAGATCCTTGATGACGGTGACCGTGTCACCGTCACTGAGCGGCGTACCGAAGGCATCTCGGATCACCGCGGCCTCGGCGACCTCGGCAACCACTGCGGATTCCTTCCATTCGTGGCCACATTCGGGGCAGACGAGCATCGTGCCGTCGTCGTAGGTCAGCGCGGACGCGCATTGGGGGCAGGGAGGCAGGCCGGACATGGTGCGATTGTGGCACACATCCCTACAATGGCCGTGCCATGCAGGGCCTCACCTTCATGAATGTTCTCAAGACCGCCGCGCAGCGCTGGCTTGAGCGTGACGCGTTCGAGCACGCAGCCGCGCTGGCGTTCTGCACGCTGTTTTCGCTGGCGCCCCTGGTGATCATCGTGGTGGCGGTCGTCGGCACGGTGTTCGGCGAAGACGCGGCGAACGGGCAGATCTCCGCGGCCATCAGCGACCTGGTCGGCGCGCAGGCCGCGACCGCGGTGGAAGAAGCCGTGCGCCGCTCGCGCGTGCAGGAAGCCGGCATCTGGCCCACGTTGATGGGCATCGGCGCGCTGGTGTTCGGCGCCACCACCGTGTTCGCGCAGATGCAGGCCTCGCTGAACAAGTTCTGGGGCGTGCGCGCGAAACCGACGCGCAGCGGCATCCTCAACTTCGTCACCGTGCGGCTGCTCTCGCTGAGCATGGTGCTGATCATCGGGTTCCTGATGCTGACGTCGTTCGTCGTGAGCGTCGCCATCACCGGCATCCTCGAGCATGCGCAGGACTGGGTCCCGATCCCGGGTTTTGCCGTCGCCGCCATCGATCTGAGCGTGTCGCTGGGTGTCACCACGGTGTTGTTCGGCATGTTGTTCAAGGTGCTGCCGGACGTGTACATCCGCTGGGCCGATGTATGGCGCGGCGCGTTCTTCACCGCGCTGCTGTTCGCCATCGGCAAGTACTGCATTTCGCTGTACCTCACGCACGTGGCGCCCGCTTCGACGTATGGGGCAGCAGGGTCGCTGGTGCTGGTGTTGCTGTGGGTGTACTACTCGTCGCTGATACTGTTCTTCGGCACCTGCCTGACGATAGCCACGATAGTGGGGCGCGGCGAGGAAGTGCGGCCGAAGAAGGCGGCGGTGCGCACGCGCCTGGTGCTCGATGACAGGGATGTCGCTGACCCGACATCTCGCTGACAGCCGCCACGGCGTTGCGCCGACAGACCGGGTACCGGCAAGCGCCTAGCGTCCGCGCATGAACCCCAACACCGACCTCGAAAGCGCTCCGGCGGACCGCGCCGGCGCGCCATCGGAGCAGCGCATCCTGAACATGACGCCGGACGGCCAGGCGGGCGAAACGCCGCGCGCCGCGGTCCGCCGCCGCCTCGAAGAGATTTCGCAGGCGATCCGCAGCAAGAACATCAGCCACCTCATGACGTTCTATGACCCCGACGTGGAAGTCTTCGACTTGCGCGCGTCGCTCAACGTCCCGGGTGCCGCCGCCTATCGCAACAATCTCGAGCACTGGTTCGACTCGTTCGATGGTCCGCTGAGCTTCGAGCTGCACAACCTGCGCGTCGTGCCGGGAGACAGCGCCTCCTTTTGCCATTACCTGGCGCTGGTGGTCGGCGCGCGGCCGGGCGGCCGACGCTCCGGATATTGGGTGCGCGGCACCACCTGCTTCGAGCGTCGCAATGGCGACTGGCTGGTGACGCACGAACACATCTCGATGCCCGCGGCGACCTAGCTACACGAGGTGCGGAGATCGGCCGTGTACCTGGTGGAATTCCTGCTGCCGGTCTTCGACAACCAGGGCGTGCATTTCCCGAAGGAAGACTTCGACCGCGTGCGCCGCGAGCTCACCGGGCGCTTCGGCGGGGTGACCGCCTACCTGCAGGCGCCGGCGGTGGGGTTGTGGGAAGACGCCACCGGCGACGTTCGGCACGACGACCTGGTCATCTTCGAAGTGATGGCCGAAACACTGGACCGCGACTGGTGGCGCGACTACCGGCAACGGCTGGCGCAAGACTTCCGCCAGCAGGAGATCGTGATGCGCGCCAGTTCGTTCGAGCGGCTCTAGCCACTCACTTCCGCCGCATTGGCCTCGGTCACCGTCAGCGCCGTCATGTTGACGATGCGCCGCACGGTGGTGGACGGCGTGAGGATGTGCACCGGCGCGGCAGCACCCAACAAGATGGGTCCCACGGCCACGTTGTTGCCGGCCGCGGTCTTGAGCAGGTTGTAGCAGATGTTGGCGGCGTCGAGATTCGGCATCACCAGCAGGTTGGCGGCGCCGCTCAACGTGCTGTCGGGCAGGATCTGCTTGCGGATGGCTTCGTCCAGAGCGCAGTCGCCGTGCATCTCGCCATCGACTTCGAGCGCCGGGTCCTGGTCGCGCAGCAGCGCCAGCGCCTCGCGCATCTTGAGTGATGACTCGTCGTTGTGGGTGCCGAAATTCGAATGCGACAGCAGCGCGACTTTCGGCACCAGGCCGAAGCGCTTCACCACTTCCGCCGCGCGCAGCGTGATCTCCGCCAGTTCCGCGGCGGTGGGATTCAGGTTGATGTGCGTATCGACGATGAACACCTGGCGCGTGGGCAATATCAACGCGTTCATCGCCGCGTAAACCGTGGCGCCCGGCGCCTTGCCGATCACGCGGTCGATGTATTGCAGGTGCCGGGACGCGGTGCTGATGGTTCCGCAGATCAGGCCGTCGGCATAGCCCTTGCGCAGCAGCATGGCGGCGATGAGCGTGGTCCGCCGGCGCATTTCAAGTTTGGCAAATTGGGCGGTGACGCCGCGGCGGTTCATGAGGCCGTGGTACTCCATCCAGAACTCGCGATGCCGGTCGTCCTGCTCGGGGTTGACGACGGTGCAGTCCGTGCCCAGGCGCAGCCGCACGCCGAACTTCTTGATGCGCGCCTCGAGCACCTTGGGCCGCCCGACCAGGATGGGGTGCGCGATCTTCTCTTCGGCGATGATCTGCACGGCCCGCAGCACGCGCTCGTCCTCGCCCTCGGCGAACACGATGCGCGAGCGCTCGAGCCCGGCGCGCCGCGCGGACGCGTACACCGGCTTCATGATGGTGCCGGACTGGTACACGAACTGCTGCAGCTGCTGTTGATAGGCGTCGAAGTCGGCGATGGGCCGCGTGGCGACGCCCGACTCCATGGCGGCCTTCGCCACGGCGGGCGCGACGTGCACGATGAGCCGCGGGTCGAAAGGCTTCGGGATCAGGTAGTCAGGGCCGAAGGTGAGATCGGCGATGCCATAGGCGCTGGCGACCACGTCGCTGTGGCCCATGCGCGCGAGATTGGCGATGGCGCGTACCGCGGCCACTTCCATCGCGCGCGTGATGCTGGTGGCGCCCGCGTCCAGCGCGCCGCGAAAAATGAACGGGAAGCACAGGACGTTGTTGACCTGGTTGGGGTAGTCGCTGCGACCCGTGGCCATGACGGCATCGTCGCGTACCGCGCGCACTTCGGCCGGCAGGATCTCGGGCGTGGGGTTCGCAAGCGCGAAGATCAGCGGGCGAGGGGCCATGGCCTTGACCATGTCCTGCTTGAGCACGCCGCCGGCGCTCAGACCCAGAAAGATGTCCGCGCCGACGATGGCTTCGGCCAGCGTGCGCTGACTGGTGGGCTGCGCGAAGCGCGCCTTGTCCGGGTCCATGAGTTCGGTGCGGCCTTCATGCACCAGGCCGGCGAGATCGGTGAGCCAGATGTTTTCCTTGGGAAGACCGATGTCGACCAGCAGGTCCACGCAGGCCAGCGCCGCCGCACCCGCACCGCTGACTACCAGCTTGACCTCGTTCAGCTTCTTGCCGACGACCGCGAGGCCGTTCAGTGCTGCCGCGGCCACAATAATAGCGGTGCCGTGCTGGTCGTCATGGAACACCGGGATCTTCATCCGCGCGCGCAACTTGCGCTCGATCTCGAAACACTCGGGCGCCTTGATGTCCTCGAGATTGATGCCGCCGAAGGTAGGTTCCAGGGCGGCAATGATTTCGACCAGCTTTTCCGGGTCGCGCTCGTTGATCTCGATGTCGAACACATCGATGTTGGCGAACTTCTTGAACAACACCGCCTTGCCTTCCATCACCGGCTTGGCGGCGAGCGGGCCGATGGCGCCGAGGCCGAGCACGGCCGTACCGTTGGTGATGACGCCGATCAGGTTGCCGCGCGTGGTGTAGCGCAGCGCGGCGAGTGGATCTGCCGCGATCTCCTCGCAGGCGATGGCGACACCGGGCGAGTACGCGAGCGCGAGGTCGTGCTGGTTTGTGAGTTTCTTGCTCGGTACGACCGAGAGTTTTCCGGGGGTGGGAAGCTC
The DNA here is from genome assembly GCA_029266835.1 of Steroidobacteraceae bacterium. Lineage (GTDB taxonomy): Bacteria > Pseudomonadota > Gammaproteobacteria > Steroidobacterales > Steroidobacteraceae > CADEED01. The sequence goes on from JAQSWD010000049.1 coordinate 5,027, forward strand.
GTGATAAGCCAGTGCATCTTCGCGCAGGCTCTGGCGCTTGGCCGGAGGCAGGGTTTCGTCAGGCATTGCGTATGTGAGAGCCGGTAGCTGATTGAAAAAACAAGATTTTCATTTGACCACAAACGCAGTCGCGGGGGCAGGGCACCCATGCTCAAACCGCACTCCACCGATAACCAACTCGCAGCGGCCGCGAGATTTTGCGATGGCATGATTCAGGCTCGTCGCAGAAGGGGAAAACATGTCAACGATCACCAGAGGCGCCGCCATTGGCGCTTGTCTTATTTCATTGCTCGCGGCTTCCGCGGCAATCGCGCAAGAACCACCGAAGACGCAGATCAAGGCACCGGCGGAGCCGAATGCCATCCCGCTCAACACCGGTGGTGTCGAGGGGCAGACCGCGAAGGAGACCTGGTACGAGCAGTGGGGCGACCCCTTCGTGCGCAATGTCTCGATCGCCACGCTCACACCGTTTCTGCCCGACCCCGCCAAGGCCAATGGCGCCGCGGTGATCGTCGCGCCCGGCGGCGGGTTCCGGATCCTTTCCATGGGTAATGAAGGCTGGGAAGTGGCCAAGGCTCTCAACGATCGCGGCGTCGCGGCTTTCGTCCTGAAATATCGCCTGATGCCCACCGCGCCAGAGTGGGCGGAGTTCGACAAGAACAATCCGCTCACCGCGCCGCGTCCCGGCGCGACGCCTGGCGCTCCGCCGCCGCTGCCGCCGGTGACCTTGCCACTGGAAGATGCCACCGCCGCTTTCAAGCTGGTGCGTGCGCGCGCCAAGGAATGGAACATCGACCCGAAGCGTCTCGGCATGATGGGCTTCTCCGCCGGCGCCGGCACCACGATGGCCGCGACCTTGCAGTCGACCGAGAACAAGCCCGCGTTCATCGCGCCTATCTACGGCGGACAACGCGCCGTCGAAGTGCCGCCCGATGCGCCGCCGATGTTCGTGGCGCTGGCCGCGGACGATCCGCTGTTCGGCAACAACGAGTACGGCCTCATCACCGCGTGGAAAAAAGCCGGCCGCCCCGTGGAATTCCACCTGTACCAGAACGGCGGACACGGCTTCGGCCTCGGCAACACCGGCAAGACCAGCACGGGCTGGTTCCCGCAGTTCATGATCTGGCTGGAATCGAACGGGATGCTGAAGAAGAACTGATTGCGAGCACGGCCCGACAGGGATGTCGGGCTTCGCTCATGGCCTAACCACAAGACCTACAGGCGCTCCCGGCCCCTGCCGATCAACGCGGCCAGATGAAACGGTGAGTCTCTCCGGCCCACGCGAGGAGACCCCGTCATGACGGAACGCCAGATCCCCGACAAGGACCCCGGTCTGCGACCGGACTCCGGGCCGGGCGCAAATCCCGAAATCATGCCCCGCTTCCCGAAAGGCAAGCCGAAGGCGCGGGACGCCGACGAGGCCGGGCCCAAAGATGCGCCGCACCAGGCGGAAGTAACGCCGCTGGACCCCGACAAGAACATCGAGGACGGCATCGAGGTCAACGAGACCTGAATGCCGACTCGCCGCGCCTTCGCGGCGACGCGCTACCTGAAGCTGACCCAATCCACCTCGACGGTCTCGGCGCCCGACTGCGTCACGAACAGGTCGTGTACGCCGGCGGGCACGCGTTTCACGCGAGAACTGGCGTTGCCCCAATCGGCGCCAGCGACTTTGACGGTGCCGATGACCGGCCCATCCGCGCGGCCGAGCCGGATCTGCAACTCGCCCTTGCCCCTGGCGCGCACCTCGACCGATTTCTGCTTGCCCCGCGCGAAGTCCACCTCGTCGAACCGCGCCCATGACTGCGCGCCATTGAAGGCGGTCTTCCAGCCCGCGTGCGGATTCGCGTCATCGAGAAACGAAACCGTCACCGCGTCGCCGCTGCGCGCGCTGTACCGATCGATCTGGATTTCACTCGTCGCCTTCACGAGCCCGACGCCGCGCAACGTCGGCGTCACCTTGCGGATGCTGCCATCGTCATTGAAGTACAGCTTGTCGGCGCGGATGGACCGGCGCTTGTCGAAGCCCGGCGAGAGATCGCGGTCGTGATAGAACAGGTACCACTGTCCCTGGTACTCGAGCAATGAGTGATGACTGGTCCAGCAGCCCGTCTCGGACTCATCGAGCAGCACCCCCGCCCATTTGAACGGCCCCGTCGGCGAATCGCTGGTGGCGTACTCCAGCCGCTCGATCTTGTTGGCCACGTGTGGATAGGTGAGGTAGTACACGCCCTTGCGCTCGAGCATGAACGGCCCTTCCTGCAGGCCTTTCTTGGGTAGATAGTCGAGCGCGATGATGTCGCCGTCGATCTCGAGCATGTCCGGCTTCAGCTTCGCCATGACCAGCGCGTCGTTGCGCGACCAGGACATGTACGCGCTGCCATCCTTGTCGATGAACACATCGGGGTCGATGCCGGTCACGCCCTGCATGTAGTCAGGCTGCGGCTTGAACGGCCCGATGGGCGTGTCGCCGATCGCCACGCCGATGCGCCTGCCGCCGTTCTTGTCCTTGGCGGGGAAGTAGAAGTAGTACTTGCCGTCTTTGTACACGCAATCCGGCGCCCACATGGCGTAGGCGTTGCCGTCGGCCCAGGGGACATCCTTCTGTGTGAGGATGACGCCGTGGTCGGTCCAGTCGTTGAGGTTTTCGGACGAGAAGACGTGGTAGTCCTCCATGACGAACCAGTTCTTGCGGCCCGTGTAGCCAGGCGGCTCGTGGATGTCATGCGAGGCGTAGACGTAGACCTTGCCCTCGAACACGCGCGCGGTGGGGTCGGCGGTGAACTGGTCGGTGATGAATGGGTTGGTTGCCAAGGCGACGGAGACGTGGAGCAAGGCAGCGAGGCCGATGGCGAGACGAACGGTGTGTTTCATTGAGCTGGATTGAAGTGACGGGAAGTAGCTCGCAAGGATCTCCAATTAGACGAAAGTGGCGGGCCAGGCTCAAGCGCGGCGAGACCGGCGCCGCGCATGCGGCACCGGGGGAAGCTTCGTCCGCGACGTTCAGCGCGACGTCAGGCGTTCATGCCCAGCGCGGCCAACACTTCGGCGCCCTTGGCCTTCACGGCACGGGCTTTTTCCGCGGCTTCGGTCGGCTTGCCGTCGGTGAACGCGGCGCTGGCCTCGGCCCAGGTGGCCTTCATCGTCTCGAGGCCCGCCTTGGCGCTGTCGAAGGCCTCCTTGCTCACGTTCTTCGGCAGTCTTTTCGAACTGGATAGAGTGTCGACACGGCTCTGGATCGCCGCGACCATCTGCGGCACATCGGCGCTCATCGCCACCCACTCGGTGGTTGCGGCATCGAACTGCTCCTTGCCGCTGGCAATGGCCGTCTTGAGCGACTCCACGGCTTCCTTCAGCTTCGGCGTGCCGGCGAGCACCGTCTTGTAGTCTTCCTTGGCGAGGCTGTCCTTGAGCGTGGCCAGCGTGGACTCGACTCCCTGGTAGGCGACGGGCGCGTACCGGGTGCCGTCTTCCTTCATGGCGGCCACCGAACTCTCGATGCTGCTCACGGCCGCCGTGGCCTCGTTCTTCATCTTCCCGCAGCCCGCGACTAACAATGTCGCCGCGGCCATCGCCAGGATCATTTTTGAAAATCGCATGATGCCTCCTCGTTCCTGTCCTCAGGGTATGCGCAGCTTCTGCCCCGGCTTGATCCTGTTGGGGTCGGTGAGCTGGTCACGATTGGCTTCGAAGATCTTGGGATACAGCATCTTGTCGCCGTAGAACTCCTCGGCGATCTTGGAGAGTGAATCCCCTTTCTTCACTACGTAGAACTGCGTGTACGGGTTCTCGGCCGCAGGCTTGCCGGTGTTCTCGGTCATGACGCCTCCGATGCAGTAGGGCGCAGACACTAGTCCTCTCGCCCACGAATGGCCAATGGCAGGCGATGCTGCGCTGCGAAAGTCCTCGCGAAAGATGGGCACCCGCTACGCTCAGCGCATGCCTTTCACGATTTCCCACGCGGCGGCCGTGTTGCCGCTCCACCGCCTCGGCCGGCATCGCTTGCCGCTGAGCGCGCTGATGGTGGGCAGCATGGCGCCGGATTTCGGCTACTTCTTCTCGCACGAAGCCAGCCGGCAGTTCACCCACAGCTTCGCCAGCCTCATCACGTTCTCGCTTCCCGCGGGCCTGGCCATCTGGCTGTTCTACGTCGCCATGCTGGAGAAGACGACGATCACGCTGCTCACCGACCGCTGGCACACGCGTTTCGCGCACACGGATGCGATCACGCCGTCACTCATCCTGCGCGCGGGCATTGCCATCATCCTGGGCGCCTTCACGCACGTGCTCTGGGACGCTTTCACCCATCGCGGCACCTTCGCGACCGACGCGTTTCCAGCCTTGTTAGGCACGACGCCCGGGCTTCCGTGGCTGACCATCTACCATTTGCTGCACGCGCTGAGCTCCATAGTCGGGATCGTCATACTCGTCGCCTGGGCGCGGCGGCTGCATCGCCAGCCGGCGAGGTCATTGATTCGCCCATACCGGATCAGTGAGCGCGCGCGCTCGGCGTCGATCGGGTTCCTTGGCGTGGCAGCGCTGTCTGGCGGTCTCATCGACTGGTTGCCGTACCGCTATTCGCACTACACGGCGCAGCTCTTCGCGCTGGCCGTGGGGGTGTTGTCGGGTTTGTTCATCGCCTGGTGCTGCGTTGCCATCGGCATGTGGATTCATTCGAATCGCAATAGCTGATGGCTTGGTTGACAATGCTGCGACGCGCAAGCGCCTCCACCAACAGTATTTCCGGCGTGGGACTATCATTTCGCGCTCACCCAACTTCGAGGTGCGTATGTCAGTCGCGAAAGTGATCGAGATCATCTCCACCAGTGCGAAGAGTTTCGACGACGCGGTTTCCAAGGGCGTGTCGCGCGCGTCGGAAACCATCAGCGGCATCACGGGCGCTTGGGTCAAGGACCAGAGTGTCGAAGTGGCCAATGGCGCGATCACCGAGTACCGCGTGATTCTCAAAGTCACGTTCGTGCTAAAGGGTGGTTCGGACGATTGATCCGGTTTTCGTCTTCCGGTTCTTACTGATGTAATTGCGGCGCATCAAGGCGTGGAATCGCTCGACCTTTGAACGAGGAGAGTGATCGTGCAGTTATCAGACATCCTGAATCGGACCGGCGGGCTTCAATCCATCGCGCGGGAGCTCAACATCGGCGAGGCCGACGCGGAAAAAGCCGCCGCGGCGCTGGCGCCCGCGGTGCTCGGCGGGTTTCGCAGGCAGGCGGAAACCAGTCCCCAGGGTGTGGAAGGTCTGGGCAGCCTGCTGAACCAGTTCGGCGGCGGCGGCATGCTCGATTCGGTGCTCTCGCCGGGTCCCACTGACACCGCGCCTGGCAACAATGTGCTGGGGCAGATCTTCGGGTCCAAGGACGTGAGCCGCGCGGTTGCGCAGAACGCGGCGGCGCAGACGGGCCAGGATCCTTCGGTGCTCAAGAAGATGCTGCCCATGCTGGCGATGCTGGTGGCGGGCTACATGGCCAAGAACCGCGGCGGCAGCACGGCGAAGTTCTCTCCCGATGGCGGCGCGGGAGTCGGTGGGATGCTGGGCAGCATGCTGGCCGACCGCGCCTCCGGCGCCAACGACGACGGGCTTGGCAGCCTGCTCGACATGGGAGGCCAGCGCAACCCGCTCGACGAGATCATGTCGCGGCTGGGTAGATAGGCCGCGTGCCAGCGGGCGCCACGGACACGCACAAGGGCCGGGTCAACCAGGACCTGCTGGCTTTCCTCGAGGAGTGATTCGCGCCCGACGATGAAGCAAGGCCGCGGTCGATCCGCGGCCTTTTTCATTGGCGATGTCGAAACCCGGCAATGCCGTTCGGCTAATCTTTGAAATAACCTGTCAAGGAGCCGCCCATGAAAGTCCTCGTCTTCGTCAAAGCCACGCCCAACAGTGAAAAGGGCATCCCCGCGCCGACGGAGGAGCTGCAGAAGATGTTCAACGACATGGGCAAGTTCAACGAGAAGCTGGTGAAGGCCGGGGTCATGCAGGAGGCCGATGGACTCAAGCCCAGCAGCTTCGGCAAACGCCTCAGGTTTTCCGGATCGGACACGCCCACGGTGATCGACGGTCCCTTCGCGGAGACCAAGGAGCTGGTGGCCGGCTACTGGATCTGGACGGTGAAGTCGGTGGAGGAAGCGGTGGAATGGGCCAAGCAGTGCCCCAATCCGATGCCAGGTGAAGAGGGCGTGCTGGAGATCCGTCCCACCTTCTCGATGGAAGAGTTCGACGAGCTGGCGACGCCGGAAATCACCGAGCGAAACCAGCGGTTGGAGAAGGAGATGGCGCGGCGGAAGAAGGCCAAGGCCAAGGTCAAGACCAAGGTGAAGACCAAAGCGAAGGAGTCTCCGGCCAGGCGGTCGGCAGCGCGCAAGAAGCCAAAGCCCACCCGCGCCAAATCGAGGAAGTAGTGTCAGGCCAGATGCGGGAGGTCACTCTTCCACGTAGCTGACCTTGCTGCAGGCGGCGCGCTCGATTTCCAGTTTGCGCCGCTTTTCCCTGAGTACGTTGCCTTCCCGCGCCCCGTAGCCCGCGCGAAGCTTAGCGTCGATCGCATCGATGCGCGGCTGGAGGCGGGCTTCGCAGGCCGCTTTTTCGGCCGAAGTGGCGGTGCGCGTGCCGGCTTCAACCGGCGACACCGCCACCAGCCATCCCGCCGCCAACATGTTCCACAGTCGAGCCCCCATGCCGGCATCTTCGCGAACCCGGGCAGTGACCATGCAGCGGAGAATTGCACGTCTTCGCCCGGATATGGCGCGCGTCACAGGGTCATAACGAAAAGTTTGATCGCGTCGCGTTGACAGCAGCGGCCGGCGCCAGTAGCTTTGGCTCGTGCTCAAACACTTCTGCTATTCGTATTCGTGGCAACCACTCAACGTGGAGGCCGGTGTTTGAGCATTCGAAACTGACGATTCGACTCAACCGAAACCAGCCTCCCTAGCGGAGGCGTTTTTTTATCTCGCGTCCGCCGGGGAGGCCCCGAAGTCAAAGGACGCGACATGGCCACTCCAGAACTTCAGATACGCCCTATCGAGCCGGCGGACGTGCCGGCCCTGCTCACCATCATTGCCGCCTCGCGCCGCGAATACGGCCTCGCCGAGCGCGGCGTCGAACTACTCGATGCCGCGGACCGCGAGTTGTATGCCACCTACCAGCGCCAGCGCACGTTGTACTTCGTGGCCGTGCGCGGCGGCGAAGTGGTCGGCGGAGCGGGCGTGGCGCCGCTGTCGGCCGCTGATCCCCTGACCTGCGAGCTGCAGCGCATGTACGTGCGCGCGGACGCGCGCGGTCACGGCATTGGCGACGCCTTGCTCAAGCGCTGCCTGGCCGCCGCGAAGCAGTTCCTGTACGTGCGCTGCTACCTGGAGACGATCCACCAGATGGAACCGGCAATTGCGTTCTACGACCGGCATGGCTTCATCAGCCTGCAGGGCCCGATGGGACGCAGCCGGCCACACAGCGACCGCTGGATGGTGCGGCCTCTGCGCGCGTCCGCGCGGTTGAGCGCGTACTGACGAACTCAGCCGGGCATCTGGCCGCGCAGCGATTTCTCGATCTGCTCGAGAGATCGCAGCGCGTCTTCGTCTTCCTCGGCCACGCGTTGCTCATCGATCAGAGCAGTGTCCATGGTGGGCGTGATCTTCACGCCCTTGTTCGACACGCGCGTCCCTTCGGCCGCGACGTATTCGAGATCCTGTGTCTGGATGATGGGTGTTTCGATATGCGGCGGATTCGGTGGATCCGGAAGCGTTTCGATGACGGGTGTTCGACTGGGATGAGGTCTTTCGCGCATGACAGCCTCCTGCGAGAAGGAAAAGAGTAGGCGCGGCCGTGCTCGGGGGTCATCGGCGAGCGCCGCGCCGCCGTGTAGGCGCGTCGCTGTCGAAAAGGCACACGGCCGTTCGACTACCCTGCAGTAGCCTCGATACAACGGAACAGGAGGAAGAAATGAAAGTGGTCGTTTTCGTCAAAGCCACGCCGAACAGCGAAAAAGGCGTCCTGCCCAGCGAGCAGTTGCTTACGGACATGGGCAAGTTCAACGAGGAACTGGTCAAGGCCGGCATCATGCAGGCGGGCGAAGGACTCAAGCCCAGCATCGCCGGCAAGCGCATCCAGTTCACCGGCGGGAATGTGTCGGTGATCGACGGCCCGTTCGCGGAAACCAAGGAGCTGGTGGCCGGCTTCTGGGTGTGGAAAGTAAAGTCGCTGGAAGAGGCGGTGCAATGGGCGAAGCGTTGTCCGCACCCCATGCCCGGGGAAGTGGGCGTGCTCGAAATCCGCCCGGTGTATGAATTCGAGGATTTCGGTGAGGTGGCCACCGAGGAGCATCGCGAGCGCAACGAACGGCTGCAGGCCGCGATCGACGCGCAGCAGAAGCACTAGCTACAGGGAGCCGAACATGTCCGATGCGATCGCCGACTACGCCAGCAAGCTGGATGCGCAACGCGCCGGGGTCTGCGCCCACCTGCGCGACTGCATCGGTGAGTTCCTGCCGCAGGCCACCGGCAAACTGTGGCACGCCATCCCGGTGTGGTTCATCGGAGAGAACCCGGTGGTGGGTTACACCGCGCGCAAGACCGGGGTGATGCTGATGTTCTGGAACGGCCAGCACTTCGGCGAACCGGAACTGGAAGCGTCCGGCAGCTTCCACATGGCGCAGATCGCATACAACGACGCGTCGGAAATCGACCGGGCGAAACTGGCGGGATGGTTGCGCAAAGCGGGCACCAGCATCTGGGACCTCAAGGGCGAGCGTGATGCATTCGTCGCGAAGCGGCGCGCGAAGAAAGCGAAAGCCGTGGCGCCTGGGCTGAAGGCCGCCAAGGCGTCGAAGGTCCGCAAAGTGGCGAAGAAGGCGGCCAGAACGTCGACGACGAAGCCGGCGAAGAAGGCGAAGCGCAAACCGTCTCGCGCCAGGGGGAAATCGTAAACGTTCAGGTGGCCGGGATGGCCGATGAATCCTGCTGTTCGGCGCGTCAGCTACGCGGCGGCGACTGCCACTGGTGGTCTTGAAGTCGCGACAACGCGGCCTCGCTTCAGTAACCCTACGGCCTGCGCGATGTGCTTGGGAGAATGGCCTTTCAACCGTCGGTACTTTCCTTCGTGATCTCCTTGGGCAGCTTGGCGCCCTTGAGTGCATCGACGCGGACCTGGATGGCTTCGACGGCCTTCGGCACTTCTGCATTCAGCGTGTCCCACTCGTTCTGAGCGGCGGCAGCCAGTGTCTGCTTCTGCACGAGGGTTTCCTGCAGCGCCTTCACCTCGGTGTTGAACTGCGGCACGGCGCCGACCACGGCCTTGTAATCCTCTTTGGCGAGATCGTCCTTCATCTTCGCGAGCGTGGCGTCCGCGGCCTTGAGTTCGTCCGGCGCGAACTTCGAGGCGTCGTCGCGCATCGGGCTGAGCGCGGCATCGGCCTGTGTCACGGCGTTGTTGGCGGGCTGCTCGTTGCCACAGGCGGTGAGCAATAACGCGCCGGCGACGAGCGGAAGAAAAGCTTGGGAAATACGCATGTTTGAAGCTCCTGGAACTTGTGCGCTAACAAGGTAAGCGCTCCTCACAAACTTCAAAGTAGGACTAATGGCCGGCTCGCATCGGTGCATTTCGGGACGGCGTGAAAGGCGTCGCATCGCGGCGACGCTCATGGTGCCGGGTGGGGAAAGTGGGGAAACGGCGTTCGGCGTCCACGAACCGGTCGCCGCTCATCGCGCCGTTTCCCCACTTTCCCCACCCGGCACCATGAAGATCAGGTCTGTTTGATCTTGAGCTGATCGTAGATCTGGTCGCCCATGCCCTTGGCGGTCTTTGCCTTGGCGCTGGCTTCGATGGCATCGCCCTTGTTGTACTCGTCGGTCGCCTCCTGCCACTGGGTCTTCATGGACTCGAACGCGGACTTGGAGCCCTCGAACTCATCCTTCTTGATGCCCCAGGGCAGACGCTTGGACTTCGACAGCTCGTCGATGCGAGCTTGAATCGATTCCACCTGCCTGGAGACATCCGCGCTCAGTCCTTCCCATTCGGTCTTGGCCGCCGCGAGGGCGGAACGGGCCTGGGCTTTGCCGGATGCCACGGCGTCCTTCAGCGAGCCGACCGCCTTCTCGAGCGCCGGCGTGCCGGCGAGCACGTTGTCGTACTCCTTCGCTTCGAAACTTGCCTTCAATCGCTCGTACTGCGTTTCGACGCCCTTCAACCCGTCCGGCGCGTACTTCGCGGCGTCGGTCTTCACGTCGGCCAGCGATTTTTCGATCTTCTCCAATGCGTCGTGAGCCGGCGCCCTCTGCTTGGCGCAACCGGTCACGAGCACGGTGGCGGCAGCCAGCGCCAACAACATCTGTGAAACTTTCATGGATACTCCTTTCGATCGGGCTGGAAGGCGCCCGTTGTTTGTTAGGTTACGCGGCGCGTAACTAACAACTCGTAGGACGGTGGCGAGTCCGGCCGAGGATTCTTCCGGCGTCGCGAAGTGGCAACCCGCACCGCTGGATTGTGGAAAAATTTACAACGATACCCGTCGCGAGCTGCCGACAAGCCTTTCGGAGCGCCTCCTACAAGCATTTCGAGGCCACTTGGGTACACTGTCGGCAAATCACGACGGAGCGGACAGTCATGCCAATGTGGTTCACCAATTTCTTCGACAGTCAGAACGCGCCGACTTTGCGCGGCCACGAATATGGCGAGATGCCGGTGGACGATCCGGCCCCGGCGGACCACCCGTCCGAGCAATACTCCGCCTGGCGCGCTTCGGCCATTTTCAGCCTGACGCCGTTTTCATCGCCCCCAGGCCGCTGAATCACGGAAAGGGCACGGTAAGCCGGCTATACGCGGCGCGGCCAGGCCGCGCGACCAGCAGAGCCGCACGACAAGCAGATCAGGCACTCATCATCAGGTCAGCGATCCTCGCGCTGGGCCCGTTCACATCGCCCGGCGTCGCCGTCACATTGGTGGCGAGCGCAATGGACAACTTCTCCCGCGGATAAACCACGAGGCTGGCGCGCGCGCCCGCCTGCCCGCCGGCGTGATGCCATCGCAGGCGCTTGCCGGCGTCCTCATCGATTCGCCAGCCCAACCCCAGCGGCGGAGATTGTTCCGTAGCCGGTGTATGCACCGTGAACAGCGTCTGCAGCGCAGCTTTCGACAGCTTGCCCGGTGCGAGATGCGCCGCGCCGAAGCGCGCCAGATCACTCGGCGTGGACAACAGCCCGCCGCCAGCCCATTTGTACGCGGGGTTGTTCTGCGGCGCGTTGGCCCACTGCCCGACGAACGCCGGATAGGCGCGACGGACAAGGTCCCCAGCGTGATAACCACTCACGCGGTTCGGGATGACGGTGGCAGGTTCGTCGCCCGCCAGCGACTTCATGGCCAGCGGTTCCGCGATCTCCCGCTGCACCAGGTCAAGGAACGGTAGTTTGGCCGCTGCCTCCAGCACCAGCGATGCCAGGGTATAGCCGAAGGTGCTGTACGCGACGCGCTCGCCCGGCTTCGCGACCAACGGATCGTTGATGAACACCGCGAGGATGTCCGCGTTGCTCAGATAGCGGCGCTGGTCGATCGGGCCCGGCGCCTCGGGCGAGTCGTCCTTCGCCGTGTAATGTCGGATGCCGCCGCGATGAGTGAGCAGCTGCCGAAGCGTGGTGACGTGATGCTGCGCCGGCAGGTCGGGCAGATACTTCGCGATGGAGGCGTCCAGATCCACCTCGCCGCGCGCGGCGAGCTGAGAGGCCAGCGTGGCCGTGATGATCTTTGACACGCTGCCCAGGCGGAACCGATGCGCGGGCGTGGCCGCCACGTCCAGCTCGATGTCCGCCTTGCCGAAGGCTTCGGCCCACAGTAGTTCGTCCGCCCGCATCACGGCGATGGAGAATGCCGCCACCGGCGTGGCGGCGAGCAGTTCGCGGATGACGGCGCGCGCCGCTTCCACCGGGTCCTTCGCGCCGGCGCGCGCCTGGAGCGTGGCGGCCAGCGCGGCCGCGCCTAACACAAGTGATCGGCGCGAGAGTTCCATGAGTGTCTCCAGGTCGGGTTGCGCGCGTGAAGCATGCTGGTTGGACGCACGACTGGCGTTTTGGTTTGCACGCGGGATGCTAGCATCCGCCCGATGCTCAACATCCTGCTGCTGGTTCTCGCTGCCCTGCTGGTCTGGGCCGTGATCGCCTTCAATCTGTTGATCCGCGACCGCAACCGCGTGGCGCAGTCCTGGAGCGACGTGGACGTGCAGCTGATGCGCCGCCACGATCTGGTGCCGCGGCTGGTCGAACTGGTGAAGGGCTACTCGGGGTACGAGAAGGCGCTGCACACCAGCCTCGCCGAGCTGCGCACGCGGGGTGAGCGCCAGGTCTCGCCGGCCGCGCGCGGCGACCTGGAGAAGTCGGTGGGCTCGGGAGTGAGTCGGCTCATCGCGCTGGTCGAGGCGTATCCCGAACTCAAGGCCAGCGAAAACTTCATGGACCTGCAGAAGCAGCTCGCGGACACCGAGAACCAGATCCAGTACGCGCGCCGCTACTACAACGGCGCGGTGAATCTCTTCAATAACCGGCTGCAGCGTTTTCCCGATCTGCTGATCGCCGGTGCGTTCAACTTCAAGGCGGCGGAGTTCTTCCAGCTCGATGATGACGCGAAGGCCGCGGCGCCAGGCGTGTCGCTGTGAAGCTCATATACAAGGCCGCGTTGCTGGTGCTGCTGGCCTGGCTCGCGCCGGCCCAGGCCGAAGCCCGCGAACGCATCCTGTCCTTCGACAGCACCATCTCCGTGGCCCGCGACGGCACGCTGGAGGTGCGCGAACGCATCAAGGTGTACGCCGAGGGACAGAATATCCGGCGCGGTATCTATCGCGATTTTCCGACCATCTACCAGGCCAACGGCGGCCGCACGGTGGTCATCGGGTTCGCGTTCGTCGGCGCGACACGCGACGGCAGGGACGAGCCATGGCGAACGGAGAACCGCGACAACGGGGTGCGCATCTACCTGGGCAGCAAGTCGGTGGAGCTGCCGCATGGCGAGCACACCTACGAGCTGGTGTACCGCACCGACCGGCAGATGGGCTTTTTCGCCGATCACGACGAGCTCTACTGGAATGTCACGGGCAACGGCTGGATGTTCGCGATCGAACGCGCGACGGCGACCGTGCTGCTGCCCGCCGATATTCCCCGCGACCAGCTGAAACTCGAGGCTTACACGGGAGCGTTCGGCGCGAAGGGCCGTGACTACCAGGCCGCGGTTCGCGACGGGGTGCCTCACTACTCGACCACTCGTGCACTGGGGGAGCGCGAAGGCCTGACCATCGTCGCAAGCTGGCCGAAGGGATTCATCCTGCCCGGCGTCGAGAATCCGGCGCCGCTCTCCGGCCAGACGCAAAGCCCGGGCTTCGACTTCGCGCGCGACGCGGGACAGGCGCCCTCGCGTGATGGCTGGTCCCCTCTGGAGATGATGCTCGATCGCCGGGTGCCGCATGACAACGGCGCCTTCTGGTACACGTTGCTCGGTTTCCTTGCGCTGATCGCTTACTACTACTTCATCTGGGATCGCGTCGGGCGTGATCCGCCGGGCCGGGTGCTGATTCCGGAATACCAGCCACCCGCCGATCACTCGCCGGCGTCCATGCGTTACATCCTGCGCATGAACTACGACAACGAATGTTTCGGCGCGGCGGTGCTCAGCCTCGCGGTGAAAGGATACTTGCGAATCCAACAGGACGCCGGCGTGCTGGGATTCGGCAAGACTTTCACGCTGACCAGGACCAAGGGGAGCGAACAACCGCTCACCGCCGACGAACACGTGTTGCTGAAGAAGCTGTTCGAAGGTGGCGATGCGCTGGTGCTGAAGCAGGAGAACCATCGGCGGGTAGGCGGTGCGCGCCTGCAGCACTATCGATGTCTCAAGAACCTGTACTCGTCGGGATTCTTCCGCATCAACGGCGGCTGGCATTTCCTGGGCATCGTGATCAGCCTGCTGGTACTGGCCGTGGCGGTGATCTTTCCGGGCGCCGGAGAGGCATGGCCCCGGTGGCATTTCACGACGCCGCTGGGCTGGGCCACCGTGGTGATGGCGCTGGGTGGCATGGTGGCCAATGGCGTATTCGGCTGGCTGCTCCGGGCACCCACGCCGAAGGGCCAGGCCGCGATGGACCACATCCGCGGCTTCCGCATGTATCTCGAGGTGGCCGAGGGCGAGGAGCTCAAGCGCGTCACCACGCCGCCGCCGCCACTCACGGCGCAGCTGTTCGAGTCCTATCTACCGGCGGCGCTGGCGCTGGGTGTGCAGCAGAAGTGGGCGGAACGCTTCGCCAGCGTGCTCGACATCCAGGCACCGAATTACCAGCCAGCCTGGTATGCCGGTCCGGGCTTCGATGCTCGCCGCCTGGGTGCGTTCTCCTCGGACCTGGGCAGCTCTTTGAGCAGCGCGATCTCGGCGTCTTCGACTCCGCCGGGCTCGAGCTCGGGCAGCGGTGGCGGCGGGTCGTCGGGCGGCGGCGGTGGTGGTGGCGGAGGTGGCGGCTGGTAGGGGCGCCCGGGACTTGTTAGTTAGGTAAAATTGACCGGATGGAATGGCCCGTGAGCCGGCTCACAACCTCGCCATTCCGCGTATTTAACAGGGGCATTAATGCGGACCCGCACTAGGTGTTTGCCTGAGTACATCTATGCTGACTGACATGTCTGGAGTGACCATCAAGGAGACGCGGCACCTGGTGCTGCCCCTGCAAACCGTGCTGGACGCGGTGGTCGACTACGACCGTCGCAATCACGGTGCGCTGCTCAACGGCGAGGCCCTGCAGGCCGAGTTCGTGTTGGGCTCGGCGCGCGACCAGGGTCTCGACGTGGCCGTGCGATCACCATCGGGCCAGGACGCCGTCATCGAGTGGCGGCACCTGAACACCGACGACCTGTCGCGCGCCATCATCAGCTATTGCCGCGCGCGGCGGATCCCGTTACCGCTGGCAGCGCAGAAGTCCCTGTCCATCACCGGAGAAGGCGCCGCGCTCGCCATGGAAATCACCACGAGCCTCTCGCGCCGCGTGACGGTCGATACCGACCTCAGCGGCCAGCCGCTGCGCTACGCGCGTGGCTACGAGCCCCACGCCATCACGCCCAGCTCCCGCAGCGAAGTCGCGGTTTAATCCGAGACGGACGAGGCGGTGACGGTTTCGGATGCCGGCAGGGTGCCGTCGAGAGCGGGCATCAGCACGTCGGTGAAGTACATGCGCGTCTGCTGCTTGTCGCAGCGCTTCACGACCTTCTCGTGCATGTCCGTCCACTTGTCCCAGAACTCGCTCTCGACTTCGATGGGCACGTTGCGCTTCTGCTTGTACAGCAACGCCGACATGTAGGGCGTCTGCTCGAAGCTGGTGTCCCTGATCTTCGCTTCCTTGTGCATGCGTTCCACTTCCCAGAGGAAGTCGGCGCAGGTCATGCGCTGCACGCGATCCAGTTCCAGGGCCACCGGCGGCGGCTTGATGGTCACGCGCGCCACTTTCTTGCTGCCGCGCTTGAACATGTTCACATTGACGCGCACCAGCGCATCCATGGCTTCGCCGCTCTCATTCACGGCGGGCAGGAACTGGCGGTCGCGCATGAAGCTGGCGGCGGCGCCATCGGCTTCCACATTGCTCGTGGACTGCGTCACGACGACGTTGGTGACCTTGCCCTGGGCGTTCACGTAGACGTCCATGGGCACGGAATAGTCTTCCTGGAAGTTCGGTCGGTCATGCGGAATTTCGGGGTTGCCGGTGGGTTGCACCAGTACCGGTTGCACCGGCCCGATCTGCGCGGCGGCGGTGCCGGCGGCAGCCAGAAATGAAACATAACCAAACAAAGCGACGGCGCTGCGAAGAGTGAAGTGTTTCATGGGGCCCAAGTTAGGCGCGTGGTTCTCACGCGGCAACGAAAGGGCCCCGAATGTGTGCGGTGCCTACGGGTGTTCCACTAGGAATGTGACCCAAGGATAACGGGTGCCATCATCTGTAAACCGCCGCTGTGCTCGCGGTCACAGGTTTGGTCGGCTCGACGAACGCCCAGCAGATCGCGCCCATCACGAACAGCGCGGCTAACAACCAGAACGGCACGTTCCAGTTGTTGAACCAGTCGAGTGAGTAACCGATGATGGGCTGCGCCGCGATGGCCGCGACCTGGCCCGAGGTGTTCATGGCCGCGCTGACGGTGCCGGCATTCTCGCGGCCGATGTCCACGCAGGTGCTCCAGGCGGGCGCGGTGGTCAGCATGCAGGTGGCCGCGGCCAGCGCGATGAAGCTGGCGGCCAGCACCGGGCTGCTCGAGGTGCTCGCCAGCACGATCAGAACGGCCGCCAGCGAGTAGCCGATTATGCCCGGCGTGCGTCGGCCCACGGTGACGCCGTAGCGCCGCGTCAGCACGTCGGAAATGTAGCCGCCAAAAAACTGCGTGCCGATGCTGGCGAACAGCGGCAGCGAAGCCACCCAGCCCAGTTGCGTCTTCTCGAAACCGTGCTGGTTCTGCAGGTAGCTAGGCAGCCAGGTGATGCAGAAATAGAACGTGGCGCAATTGGGCATGTACAGGAAGCAGAGCAGGCGCACGTTGCGCTGCCTCAGGAGGTTGGACCAGAACGGCCATCCACCCGGATGCGCGACCTCGGGCGGACGGTCCTTCGCGATGACCTCGAGCTCGGCGGCGTTGACCGCCGGGTGCTGCGCGGGATCGTCGCGGTACCACAGGTGCCACGCCACGACCCAGATGAAACCCACCAGGCCGAACATCACGAGGATCACGCGCCAGGTGAAGAACGGCAGCAGCGCGGTGACGATGACGGCCGTGAGCGCGCCCGAGGCATACGCACCCGCGAAGAAGATGCCCTTGGCCGTGCCACGTTCCTTGAACGGAATCCAGCGCGCCATCACGCGCGCCATGCAGGGGAAGGCGCCCGCTTCGCCGGCGCCGAACAGGAATCGCGTGACCACCAGCGACACGTAGTTCCACGACGCGGCCGTCATCAGCGTGAACACGCTCCACCACGCGACGATGCGTGAAAACACGTTCTTGGTGCCCCGGCGCTCGGCCCAGCGTGCGGTCGGGATCTCGAACATCGCGTACGCGAGAATGAAGCTGAAGAACACCCAGCTGAACTGGCCTTCGGTGAGCCCGAACTCGGCCTGGATGGAACTTTTCATGATGCCGATGCAGGCGCGATCGAGGTAGGTGACCATGGCCAGCGTCACCATGAAGAAGATGACGATGTACCGCGCGTGCGTAGGCCGTGCGCTGTGTTGCAGGCTCAAGCTGGTTCCCCCTCGAAGTCAGGGGCCAACTTACAGGGTGCTCAGGAATCCATCCAGCGCCTTGTTGAACTGGGCCGGGTTGTCGAGGTGAATCCAGTGCCCCGTGCCGCGGATCACCACATGTTTGAAGCCCGGTACGGCCTTGTGCAGGCTGAGCGGCGCATCGTTGCGCGCGGTGACGATGGCGAACTTCGGCCCCGGGTAACGGAGCAGCGCGGGCCGCGCGTCATAGTCCAGCGCCGCATCGGTGAGCTCCCCGGCCGCGCGGCGTGTCATCGAACGCAGCCCGGCGAGCAGCTTCTGCTTCACCTCGGCGCGCGTGTCGATGAGCATCTGCTGCGTCCAGAACTGCTCGATCACGGCGAAAGGATCGCGCGCCACGGCGGCGTGCAGCTGCTGCAACTGTCCCGGCGGAATGGAGCCGGGCGCGGGCGGCGCGTCCACCAGGACCAGCGCCTTCACACGGCCCGCATGGCTGCATGCGTAATCGCAAGCCACGGCCGCGCCCAAGCTGTGGCCCACCAGCACGAAGGCATCCAGCTGCGAAGCATCGGCCGCGGCGCCGATGTCCTTGGCGAGTTCCGGGATGGAATACGCGCCCACCGCACCCGGCGAGCGGCCGTGTCCGCTGAAGTCGAAGGCCACCACGCGGCGTTGGTGCCTGAGATGCTCGAGCGTGGCGCCCCAGTGGGAGACATCGCCTGCGAACGAATGCGTGAACAGCACGGGCACGCCTCCGGCGCCACGACTGTCCGTATGCAGGGGAAGGGTTATCATCGCCCTCCAAAATGCACCGTGAGACAAGCCCCGCGCTGTCAGAACGCGCCGCATTCTTTGTATTCGCTGCGATAACCGGGACGTGGGTCACGCGCGAATCGATTGCAACCCGATCGCGTCCACCTGCGTCTTGCTACGAGCGCCATCCGAGGGGAGAAGAATGCAGACCACGAAAATGCTGGCCTGCCTCCGGCAAGGTGACCGGCTTCGCGGGGCACCAGCCCGGCGACGGCGACTTCGAGGCGCAGAAGCAGTAGTGAGGCGCTTCGCTACTGCTTCACCCTGGCGATGAGTTGTACTTCGACGATGCCGCCGTCGGCCAGCAGACCCGTGGTGCCGACGGCGGTCCAGGCAGGATAGGGCGACTTCACGAACTCGCCGATCACGTCTTCGAAGGCCTGGAACTGCTCGTCGCGAGTGCCCTTGAAATCGGGGCCGTGCCAGACATGAAAGCTGTTGATCATCACCACGTGCTGGAAGTCGGAGTTGGCGGCTTCGAGATTGCGGCGCAGGCGTTCGAGGGCGCGGCGCGTCTGCAGCTTGAATGCCGCGACATCGTTGCCTTCGCCGGGGGCGCGGAACACGATGACGCCCGACACGTAGATAGTGTCGCCGACGCGGCGCACGGCTGCGTAGCGCCATTGGTCGTGATTATCCTTCGAACGCGCGTCGGGGAGGATGACCTCGCCACCGGGCGCCGGCAGCTTCAGTGGATAGGCGGTATCGGCGGCAACGGCCGTGAAGGCCGTGGTCAGAAGCGCGATTGACAATCCGATTCGACGCATGATTCCCCCTCGAGGTCTGACCCCGTTTGCTGGCATATGGAGAGTGGCCCCATTAGAAGTTGCTGGAGACGGTGAACATCCACCAGTGGCCGGGATGGAACGAGCCGGTCTCGCGCCACGACAACGCGCCGTTACGGTCGGTGTCGAAGAACCTGCGGTCGCGGTCCTCGGGGCTGTCGAGGGCGGATTGCAGCTCCACGCGCATCTTGAGGTTCGCCATCCAGGTGGTTTCGGCGAACAGATTGAGCGCGTGGATCTCGCGAAAGCGGTTGATCTCGTTCAGGCGGAAATCCGTATCCATGGAGAACGCATCGTAGGTGACGCCCCAGGCGAAGCGCGCGGCGGCCAGATCCTGCCGCAGCTCGGCGGTGACATGGTTTTCCTTGAAGTCGCTGAACGGCCTGTCTACTCCGGTGAGCGGGTCTTCGACCTCCGTGTCCTGCCACAGCCCGGTGACGCTCAGTGTGCCGCCCGGCAATACGCGTGTCAGCGGCACGCGCAGAGACATCTCGGCACCGATGATGCTGCCGTCGCCGATGTTGCCCGGCGCATCGAACTGTTCGCCAGGCTCGCCCACGGGCACGAAGTCCACAACGTCGCGCACGAAATGCCGGAACAGCCGCAGACGTAACGCCGAATCTTCGGAGAACCGCAGATCGCCGTCGACTTCGACGGCCCAGGCGGTCTGCGGGCGCAAGTCCGGGTTACCTCCTTCGATGATGTCGTTGGCGAACGCGGCCGTGGTCACGAAGTCGTTGAAATCGAGCTGGCCCACGTCGCGGTACGCGCGCATCTGCAGCTGATGCCTGCCGAGTCGGCGAGTGAGCTGCATGCGAGGCTTGACGTAGGTGAGCGACACCGATTGTTCGGTATCGCCCGAGAACGACAGCCGCGAAGTCTCCGCGGTCAGCCGCGACTCCAGCGACCATGAGTCGTCGAGACGCCACACATGGCTTACGAAGGCCTCGCCGCGGGTTTCCTCGACGCTGAGGTTGGCGTTGGGCAGCACCACCGGCTCGGGCCCATCCCCCGTGTCGATGGTGAGCAGCTGTTCGCCGTCCAGCGTATTCACCGCGGCTTCCGCGCCGAATTCGACGCGGCCGAGCTTCACGCTGCGCGCGAATGTGCCGCGCACGATGCTCTCGCCGCTGTTGGTGCCCACGTGCTGGAAAGCCTCGCTCTGCGGTTCGTCGAGCGCGTCGAACTCCAGCGCGCTGGCATGCCAGCGATTGCGCTTGCGCGTCGCCAGGGCCGTGACGTTCATGTCCCAGGCGCCCACCGGCGCCTGCCAGGTGACGCCTGCTTCACCCGTGCGCGTGCGTTCGCCGAAAGGGATTTCCTCGCGGCGGTTTGGTGCTCCCGAGGCCGCGTACTCCCGTTGGAAGAACTGCTCGTCGTGCCGGAAGTACGAGACCTGGCCGGTGACCGTGAGCCTGCCATCGCCGGCCGGGAAGGCGACTTGCCCATTCAGCGCATAATCGCCGTTCTTGTGAGGAAAGCCTTCGTTCTTGCGCGCCAGCGTGTTGCCGTCGGCGTCTTCGATGTCGAACCAGCCCGCGGAGAGATGATCGTGCGTGAACGCGTTGCCGCCCACGGAAAATTCCGTGGCTTCCCGGCGGCCGCTCCAGCCGAACTTCCCGTTGGGCGTGGGCCTGTCTTCATTGGTGAGTTCGAAGCCTGCTTCCCAGGTGCCGCCGCCGGCACTGGGCGTGCGCACCACGTTGGCCAGCACGGCGGCGCCTGAGGCGTCGCCGGCCACGGCGCTGCCGCGCAGAACCTCGATGCGCAGCACTTCCCTGGCCGCGACCCGGCCCAGCACGTCCTGCAACGACTGGCTCTTGGCGCCGAGCCGCTGGCCATCGATGAGCACGTTACCCACGGCGCCCGAGAAACCGCGCCGCTCTTCGTCGTTGCCATTGGTGTCCAGCACGAAGCCCGGCGTCTGGTTGATCATGTCCAGCGCCGTTCGCGGAGTGAACGAGTCGTAGAACGTGGCCTGGTAGACCACGCGGTCCGTCGATGGCGCGGTGAGCGTCTGGGCTTCCGAGAATGTGGAGGAGCACAGCGCCGCAAGGGCCGCCGGAATAGTCTTGTTCTTCATTGGGGCGCGCACTTTACGACAGATAACTCCCGCGTTCCTGGTGATGAATGCCGGTACCGCAGACCGCCGCGGCAGGCAAAGGTTCGGCATGGAAACGCCGCAGGACCACGACGATCAGCTGCTTGCGGCAGGCGGTGCGCCGGCTGCGGTCATCCGAAACAAGAAGCACATTTTCGATGAATTCCTGCGTCGCCTCCGCGAGCGGGTTCCGGACTCGCGGCGCGAAAGCCCGCCTATCATCCTCAACACGTTGCCGGCCTTCCTTACGCGACTGGCGCTGGCCATCAGCCCCGACAGCGACATCAGTTTTGCGTCCGAATATTCGAATCTCGCGCTGGTGCACGGCAATGAGCGCGCCAAGCTGACCAACTACTCGCTGGCCGAGGTGGTTCACGAATACCAGATCTTGCGCGAGATCCTCGTCGAGACGTTGCAGCTGGATGCAAGCCTCAGCCGCGACGAATGGAACATCCTGCATCGTTCCATCGACGAGGCCATGGCGGAGGCCGCCACCGCATACGTACAGGTGCAACAGGGTTTTCGAGACCTGTTCACCGCGGCCCTGTCGCATGATTTCCGGGGCCCGTTGTCGAACGCGATCAACTACCTGGAACTCATCCGGCGTGACGCGGAACCGGGCCAGCATGGGCATTTCGCCAGCCGCGCGCTTCATAATCTCAAGCGCATTGACCGCATGATCCAGGAGCTGCTCGACGCCACGCGCGCCAACGCCGGTGCGCGCATGATGTTGAAAATCGAGCGCGAGGACGCGGGCGCGCTGGCGAGCGAAGTCATCGGCGACATGGTGCTGCGAGCGGGCGACCGGTTCGTGCTGGATGTGAAGGATCAGGTCCAGGGCTGGTGGGATGGAGACCGTCTGAAGCAGGCGCTGACGAACCTGCTGGAAAACGCCGTCAAATACGGCCGCGAGAATGCGCCGGTCACGTGCCGGGTATCGGCGTTGGAGGGGCGCGCTTTCATCTCGGTTCACAACCTGGGTGAACCCATTCCGCCCGATGTCATCCCCGTGTTGTTCCAGCCGTTCCGACGTTCTCTGGCCGCGGAACGCAGTTCGAAGTCCGGTTGGGGGCTGGGGCTCGTGATGGTGCAGGCGATCGCCGAGGCCCACGGGGGAAGCGTGGCCGTGGAGAGTTCGGAGACTGAAGGAACGGTGTTCACACTGGACGTCTTGTGCGACGCGCGCCTGAAACAACCCGGCAGCGCAGCTTCTTAAGCTTGGTTAAGCCGGCGTCATCACCACGCCCGGGCGAAGAGCCCATACTCCACGCATGCCCTCGCGCCCCAATCCCCTGGACACGCCGACCAGCGAATTCACGGTGCAACGCCTGCTGGACTCGGGCACGGTGTCGGTGCGCCACGTGGACTGCCGCGGCACCTGCCGGCACCGCAGCGCGGAAGAATGCGCGTCGCACACGCATTTCGTGTTCCCGTATCGCGGCGTCTATCTACGCCATGTGGGCGGCGACCTGGCGGTCGCCGACGCGAACCATGTCCTGTTCTTCAACGAAGGGCAGGGCTACCAGGTCAGTCATCCGTTGGCCGGCGGTGATGCCAGCCTGGTGGTGTCAGTGGCCGAGTCCACCCTGCGCGAGCTGGCGCCGAAAAACCTGGTCTGCGAAACCGCCGCGTTCACGTTCAACCAGCAGCATCTGCGCATCGACGCGCGCGCTCAGGCGCTGGTGATGCTGCTCAAGCATTCGCTGCACCACGGCACCATTGAACCGCTGGAAGCAGAGGGCTTGTCGCTGACGCTGGTGTCGCGGGCAATCGGGCCGCGCACTTCGCGCGCTTCCGGGGCAACTAAAGCGCGCCGGCGGCTCGTGGACCGCGCGAAGGTGTTGCTGGCCGGCGATCTTTCGCGCCGCTGGACGCTGGCGGAAATCGCGAAGGAGATCGGCGGGTCAGCCGTGTACCTGACGCAGGTGTTCCAGCAGGTGGAAGGCCTGCCGCTGTATCGATATCACCTGCGATTACGCCTCGCGCGAGCCCTGGACCTCATTGCGCGTCGCGAGGACCTCTCGGGGCTGGCGCACGACCTGGGCTTCTCGAGTCACAGTCATTTCTCCGCGGCGTTCAAACAAGCCTACGGCGTCACGCCCGCCGAATTCCGCACGCAAAGTCGCTAAAGATTTCGACAGCCCCGGTTCGACGCGAATGTTTTCCTGTCCACACCCCGATACGAGGGTGACAAGGAGACTCACATGGCCAAGAAAACCTGCGCCGCCTGCGACTACCCGCTGGAGCCGGCCTCCACCATCGAGGTGAAGATTGGCGGCAAGACCGTCGAAGTCTGCTGCGAGGAATGCGCTACGAAACTCAAGGAAGCGTCCGCGAAGCAGAAGAAGTCCGCCTGAATCAACGGGTTGGGCGAGAACGGGAAAAACTCTCGTTTTGCGCGCGGCGCCGGCCATGTCCTATAGCCGGCGCCGCATCCGGCCGGCGACACTGACCCCGGCACCAGGCGTTCGATAGAAAGCGCCGGGCTTGAACCGGGGACATTTCTTGAATTCATTTTCGTATCTGCCTGCCACCTTCACGACACTGTTCTTTCTCGCCGCCAGCCTGCTGCTTGGCCTGATGTGATCGGTGCCGGGGAGTTTCCCGGATAGCGTGATCGCAGACATCGCGCGTATGGTGGTCGCGTTTCCAGGGACGGAACACACCACTACTGCCCAACGGATGAGCGAACCCCTGAAATCCGCCGCAAGCAGGCCAGTCTTCATGCTGGTCTGTTCGGCGGCGGTTGTCCTGGGCACCGTGGGGGCATGGCATTTCCTCGAAGGGCCTTCCACCACCCGCTCGACATTCGGCGCACCTCCGTTCGTGAGTCCTGACTCCCGTGCCCGTGCGCCCGCGCCGCTCGAGAACGGCGGGGAGACCCGCGAGCAGCACCGCCAGTACGCGCTCGCCATCGAACGCGCGCTGGTCGCCAGCGATCCGCAACAGCGCGAAACCGCGCTCACCATGCTGCTGCCCGAACTCCTCGCCGCCGATCCGGCGGCCGCGGTGCAAATCATGAACCGTCAGGTTCCCGGCGAAACACGCGACGCGCTGCGCGACGAGATGGCGCGCCGCTGGGTGATGCAGGATCGCGAAAGCGCGCTGACGTGGATGGAAACCCTTGCCGAAGCGGATCGCCGCGCGGCCGCGACGGTCGCCATGCGCGCGCTGGCAGCGCAGTCCCCGGAACAGGCCATCAACGCCGCGGACCGATTGGGAGTGAGCCGCGAGGAAAACCGGCCGTGACGTCGGCGGGGTCCGACAAACAACCTTTGCGGTACCTACGTATTACCGTTGATCGCTCGCACCCGCCAACATGGCGCATCGGCTTTTTCTGACGATTGTTTGCGATACCCCGTCGGGCATGTGTGGCACTCCCACCAACTGCAACCCGCTCATGCCCGGGTAGACTCCTGGACGGCACTGCGTGCCGTCCTTTTTTTTGAGCCATGCGCAACAAAGCACTCACATCGATATTTGCGGCGACCTTGTTCAGCCTCAGCGCGGCCTGCAGTTCCGAGGATGGCTACAAGCGTCCGAAAGTGTGGCCCAAGCCAACCGATCCACCGCCCGCGTCGCCTATCTACCACGATGTCGCCGAGACGCCCCTTACCGAGGAGGAAGTCGATCGCGCGGCTGGCGAGTACTACTCGATTCTCGAGACCGAGCTCGAGCGCGCGCTCATGGGCGGCGATCTCGTGCGGCGCGAGACGGTGTTCGTGCACATCCTTCCGGAACTGCTGCAGGTGGAACCGGATCGCGTGGTCGGCATGCACGCGCGGCTGAAGCCAGGCGAGCCGCGAACGACGTTGTGCTCGGAGATTGCGCAGCTGTGGGCCAGCAGCGATCCGCCGGCCGCGGCGCGCTGGATGCGGACCCTGGAAGCGGACGAACGACGGTCGGCCGCGATGACGGCAGTGACCACGCTGGCGCCCTGGGAACCCCGCGCTGCCCTCAAGTTCGCCGATGAATTCGGCCTCGAAAAGGAAGAGGGTCTGCGCAAACTGCTGACCTCGCTCCGCCGTCCCCAGGTGGACGCCGCGCCGAATTGACGCCACCCTCGCGCGCCGCGCTAACATCGCGGCCAGGTCAAACGAGGGGTGGATATGCGCATTCTCATGAGGCTGCTGGCCGCGGCATCGCTGTCGTTGCTCGCCGTCGTCTCGCAGGCCGCTCCCGGGCAGTCTGGCTTCGTCACGGTCAAGGGCAAGCATTTCGTGCTCGACGGCAAGCCTTACTACTTCGCGGGCGCCAATGTCTGGTATGGCATGTACCTGGGCTCGCCCGGGGTCACCGGTGATCGCGAGCGACTCACGCGCGAGCTTGACCAACTCGCGGCGGAGGGTGTGCTGAACCTCAGGGTGCTGGCCATATCGGAGGCGAGCACGCTGAAGCGCGCCGTCACTCCCGCGGTCATACAGAGCCCCGGCAAGGTCGATGAAACGCTGTGGAAGGGCCTCGACTTCCTGCTCGACGAGATGGCCAAGCGCGACATGAAGGCCGTGCTCTACGTGAGCAACTTCTGGCAGTGGTCGGGTGGCATGTCGCAGTACGTGGCCTGGTTCAACGGCAAACCCGTGCTGGATCCGGACGTCACCGGCGACTGGAATTCCTTCATGGACAACTCCGCGGCCTTCTACCGCGAACCCGAGGCGCAGGACACTTTCCGCGCCGTGGTCAGGCAGCTCATAGGCCGCAAGAACAGCGTGAACGGGCGGCTGTACAACGCGGATCCGACCATCATGTCCTGGCAGCTCGGCAACGAACCGCGTCCGGGAAGCGATGCCAATTCACGTCCACACCACGAGGCATTCGTGAAGTGGATAGACGACACGGCCGGCTTCATCAAGAAGCTGGCGCCGAAACAGCTGGTGAGCACCGGCAACGAAGGCTGGATGGGCACTGCCGGCAGCAAGGATCTGTTCGTGAAGGCGCATGCGACGAAGAACGTCGACTACCTCACTTACCACATGTGGGCGCCGAACTGGGGTTGGTTCAACCCCAAGGATGCCGCCGCCACGTACGACAGCGCCTGGGCCAG
Organism: Steroidobacteraceae bacterium; assembly: GCA_029266835.1. Taxonomy (GTDB): domain Bacteria; phylum Pseudomonadota; class Gammaproteobacteria; order Steroidobacterales; family Steroidobacteraceae; genus CADEED01. Next base: position 30,998 of record JAQSWD010000049.1, read on the forward strand.
GATGAAGGACTATCTCGACTGGCACATCGATGAAGCCAACAAGCTGGGCAAGCCCGTGGTGCTCGAGGAGTTCGGCATCAATCGGGACAATGGTTCCTTCGAGGCCAAGGCCACCACCATCAATCGCGACAAGTTCTACCAGTCCATCTTCCAGCTGCTGGCGCGCCGCGCCGCCGCGGGAGACGCCATCGCGGGCTCCAATTTCTGGGCCTGGGGCGGCGCCGGCCGCACCACCAATGCGGATTTCATGTGGAAGGCGGGCGACAGCTTCGTGGGTGATCCGCCGCAGGAGCCGCAAGGTTTGTACTGCGTGTTCGACACCGATGCCACGACGATCCGCATCATCTCCGCTCATGCGCGGCAGATGAGCACCATCAGGAAGAACTAGCCGAAAGAACCGACCGAAGAACGGGAAGCCAGCCTCAGGCCGCCTTGGTCCACTTGTCGACCATGGCCCTGAGCGCCTTGAGTGAGAACGGTTTCGCCAGGTAGTCGTCCATGCCCGCGGCCACGCAGGCGTCGCGGTCTCCGGGCATGGCGTTGCCGGTGAGCGCCACGATGGGAACGCGACAGCTGCCATTCTCGGCCTCTCGGATGGCGCGCGCGGCGGCAAGGCCATCCATCACCGGCATCTGGCAATCCATGAAGATCAGGTCGAGCTCGGGATT
>JAQSWD010000178.1 GCA_029266835.1 Steroidobacteraceae bacterium
CCGGACGGATTCCGCGTTCCTGCGACCAACATCGACGGCCGCGTCGCGGTGTTCACACTGGAAGGCGACCCGCAGAACTCCGAAGCCAGCGGCGGCTACGGCGAGGCCATGCGCTTCAATGGTTCGTTGCTGGACGACGGCCTGGTCCCCGCGGGCAGCGACCCGACCACGCAGCAGTTCGACGGCACCGTCAACACGCAGAACGTGGTCACGAGCTACGGCATCGACGTCGACCAGTACGACGTCAGCAATCTGCTCTCACCCGGGCAGACCAGCGCCACCACGCTCTATTCGGCCGGCGCGGACCTCGTGCTGCTCATGGCGCAGGTGGTCAGCGCCACTTCCGATCCCGCCGTGAATCTCGGAATGACTGCCACCCACAGCGGCAATTTCACCGCGGGGCAGACCGGCCAGTTCAGCATCAACGTGTCCAACGCCGCGGGCTTCGAGCGCGAGGACAATGCCGTCACCGTCTCGACGACACTGCCCGACGGCTTCACCTTCAGCGCCGGCAGCGGTACCGGCTGGACCTGCAGCGCCGCGTCACAGGTCGTGACCTGCACGCACTCGCCCACGTTGAACGCCGGCGCAAGCTTCCCGACGTTGACGCTCACGGTGAACGTGACCGAGCCGACGACGCCCGTCGGCGCGACCTTCACGGTGAGCTCGCCCAGCTACGACTCCGAGCCCGCGAACAACACCGCGACGGACACGGTGACCGTCAACCAGCCCAACCTCTCCACGTCCACGAAGTCCGTGCAGGACCTGAACGGCGGCGAGGCGAATCCGGGCGACACACTGCGTTACACCATCACGTTGATCGAGTCCGCGGGCTTCGCGACTTCAGGCGCGTCGGTGGTGGATCACATCCCGGCGAATGTCACGTACAGCGGCCTGGTGTCGATCCCGGCCGGCGCCACCAGCGGTTTCCAGGCCGCGCCGAATGGCGACAACGACACCGGCATCCTCACGGTGTCGAACATCAGCGTGCCCGCGAACGGCACGCGCACCGTCGTCTTCGACGTGATCGTGGCCGATGTGTCGCCGGGCGCGGCCATCGACAACGAAGCCGCGGTGAACAACCCGTTGGGGCCGGACGCCACGCCGGCCGCCCCGCAGGTGATCGTGTCACCCTCGCAGATCCCGGGCAGCGGCACCAAGCAGCTCTATCTCTGGAGCAATTCGCAGCGGCTGTCACGCACGCGGCCCACGGGTACACATTCTGCTCTCACCATCAATGGCAACAATGACTCCGAAACGTTCACGCTCAACCCGCCGCTGCAGACCGCGCTCACGCTGAACCCGGGCACATTTGCAGTGAATCTATGGCTGGCGCGCACCGGCACCAACAGCACGCGAAATGTCACCGTGACGCTGGCCAACTCCGCGCTGGGAAACATCGCCAGCGACTCGCAGTCGTTCTCGTCGTCCACGATGACTTTGCGCACGTTCGCGCTGGACACGCCGGGTATCACGGCGCCCGCGGGTTCGACGTTCTCGCTGGTGGTGAGGAACGGCAGCAGCTCGTCGTCACGCACAGTCAGCCTCACGCCTTACAGTGGCGGGCAGTACTCACGGGTCGATCTGAACAGCGCCACCGTCATCAACGTCAACAGTGTCACCACGTGGAGCACCGCGTTCAACGGCGGCAGCGAGCAGAGCTCTTTCAACCCCGGCGCCACGGTGTACGTGCGCGCGCAGATTTCCGACCCGTTCGGCAGCTTCGACATCTCCAGCGCGCGCATCAGCATCATCGACCCGGCGAATGTCACGCGGGTCAACAACCAGCTGATGACCGCGCAAGGTGCGCCCGCCACCTGCAACTCCACCAGTGCCGCCACCTGTATCTATGAATACGCATACACGCTGCCGGCCTCGCCGGCCCTGGGCAATTGGACCGTCCAGGTGACGGGCTTCGAAGGCGTGGAAGGGGTGCAGGATCTGGGCGTCGGCACGTTCGAGGTGGCCATTCCGCTGCCCTCGCTCACCATCGTGAAGACTTCGAGCGTGCTCTCCGACCCCGTGAACCTCACCAGCCAGCCCAAGCGCATCCCGAACGCCGTAGTTAGATACGACATGGTCGTGACCAACAGCGGGCCCGGCATCGTGGATGCGGGCACGCTGGTGCTCACCGACGTCATTCCCGCGGACTCGTCGATGTTCGTGTCGACCGCGTCGGGAAACCCTGTGGTGTTCCTCAATGGTTCGACGCCGAGCGGGTTGACGTACACCTACGCCACGCATGTGCGTTATTCATCGGCGGGGCCGGCCGGCCCGTGGACCTACACCCCCGTGCCCGATGCCAATGGCTTCGACCCCGCCGTGAGGGCGGTTCGCATCACGCCCGCGGGGCCCATGAATGCGGCCAGCGGCGGCAACAGTCCTTCGTTCACCATCCAGTTCCGGGTGCGCATCAACTAGGTGCGTTTTGGGTGCGAATGCACTTCTGGAGCGCCGTCATTTGCCTGACAGGCCGTCAAATTCGCCGATTTCGCGCCTGAAGCGCTTCTCAGGGCCCTGGGAGAGTTGGCACGGCGATTGCTTTATCCAGATCGTCTGCGGAATGTTCTCCTCCCCCCTCGTGAGACGTTTTTGCTGGACAGACGCGTACGGGAACGGAAGGGCCCGTACGCGTTTTTTTTTGCCGCGCGTAAGTCGGACGGCAGCCATCTGGTAACGGAATCCGACCGCGCCCGGCCCGGGCGTTTCTTACCGTACGACCATGCGTACCGCGGCCTTCCTGCTTTCGTCCCTTCTGCTCGCGGGAGCCGCGACGGCTTCCAGCTTCTACGAAGTCTCGAAGGCGGTTAATGACGACGAGAAACTGATCTTCGCGGGTGTCGAGCCCGAGAAGGTGCTGGCGCGGAAGCAGTGCGGCGCGTCCATCCTGGAAACCGACGACCGGCCCGAATTCTTCGATTGCGTTTACGTCCAGACGGAAAAGGATCTGAACCTCTTCAGCCTGGAAGACGGCTACCTCATGTCGGAGATGCAGGCCAAACTCAATGTGATCGACGGCGTCGCCTTGCAGCGCACCGGGCGCTGGGCCCAGGTGCAGGTGTTCAGCAACAACAAGATCGCCGCGTTCTACATATACGGCGACAACTGGATAGACACCAAGGAAACCGAGGCCGTATACCACTGGCTCATCGGGCAGGGCGTCCCGCAGCGAACCCCTCGCAAGTGGATCGGGCGCTGAAACCCGACACCCGCCGGAAAATCGCTTGACAGGGCGCATTTCGCGCCTAGAATGCGCGCCCCATGTTCACTAACTACTCCAATCTGAAGTTCACGCACGCGTTCGCGGCGCCTCCGCGCGCCCGCGTGCCTGAAGATTCGATCTGTTAGCTCTTCGCTTGCGGAGGGCTGGCCATCGGCAGCTCCCCGGCGTCCTGAACCAGAGGCCCCGCTTGCTGCCGCAACCGGGGCCTCGCCGTTTTCAGGGGCTGCAGCTTTGCGAAGGATTTATGTCTCTACACAAACTGGTGACCGACCGTGAGGCGAAGGCGCCCAGCCCCGCGCAGGTCAACGTCACGCTCGAGCAGTCGATGGGTTATCTCGGCGACGCCATCGTGCGTGCGCGGGCGATCCAGGGCTGCGACTTCGATCTGCGGCGGCTGCCCGTGCACCGCTCGCTGCGCTGGTCGGTGAGCGGAAAGATCGCGGCATTCTTCGACAACCTGTCGATGGATGCGGCGTTCGTGCCCCTGCGCGCCAGCGAGAGTGTCACGCTGCTGAGCGCACCGGGCACGTTCGTCTACGCGCACGGCCATGACAAGGGCAGCTATTGCTCCTGCTGGTTCTCGATCTGGGCCGAGTCGCCGGCGCGCGCCGGGGAAGTTGCCGCCAGCCTCGAGCGCATCGCGGGAGAGCTGCGCCTGCGTAACGAGGCATTCACCATCGACTGGCAGTTCACGAACGCGGGTGGCGAGTTGCGCAGCGCGTCTTTCCAGGAGCTGGGTGATCCCGCGCTGCTGGATGAGGCCTATCCATCGCTGGGCAGCACGGTGCGCGAGTTCATCACGTCGTACCTGTGCGCGCCGGAGTGCGTGTTGATCCTGCTGGGCCCGCCGGGCACGGGCAAGACGCGGCTGGTACGCGCCATCCTCGCGGAGATCTCGCGTCGCAAGGGCGAGAACGCGGAGGTGATGTACACCGCCGACCGGCGCGCATTGAGCACCGACGAGGTGTTCGTGGAGTTCATCACGGGCACGCACGACGTGTTCGTCATCGAGGACACGGACAACCTGCTCAAGGCGCGGGCCAGCGGCAACGACGAGATGCACCGCTTCCTGGCGATCGCGGACGGCGTAGCGCGCTCGCAGGGACGCAAGATCATCTTCACGACCAACCTGCCCAATGTCACCGACATCGACGATGCGCTGGTTCGGCCGGGACGCTGCTACGCGGTCAAGACGCTGCGCAGCCTCGAACTGGCCGAGGCGATGGCGCTGGGGCGGAAACTGTGTGGCGAGGATGTGGAGCGATTCGCGCGCACGCAGGCGCGGCTCGATGCCATCGGCGGCAGGACGCGGTCGGTGGCGCAGGTGTACCGCGCCGCCGTTTGACAGGGCGTTAAAGAGGAACCCGGTAGAAGACGAGGTACTCGCCTTCGCCGGGGTCCACCTCCAGGCACCAGCCCTTTTCCCGCTTGCTGCG
>JAQSWD010000050.1 GCA_029266835.1 Steroidobacteraceae bacterium
GCTCATCCACACCTTGGCCTGGTTGGGATACTCGGCCAGCACGTCGCGGTACTGATCGATGGAGGCGGCGTACTCGCCGATGCGCCCGAGAATGGCCGCGCGCAGGTTGCGGTACCCCGGATTGCGCGGCTCGTCCGCCAGCAGTTTGTCCACCTGCGCCAGCGCCGCCTCCGGTTTCTGCTGGCGATGCAGCACCATGGCGTAGTTGTGGCGCGCGGCGGAAAAACCGGGCGCGAGTTCCAGGCACCGCGTCAGCAGGGTCTCCGCATCACCGTAACGCCCGATACGCGCGGCCACTTCCGCCAGCATGCGGATGGCGGCGACATCCGTGGGGTGGCGCTTGAGATGCTCGCGCAGCGTGGCTTCGGCGTCGGGGATGCGATTCTCGACCAGCGCCAGTGCCGCATTCATCAGCCTCGGGTCGCGGGTCGAGTGGCGGATGGATTCGGCGTACGCGCCATCCGCGGCCTCGCGCATCTCCAGCGCCGTGTAGTGATCGCCCAGCGCACGCCAGGCTTCGGGCAAGGCGGGCCGCAACGACACGGCGCGCTTCAACGAGAAGATGGCCTCCTCGCCGCGGCCCAGCCGCCCCAGCGCCAGACCCTGCAGCGCCAGCGCGTTCGGCTGGTCGGGCACCACCTTGAGTATCTCCGCGGCCTGCTCGGCCGCCGCCGCGGGCGCCGTGTCGAGCAACCTCGCCGCGTGAGCCAGCGCCGTGTCCAGGTTGCCGGTGGGCTCGGACGCGCTCATCCGACTAGCTAGCGCTTCGCCTTGCCGGTGCCGGCGAGATCCTTGACCATCAGGTACCACATCTCGAGGCCTTCGTAGAAACCCTTCACCGGAATGCGTTCGTTGAGACCATGCGCGAACGAATCCTTGTCGCGGATGAAAATGGTGTCCACCGCGTAGGTGGGAATGCCGATGGAGCGGAACACCAGGCCGTCGGTGGCGCCCGAACTCTGGTACGGCACCACCGGAACGCCGGGATGGAACTGGTGCACCACGCGCTTCACGGTGTCGAACACGTCCTTGCGCAGGGGCGACGGGTCACTGGACAGCGGATCAGACTTGATTGCAACCTCCACGCCCTCTCCCACCACCTGCGCCAGCGCGGCGCGCACTTCGTCGATCTTCACGCCGGGGAAGATGCGGCAGTTCACGTTGGCCGTTGCGCGCTGGGGCAGCGCGTTCTCCGCGTGACCGCCATCCAGCATCGTGGCCACGCAGGTGGTGCGCGTCTGGCCGATGGTGCCCGGACTGGCCGCCAGCACTTTCGCCGCCGCTTCATCGCGGGGATTCTCGGCAAACCGCTTCATGGCCTGGCCGAGTTCGCCAGGCGTGGTCTTGCCGCCCTCGCGAAAGCTCGCGATGGTCGTGTCGTTCCACATCACGGGAAATGAGAAATTGCTCACCTTGGTCAGCGCCGCGGCCAGGTCGTAGATGGCGTTGTCCGCGCGCGGCGCGGAACTGTGGCCGCCCGGGTTGCGCGTGGTGAGCATGAAGTCCGCGTAGGTCTTCTCGGCGGTCTGCACCGCGTACAGCGTGGGCTTGCCGGTTTCATCGTCGAGGTTGCCGCCGCCGCCGTCGGAATTGAGCGCGAACTCGGCATCGATGAGCTTGCGATGGTCTTTCGCCATCAGCACGGTGGTGGACTGCGCAGTCTCCTCGTCGCCGCTGAAATAGATGATGAGGTCGCGCCTGGGCACGAATTTCTCGGCCTTGAGCCGCAGGAACAGGGTGGTGAAGCCCACCACGCCCATCTTGTTGTCGGCCGTGCCGCGGCCGTAGAAGAACCCGTTCTCCTCGACCAGCGTGTACGGGTCGCGCTCCCAATCGTCACGCTCGGCGGTAACCACGTCCATGTGCGCCATGAGCACGATGGGTTTTCCGCCGGTGCCGTCGCCCCGGTAGCGCACCACCAGCGTCGCGGTTTCTTCGGCCGGTAGTTTGAAGGGAACCACGGTGACATCTTCGGCCGGGAAGCCGGCGGCGCGGAATTCGCCCGCCAGGTATTCAGCCATCTCCGGCACCTTGCGATTGCCCAGCGAGGTGGGGAAGGCGATGACCTTGGCCAGTATCTCGCGCGCCTTGGCATCGAAGGGCCCGGCCTTCCAGGTGGTGCTTCGTGGCTGGTCGGCCGCGACCGCGGCCGACCCCAGCACCAGGCCCAAGACCAGAGTGGAGGCGAGCAAACAGAATCTGGAGAACCGGCTGGCAAAGTTGGTCATGTGACACCCCGAAAACGATGCCGGGAATCTTACCGGCTCGTTAGTGCCCGTTGGGCCTTGCATTGCCCCCAATCACCTTTATTCTTCCGTTGCCGCGCGAGGTTGCGCGACGCTGGGGAGGTTTCATGTTCGGCCGCATCGCCAACCTGTTCAAAGGTTTCCTTTCCCTGTTCGTGTCCGGAATCGAGAGGCGCAACCCCGAGGCGCTGCTGGAGCTCGAGCAGGAAAACCTCCGCAAGCAAGTCGGGCAGTTCAACCAGGGCCTCGCCTCCCACGCCGGCCTCTGCGAACGCCTCATGAGCCAGGTGCGCAAGCTCGAAGCCGAGCAGCGCGATCTGCGCGCCAAGACCACCGCGCACGTGCGCGCCGGCAATAACTCGGCCGCCGGGCAGTACGCGCTGCGCCTGCAGCAGGTGGAAGCCCAGCTCACCGAGAATCGCACGCAGCTCGAACAGGCCGAGAAAACCTACAAGGACCTGGTGAAGGCCCGCGACGTGGCCGTGCAGACCGCGCGCGCCAAGATCGAAAGCCTCAAGGGCGCCATCAACGACATGCGCATGAAGCAGGCCATGGCCGAGCTGCACGAGATGTCGGCCGGCATGATCACCACCATCGGTGGCTCGGGGGACACGCTGAATCGCCTCGAGGGCATGGTCAACGAGGAGCGCGACAAAGCCTCCGGCCGTGCGCGCGTGGCGCGCGACTCCATGGACATGTCGCAGGTGGAGGTCAAGGAAGCCGAGATGAATGCGCTGGCCGACCAGGCGCTGGCGGACTTCGCGGCGCGCGAGGGCATCACGCTCAAGGGCGGGGCCGCTCCGGCTCCGGCCGAACGCAGCATGGGTGCCACCGAAAAACCTCCGACCCAATGAGCCACGAGTACTAGTTAGCTGGACGCCTCCCCCGTGCCCAACCCGTCGCCGGCCTGGGCCAACGAACTGGTCCTCGCCTACGAGAGCCGCGCCTCCAACCAGTTCATCCTGTTTGGCAATGTCCACGACCGCCTGGCCGTGGACGACCGGCTGCTGAGCCTCGCGCAGTATCTCGAGGACACGCTGCTGCGGAATTTCAGCGTGGTGCTGTCGTACGACCTGGGCAATGGCCTGATCATCGAGCGCGGCGGCGAGACCGTCAGCAAGTGGAAAGGCGCGGAGCTGCAGCGCCAGATGCGCGAACCGCTGCAGGCCATCCAGTGGATAGGCAGCTACCTGCGGTACCTGGGAAACCTGCGCACGCTGGGCAACAAGGAACAGCCGCCGCAGGTAGCGGTGATCCTGCGCGACGTGGATCATTTCGCGCCGGCCGACGGCTCGGGTTTCGAACACGGCAGCATCACCAGCATGCTGCGCACCTGGGCCGGCGACTCGCCGTTCAACGACCTGCCCTTCACCGCGCTGCTGATCGCCGACAATCTCAACGACGTGGAGCCGCTGCTCGCGAGTTCGCCGCACGTCACGCGCGTGCGCATTCCCCTGCCCGACGCTCCGGCCCTGGAGCGCGCGTTGGGCATCCTGCGCACGCAGTCGCCGAAGGCCTTCGCCGACGGCGCGCATCTCGGCGAAATCGCCGGCGCGCTCGCCGGGGTCACGGTTTCGAGCCTGGAGAATCTCGCGCGCATCCGGCACCACGAGCGGAAGCCGCTGGGCGATACCGACATGGCCAGGCTCAAGAAAGAGCTGGTGGAGCGCGACTCGGCCGGTCTCGTGGAATTCATCGAGCCGCGGCGCACGCTCGACGACTATCACGGGCAGGACGCGCTCAAGACCTGGCTGCGCCAGGACGTGGCGTTGTGGCGCGCCGGCGATCTCAAGGCCCTGCCCATGGGCTATCTACTCTGCGGCCCGGTGGGCACGGGCAAGACCTTCCTGGTCGAATGCCTCGCGGGCGAAGCCGGCGTACCCGTGGTCAAGCTCAAGAATTTCCGCGATCGCTGGGTGGGCTCCTCCGAGGGCAACCTCGAGAAGATCTTCCGGCTGATCCGCGCGCTGGGCCGCTGCATGGTGTTCATCGACGAGGCCGACCAGACGCTGGGCAAGCGCGATTCGGGCTCGGGCGACTCCGGTCTTTCCGGTCGCATCTATTCGATGATCGCCCAGGAGATGTCGGACAGCGGCAACCGCGGCCGCGTGTTGTGGCTGCTGGCTTCCTCGCGTCCCGATCTCATCGAAGTCGATCTCAAGCGGCCGGGCCGGGTCGACGTGAAAGTGCCGCTGCTGCCCACCAGCACGGCCGCCGAGAGCGCACAGCTCATCGGCCTGCTGGCCCGGCGCTACGGACTCGCGCTCACGCCGGAAGACCTCGCACGCCTGGAACCGCGCATGCCCACGCTGCTCACGCCGGGCGCCGCCGAGGCGCTGGTGGTGAAGGCGTATCGCCATTCGAAAACCGCCAGCGTGCCGGGCGGCGCGGCGCTGGAAGCCAGCCTCTCGGGCTACCAGAACCCCGTGCCGGCCGACGTCCTCGACTTCCAGATGCGCATCGCCATTCGCGAAGCCACCGATCTGAGTTTCGTACCCCCGGCGTTCCGCGACATGGCCTCCTCTTCGACATGAAGGACAAGCCCAACTACTGGTGGAAGGCGTTCAATGCCCGGCCACTGGGCATGCCCGTGCCGCCGAACTGGTTCGGCATCGCCGCCTTCGGCCTGCTCGGTGCGTTGGTCAATCCCGGCCTGTGGCTCATCGGCGTCGGGCTCGAAGGCATGTACCTCTGGTGGCTGTCGAAGAACCAGCGCTTCCGCAATGTCGTGGACGCCGAAGCCGGATTCAGCGATAGCACTTCCCGCTACGAAACCCTGCTCGCCAGCCTCGACAGCACCGCGCAATCGCAGCAGTACGAGGTGGAGCGCGAAGCGGCGGAGATCGTCGGCCTGTTGCAGCGTTCGCAGGCGGGCGACTCGCAGATCGGCGACGTCCGCCAGCTGGCATGGCTGCATCTCAAGATGTTGTCCGCGCGCGCCTCGTTCGCGGAGGTGGTGAGCGTGGCGGACCGCGAGCGGAAGAAACTCGACGAACAGGAACGGCGGTGCCGCGCGCGTCTCGCCGAGAGCGATACCGACGAAGACCTGCGCCGCAGTCTCGAGCAGCAGCTCGAAGTGATCCAGTCGCGTCACCAGGCCCATGCCGACGCCGAGCGCCGTCTCGAACTGGTGGATGCCGAGCTCGGGCGGCTGCGCCAGCAGGTGTCGCTGGTGCGGGAGCAGTCGCTGCTGGCCACCGACGCCAACGGCATCGCGCTCACGCTGGATTCGCTCAGCGCCTCGCTCAACGAAGCCAACCGCTGGCTCAGGGACCAGCGCGAAATCTTCGCCGGCTTCGAAACCTTCAACGATGAGCCGCCGCCCGCGGATCTGCTGGCGTCACGGCGCGGCGCCACGAAGACGCGCGCCAGGGTTTCCGAGTAGATAGTTCGCACCAAGGAGATCATTCATGTTGTCCCTAAATCGCTCACGCGGCTCCGCGGCCGGCAACATCATCACGCTGGTGCTGCTGCTCGGCATCGTCGGCCTCGGCGCCTGGTTGTGGCTGGGCAGGAAGTCAGGGTCCGAAGGCGAAAAGCCGGCGCAAACCAGCAGCCGCGACTCGGGCGAAAAGGCATCCAGCGGCGTCGCCGCGCCGGAAGGCGATGCGCCCACCCCCATCGAGCCGGTGGTGGGTACGCCCACGCTCGAGATGGCGAACGCCTACGTGCCCAAGGACAACACCATCCGCATCGACATCAGCGAGTACGCGGGTTACGGCGGGCTCATCGTCGCCAACGGCGGTCTCGAGCCCAGCGAGAACTCGGTGTTCTTCAAGGAACATGGCTTCAAGGTGCACATCACGGTCAGTGAAGACGAGACCTGGTCGGCGCTGAACAACGGCAAGCTCGCCGCCACCGCGACCACGGCGGATGCGCTGGCCGTCCTCGGCCGCCAGTTCGATGCCGTGGTCCCGGTGCAGATTGGTTACTCGCGCGGCGCCGACATGGTGGTCGTGGATCGCGGCATCGCCTCGGTGAACGCGCTGGCCGGCAAGACACTGGCCGCTTCGCAGTTCAACGAAAGCGAGTTCTTCATCCGTTATCTGGCGCAGGAAGCCGGATTGCGCGTCACCATCCTGCGCGACCTCGACTCGAAGCCCAAGCCTGATGCGCTGGGCCTGGTGTTCTACGAGGACGCGTTCCAGGCTTGCGACGCCTATCAACACGGGCTGGCCCGCGGCGACAAGCGGCTCAACGGCTGCGTGGGGTGGACGCCCAAGACCGACGAGGTAGTGGAAGCCTCGAATGGCGCGGCCAAGGTGCTGGTGTCAAATCGCAACCTGCTGGTCGTCGCCGACGTGCTGGCCGTGAACAAGGGTTTCGCCAAGGCAAACCCGAAGATGGTGCAGGGCCTGGTGCACGGCATTCTCGAAGGCAACCGCCGGCTGCGCGACAACCAGGCCGAAAACCTCGCGGTGGTGGCCAAGGCGTTCAAGTGGAGCGAGCAGGACACGCGCGACGAGCTCGCGCACGTTCACCTGGCCAACGCCCCGGAGAACCGCGCGTTCTTCGCGGGCACCATCGACTCGGCCGGTTCCTTCGGCGGCATCTTCCAGTCGTCGATCCTGGCCTACGGAAATCTGATCAAGAACCCGGCGGACCCGGCGCGTTTCGTCGACACCGCGGCTCTCGACCTGGTCGCGAAGCGCAGCCCGTTCTCGGAACAGAAGATCGCCATTGCGCCCATCCGCACGGCAACGCAGTCGGCACTCGAGGGCGACCCGCTGCTGTCGAAGGACATCCGTTTCTTCTTCGAACCGAACTCCGCGAACCTCGACCGCAATGCGGCGCAGAACCAGGAGTACCTGCAGACCATCAAGCGTTTCCTGCAGGTGAGCCCGGGCTCGACGGTGGTGTTGCGCGGGCACGTCGACAATGCGCGCATCAACGAATTCCGCGATTCGGGCGGCGATCAGCTGGTGCAGAGCATGGCGCTCAAGGCCATGGAGCTGTCCCGCCAGCGTGCGCTGGCGGTCAGCGAGGCGCTGCTGAACAAGTATCCGGACATCGACAAGACGCGCGTCGAAGCCGTTGGCCGCGGCTGGGAAGAACCCACCGGCGGCAGCGACGCGGCTCAGAACCGCCGCGTCGAGGTGCAGTGGTTCACCATCGAGTAGATGGGCTGCAGTAAACGAGAAAACCCCATCCGCCCGCCGGGGCGAATGGGGTTTTGCGCGGAGGTGCCTTCTACCCTATGCAGTTCGCGACGAGGTAGGTCGACGACGGCGTTCCGTAGAACTTGGTGACGTCGGCGCGATTGATCAGGTAGTGCAGCTTGGAGAATCCGAACTGCTCATAGCAGGGCTTGCCCAGCGGGATGTAGCCGATCACGGTGTTGCGGACCCAGACGCCGTTCTTGATTCTCATGTCCCAGACATTGGTTACCTGGACCGTGAGTCCGCTCGATGATGTCACCTTGACGCTGACCGTTTTCGCGGCCGTCGCTCCCTTGACCGCCTTGCTGGCGATGTTGCTGTCACCGGATTCCACGCCCTTGCTGTTGACCGCGCGCACCTTGAAGTACCAGGTGGCGGGCGACAGCGAGCTCAACGTGGCGGTGCGGCGCGTGGGGTCGGTGATGTTGGCGGTGCGCGTCATCGATCCTGTGCTGGTGCCATAGAGCACCTTGAAGCTGGCGAGATCGGTCAGATTCGTGCCATCGGAATTCTTGGTGGGCGCCGCCCAGCTCACCGCCGCCGAGCCCGTTCCCCAGGTGCAGGTGAGCGTGAAGTTGGTATTCGCCCGGACTGCCGTGAGGGTCTGCGTGCCCGACGCGGCCTTGGTTCCGGACCAGCCGCCACTGGCGGTACAACTCTGGGCCGTCGGACTGGTCGACCACGTGAGCTTCGGCGTGACGCTGCCCGTCCCGCTGGTCGGAGTCACGCTCAGATTCACCACGCCGGCGGTTTGCGCTTGCGCCGCGCCGACGAACAACAGGGCGCAAGCCCACGCGAGAAGGTTTTTTTGCATCACTGCCTCGAAGCGGAAGAACTGTTTCGGAGGCGTGACTTTCGGACACGGAAGGTATCGGGACGCGCCGCTATGCAAAGACTGCGGGCTGTAGGACGCTGTGCGGGCGCGGAGACAAACTGCTCATCGTCGTTGGTTGGCGACGCACTTCGCCACGTCGGGCTCCCGGCTACTCGCGGGGTCGGGAGTCTCTTCCTCGTATCCCCCAAACGCGGCGATATCTGTTCATGAAAGTCGGTGACGTCTGATGGCGACAGCGTTCGGGGATTGCATTCAGGGAAAACTCTCGCAGTGCGCGGCGTCGTCAGTCACGGCCGCCGCGGCCTGCGCGCCCCGCAAGGTTTCTATCGATGCGTCGCGCAGCGGCGCGGGCAGGCTGTCGAGATCCCGGCCTTCGAACATCGCGAGCGCGCGATGTGGACAGCGCAGGTCCACCAGGGTCTGGGCGAGATTGTTGCGTGCACCGGCCTGCGCGGAGTCCAGCTGCAGTGCCCGCGCATAGTCATGGGCCGCCGCCGGAAGATTCCCCAGGCGATATTCGGCCGTGCCGCGGCCGACGTAGGCCACGGGCTCACCCGGCCACCGGCGAACCGCCGCCGCGAAGGTGGCATGAGAATCCGCGGGGCTGGCAACTTTTTCAAAATGGGCGGCGGCCTCGAGGAATGACTGCGCGTCATCCAGCGCGGCAGTCTCGCCCGGACGCAACACCACCATCGCCCACCGTCCGCCGTAGTGCCACGCGATCATGAAGCGGCGGCTGCGCATGAGCTGGCGTCGTTTGCCGCCCGAGCGAAGCACGAAGACATCGTCGACCGGGTCGTAACCCACCACCACGGCGTAGTGCCAGCGCGGCCAGAACGGCAGCCCGTAGTTGTGAAGCACCAGCACGGGCCGGCCGGCTTCCAGTTCGGCGATGATGGACGCGGGATTTCGCGGCAGTGGCAATGCCAGCCGAGAGAAGCCGCGCGGAGTCGCCAGCATTTCCACCTGCAGGCTGCCGCGACGCGCCGGGATGTACAGCGAGGACTCGAGCGCCTCGGCGCTGGTGCTGATGCCCGACGCCACCAGCACGGTGGCCATGGCCGCCGGCCCGCACTGGAATCTCTTCTGGGGAAAGAACGGTGTCTGCTCGAGCTCGGTGGAGCGTGCCGAGATCATCGGGCCGCGAGCCACGCAGCCGCTCAGCAACACGCAAAAGAAAATGGCGAAGCACGCAGTCGCGAGGGCCGCGCGCTTCGCCATGGCGGTGGGTCTTATCGCTTCTTGAAGATGTCGATGACGCCGGTCAGTTCGAGGATCAGCAGCACCACGAACACGGCGCCGATCAGCGCCAGCGCATCGCCGCCCGCCGGCGCATTGCGCATGTCCGTGGCCAGCTGGTGCAGCTCATGGTTGTTGAGGCGCGCGACGCGCTGCTCGACGGCGGCGGCATCCACACCCATCTGCTCCATCTGCGCGCGCACGTCGGCCCGCGCGAGCTGGGTACGGATGGCGACCAGATCGGCCTCGCGGTCCGTGGCAATCAACGCTGACGTATCGACAATCGCCGCACTCGCCGCGCCCATCATTCCCATGTTGAGCATGGAAACCGAGAGCACCGCGATCGAGCATTTGCGCCAAAGCGAGATTTTCATGATCCAAGACCTCCTGAGTGAGCCTGCAACATAGCAAGGCGCTCAGAAAAAGACATCCCGAAGCCACAAGGGGCTCCGGGATGTGAGTGCAGGCGCCAAGGGCAAGGCGCCTGCGTGTTGACGGGTCAGTTTCCGTTCCAGGTGTAGTTGGGGATCTCCGCGATCGGCGTGCCGATCACGATGGTGATTTCCTTGTGAGAGGTCAGTTCGATCTGCTTCCAGTCGGTAGTCACTTTGGTCACCGTCGACTGATCGGTGGAATACACCGAGATCGGCTTGCCGGTGATGCCGGCGACGTTGTCGGTCTCCAGCGGCTGGCCCCAGATCTGGAAGAACTGTCCCAGCGTGAAGGTGCCCGGCGCTTCAGCCTCGACGTGCAGCTTTCCCGATCGATCATGCGTGTGGATCAGGTAGAAGCACCGGCTGGGCTGCTGGTAGTGAATACCCACTTCCGCCGGCACGGCCTGGGCCACGCCGTCGAGGTAAATGGTCAGGTGCGAATGCACGTGGTACGCATCAGGCATGTTCAGCAGGCAGGGAATGCCCGCCACATCCTCGCCCTGTCCGCCCGTGGCGGTATTGCGATTGGGCCAGTTCATCACCCCAATGTCGGGTTCGTCGTTGAGGTCCGTGATGACGGAAGACAACGGCGGCGGGTCCGACGGCGACGGTGACGGCGGCGGAGCCGGAGGCGGCGGTGTCGGCGCGGGCGCCGGCGGATTGCCGGACTGCGGCGGGTCATCGCTGCCACCACCACCACCGCAACCGGTCAGGGTCACCAGCATGGCGGTGATCAGCGCGTCGCGCGCGACATTCGAAAACTTGCTCATTGGGAGTTCCTTCCTGAGTGACGTACGGGGCGTACTACACCCGCATTGGCGTTTAGCGGCGGCAGGACCATGAGAGGAGGCGCGGTTCGCCGCGGCTGACGTCGCGGTAGGACGACAAGATCAGGGCCCAGGCGCGCCAGGCGTGACTTTTCCTACAACCGGAATTTGTAATTCGTACTCAAACGTTTAGCGCCAGGTCGCATCCAAGACCCGAAGAAGACTGCAGGTGGGAAATGCGCGGACCCGGCATTTGTTTGTTCTTGCTGGCCCTGACGGCCGGCGCGGTGGCCAGCCCTCTGGCAATAGATGGGCGGATCGACCCGGCGGAGTGGCAGGGTGCCCGGCACGTCACCGATTTCAGGAAGGTGCAGCCGCTCAATGGCGAACCGGCCTCGCTGGCCACCGAAGCCTGGATACTGGCGACCCCTGAAGGCCTCGCCGTGGCCTTCCGCAATGCGCACCCCGCGTCCGTGCCGCGCACCCTGCAACGCGTGCAACGCGATTTCGACGAGCAGGTCGATCGCGTCAACGTGATGCTCGATTTCGATGGCGATCACCGCACGGGCTACGACTTCACGGTGACGTCCACCGACGGCATCGCCGACTCCATCATCACCAACGAGAATTCCTTCAACGACGATTGGGACGGCAACTGGCGCCATGCGGTGAGCTCGGACGCCGAGAGCTGGAGCGTGGAGGTGCTCATCCCGTGGCACATCGCGCCCATGCGCGACTCTCCTGACAAACGCATCCTCGGCATCTACCTGGATCGCGTCACCGGATCCACCGGCGAGCGCGCGGGCTGGCCGATGGCGAGCTTCGAGCGTCCTCGCTTCCTGTCGGACTTCGAACCCATCGAGGTTTCGAGCTTCAGCCAGTCGTTGCTGGCCATCACGCCGTATGCCTCCGGCCTGTACGACGTGCTCGGCAGCGAAGGCGAGCCCGACGCGGGAGTCGACGTCTTCTGGAAGCCCAATGGCCAGCTGCAGCTGACCGCGACGGTGAATCCGGATTTCGGCCAGGTGGAAAGCGACGACCTCGTGGTCAACTTCGACGCCACCGAAACCTTCTTCAGCGACAAGCGCCCGTTCTTCACCGAGAACCAGGGGCTGTTCGAGTTCACCACACCGTCCGATTACAGCCAGCTGCTGTACACGCGGCGCATCGGCGGCCCGGCCGACGACGGCGAAGGCCTGGGCGACATCATCGCGGCGCTCAAACTCAACGGCAGCTTCGGCGCCACCAAGTACGGCGTGTTCGCCGCGGAAGAAGACGACACCGTCGGGCGCTCGTTCAGCGCATTGCGCCTGGTACGCGATTTCAGCAAGCAGAACCTGGGTTTCATGGTGACGCGCACCGAGCGGCCCCTCCTCGACCGCGAGGCCGTCGTGGCTGGCATCGATCACGATTGGAAACCCACGGCTCGCTGGAACATCCGCACGCGAGTGTTCGGCAGCGACATCCGCGACGATGAGGATTCCAGCGACTTCGGCGGCACTGTCTGGGCCGACTACGAGATGGACAAGGGCTGGCGTCAGCAGGTCATCGCCATGTATTTCGGCGACCGGCTGCAGATCAACGATGCGGGTTACCTGGCGCGCAACAACTCGAAGTACATCCACTACCAGCTCAATCGCCGCTTCACCGAACTACCCGCGGAATCGCGTTACGCCTCCAAGGACTGGCGCTGGCGAGTGAGCACTTCGCACAGCGCCACCGGCCAGCGATTGAACCACCAGTTCCGCATGAGCCGCGAGAGCCGGCTGCGCGATGGCAGTTACGAATACGGACAGATCAACGTCAACAGCGCGGGAATCGACGATCTGATCCTGCGCGGCAATGGCTTCGTCAATCGGCCGCCGAGCTTCAACAGCTACTTCGAGTTCGATCGGCCGCGAAAGGGCAACTGGGGTTTTCACGGGGAGATGGAAATCTTCAGTGGCGGCATCGAGGGCAATGACAACATCGGATACTGGCTGGAGATCACGCCCAAGTACTTCATCAGCGATGCCTTCAACCTGTACATGGGGTTCACATCGTCACGAAACCCGGACTGGCTGGTCTGGCAGCAGGACAACCTGCTCGGAAGTTTCGACCGGCGCAATGCCGAGTTGAGCGCGGGCTTCAACTGGACTCTCACCTCGCGGCACGAGTTGCGGCTGAAGCTGCAGGCCATCGGCCTGGATGCCAATCTGCGCCAGGGTTATCGCATCGACCCCGCCGGCAATGCCCTCACCAGCGCCGAACCCATCGATGACTTCACCGTGCGCAACCTGGGCGTTCAGCTGCGCTACCGCTTCGAGATGGCGCCGCTGTCCTATCTATATGTGGTGTATGGCCGCGGCGGCTTCCGCAACGAGCCTGAGTCGGACAACAGCACCGGGCTGCTGGGCGACAGCTTCAGCCTGAGGGACGACGAGCAGCTTCTGGTGAAGTTCAGCTACCGCTTCGAGATGTGAGGATGCCGCGGTCTCTCATCCGATAGACGCCTCAGAGCGCCCGCATTCCTCATAATGCGGGCATGTCACCTCCGGCGGATCGCCCATCCACGACCCGCGGATATTGCGCGGCCGTCGGCGCGTTCGCGATCTGGGGCCTCTTCCCGCTCTACCTCATCGGGCTCAGTGCCGTTTCGGCGACCGAGATCACCGCGCACCGCATCGTCTGGTCCTGCGTCTTCGCGGTCGCCTGGATCGCCGCCATCGGCGACTTCGGCAAGTTGCGCGAGGCGGTGCGGCGCAAGGGGGTGCTCCCGCGGCTCGTGGCCAGTGCGTTCTTCATCGCAGTGAACTGGCTGGGGTTCGCGTGGGCGGTCAATCATCACCATGTTCTCGAAGTCAGCCTGGCCTACTTCATCGGCCCGCTGCTCAACATCATGCTGGGCATCTTCGTGTTGTCGGAGCGGCTCAATCGGACGCAGTGGGTGGCCGTGGCTTTCGCGGCAGCCGGCGTCGCCTGCCTCACCATCATCGCCGGTCGGGCGCCCTGGATCGCGTTGATGGTCGGGTCCTCGTTCGCCTTGTACGGCTTGATCCGCAAGACCGTGAGCGTGGACGCATTGCCGGGTCTCGCCATTGAAACCATCCTGCTCACGCCCTTCGCCGCGGGTTACCTGGTCTGGGCAGAGGCGACGGGATCGGGCGTGCTCGGGCATTCGAGCGGACTGGTCACCACGCTGCTGCTGGCCGGCGGCATCGTCACGTCGATTCCGCTGGTGCTGTTCGCCTACGGCGCGCGCCTGGTGCCGTATTCGACCATCGGAGTGCTGCAGTTCATTGCGCCAAGCATGCAGCTCGCCTGCGGACTACTGGTATTCGGGGAGTCCATAGGCGCCGAGCGCATGGCGGGCTTCGTGCTGATCTGGATCGGCCTGCTGATCTATGTCGCCAACGCCCTGTGGAGGGCCCGCCCGACCTGAACGAACCGTTCAGGGGTGGTTCAGAGCCCCGCCCTAAGATGGGCACCATGGCACCCACTACATATCGGCGAATCGTGGCCCTCACGCTCTCTTTGCTGGGGGCCATGGCCATGTCGAGCGCCTACGCCCAGGAAAATGACCTGCCCGAAGCGGACCCGCCGGAACGCGCGGCTCGCCTCAGCTACCTCCAGGGCGACGTGTCCCTGCAGCCCGCGGACGAGCAGGAATGGGCCCCGGCCATCCTCAACCGGCCGCTGACCACCGGCGACAAGGTCTGGACCGAGCGCGGCGCGCGCGCCGAGATCGAGGTGGGCCCGGCCGCCGTGCGCCTCGACAGCGACACCGGCTTCTCCTTCCTCAACGTCGACGATGACACCATTCAGATGCGCATGACCGCGGGCGTGCTCAACGTCAGCGTGCGTCATCTCGATGACAATGAGCACATCGAGATCGACACGCCCAATGTCGCGGTGATCCTGCTGCGTGCCGGCAGCTACCGGCTCGAGGTCAATGACGCCGGCGATCGCACCGTGGTGAAGGTCAGCGAAGGCGCGGCCGATGCCACGGGCTCCGGTCAGGACGCGGTGGTGCACGCCGGCCAGGCCGTGACGTTCACGGGTGTGGATGACGTCGTCGCGCAACTCGACCGGCTGGGTTCGGCCGACGAGTTCGACTCCTGGACGCGCGAGCGCGATGAACGCGACGAACGCGCATCGACCTCGCGCACCGCGCAATACGTTTCCCCCGACGTCACGGGTTACGAAGATCTCGACGATCACGGCTCGTGGAGCTCGGAGGCTGAATACGGCTACGTGTGGACGCCGCGCAATGTCGCGGTGGACTGGTCCCCCTACCGATACGGCCGCTGGGTCTGGGTGTCGCCGTGGGGCTGGACCTGGATCGACGATTCCCCCTGGGGCTACGCGCCTTTCCATTACGGACGCTGGGCGCATGTCCGCAATCGCTGGTGCTGGGTCCCGGGCCCGCGGCATCTGCGGCCGGTGTATTCGCCCGCGATGGTGGTCTGGGTGGGCGGCCACGGGTCGCGGATCTCGTGGTTCCCGCTGGGCCCGCGTGAGGTCTACGTGCCGGGCCGCCGTCACAGCCGCCACTATTTCGACCGCGTGAATCATTCGAACACGCAGATCGTGGATCGCCGCCATCTCAGCGACGTCTTCGAGAACCGCGCGCGCAACGTCGTGTACCGCAATCGATCGGTGTCGGATGCCATCACGGCCGCCGCCCGTTCGCAGTTCACCTCGGGCAGCCGCATCGGCCAGCATCGCATCCGTGAACACGACGTCTCGCGTGGTGTGGTCAGCGCGGCGGCGCCGCGCATCTCGCCGGTGCGTGAAAGCCGGCTGGGCGGGCCCGGACGCGCGCAGGTGCGCCTGCCGCCGCAGGCCATCGAGAATCGCCAGGTCGTGGTGAAGCGCGATCCGCCGGCGCCGATGGCGCGACTCGCGCGCGCCGCCCGCTCGCCCGCCGAAGTGGGGCGCGCGCCTCCGGACCGTGTCATGCGCGGCCAGGGAGACAATCGCTCGTCGTTTGCGCAGGGCCGGACCGATCGCCCGGCGCGCACCGACCGCCAGTCGAACGAATCCGTGCGATCGCCGGTGCGCGATCCGGGGTCCATCGCCGAGCGCGTGCGCGAGGACCGTGATCGCCAGGTCCGCGAGCATCAGCAGCGGGAGTATCAGCAGCGGGCATCTCAGCAACGCGAGCAACAACAGCGCGAGGCCGACGATCAGCGGCGCCGACAGATCGACGGCTGGCGCGACCAGCCGCAGGACCGGGACCGCGCCCGGCGCTCACAGGATGCGATGCGTGAAGCTGCCGCGCGGCAGATCGAGCGCGACAACCAGCGCGAACGGAGCATGGATCGCGCCCGCGAGCAGCGCCGGACGGAGCAGCCGCGCATCGAGCGGTCGCGGGAACGCGAGCAGCCACGCATGGAGCAGCGCCCGCGCGAACAACCGCGCATGGAACAGCGCCGCGAGCAGCCTCGAATGGAGCAGCCGCGCGCACGTCCGCCGCAGCAGGAACGCGCCAGCCCGCCACCGCGGCAAAGCGCACCGGAGCCGCGGCCACAGCCGCGCGAGAGTCGTCAGCAGGATGGCAATCGCGCCCAACGTCGTTGATTCAACCATTGACGGTGATTACCGGCACTCCGCGAGGCTGAGATCGGCCAGAACCGGGAAGTGATCGGAGGGCACCCGCCCTTCGATCACCTGCGAGAACACCGCGTACCTTTCCACTTCGATTCCATCGCCCAGCAGGATGTGATCGATGACCGTCGACGCCGAGGGCGCCGGGTTGAAGCCGTTGAACGTGCCCGCGGGCCCGAATGGCGGTGACTTCGAAAGTGCGCGGGAGTCGCGCAGCCTCGTCTTGCCCTGCACGAGCACCTGCATCTGTTCGCTGCCCAACTCGGAATTGAAATCGCCGAATACGAGTACGCGGTCGCAGCGACGCGAGTTCTTGTCGATCCACGCGCGCATCTGTGCCGCCGACTGGCGGCGGGCCTCGAGGCCGATGTGATCCCAGTGGGTGTTCACGGCCAGCACCACCTGCCGTGCGCCCGCGATCTTGAGACGCGCCCAGGTGACGACGCGCGGAAACGCCGCGTCCCAGCCTTTCGAGGAAACCTCCGGCGTCGGTGACAGCCAGAAGGTGCCGCCCTCGATGAAGTCGAAACGCTGTTTGTCGAACGCGATGGGCGAAGCTTCACCGGCGCCCTTCGGATCGCGACCCTCACCGAAGAAACGATATCGCGGCAAGTCCGCGGCGAGATCCGCCTTCTGGCCGGGCACCACCTCCTGCATGCCGAAGACATCCGGCCGCAGCCAACGGATCTGGTCGGCCACCCATTGGCGGCGGTGCGGCCAGGCATTGGGCCCGTCGGAGGCGATGTCGAGACGGATGTTGTAGGTCATGAGCCGCAGCGACTGTGGCTCGGCCGCCGCGGCCGCCGATGGCAACAGCGCGCACAGCGCCAGCAACTGCAGTAGTTTGTTCATCGTCTCTCCCTTCACCGCCCGATTGTCGGATCGAACCAGCGCAATGACATGCAGGACAGACCCGCATCTATCTTCGCAATCTCGAAAACCGGCAGCGGAACGACGTTCACGCCGTGGCGGGTCAGCATCTCCTGGGTCCGGGGGCAGCCTGCCCGGATGAGGACGCGGTCATTCACACGCAGTGCATTGGTCGCCGCCTTTTCCTCATCCGCGACCACGAGCAGCCGGTAATCCGCGAGCAGGCCCGAAGACGCCAACGATTCCGTGGCCAGCAGCGTCTCTTCGTCGATCAGCGAGCAATCCGTCTTCAGATGCAGCGTGCCGTCCGGCACCGCGACCACGCGCCCCGCAAGGCCGATGGAAGCCAGCAGGCGCTGCAATTCAGCGGCGCCCGTCACGT
>JAQSWD010000051.1 GCA_029266835.1 Steroidobacteraceae bacterium
AATACGGGGTGGGTTCGTTCCTGCGTGTTGATCGTGCTGTTGGCGCTGGTCGCGCCCCAGACATTCGCCGACGATGGCAGGGCCCGCGGCGCCGCGCGCCAGAGCCCCGAGTGGCTTCGTGACGCGGTGGTCTATGAAATATTTCCGCGCGCGTTTTCGAAGGAGGGCGATTTCCGGGGCATCATCCCGCAGCTCGATCGGCTCAAGGCGCTGGGCGTCAACGTCATCTGGCTCATGCCCATCCACCCGGTAGGCAGGCTCAAAGCCAAGGGAACGCTCGGCAGCCCCTACGCGGTGCGCGATTACGATGCCGTCAACCCGGAGTACGGCAAGCCGGATGACCTCAAGCGACTAGTGACCGCGGCGCATCAGCGCGGCATGAAAGTGTTCATCGACATCGTCATCAATCACACGGCCTGGGACTCGGTGCTCATGAAAAAGCACCCCGACTGGTTCACGCGCGATGCTTCCGGAAAGATCATCCCGCCGAACCCTGACTGGGTGGATGTCGCGGACCTGGACTGGTCCAAGCCCGCGCTGCGCGAATACATGAAGGGCATGCTGGTGCGCTGGTTGCGCGAATATCAGCTCGATGGTTTCCGTTGCGACTACGCCAGCGGCGTTCCGACGGATTTCTGGAACGCGGTACGGCCTGAACTCGACAAGGTGCGTCCAGGTCTGGCTTTCCTCGCCGAATCCGACGACCCGGAGCTGCTGCACAGCGCTTTCGACATCGACTACGCCTGGGACTTCTACCACGCGATGAGCGACGCTCTGGCCGGCCGCAAGCCGGCGTCCGAGGTGCGCGCCGTGTGGGAACGCGCCGAGGCGCGGTATCCACACGGGGCACTGCGCCTCAGGTTCTCGGACAACCACGATCAGTTCCGCACCACGGGCGCGGCGGGCCTGCCGGCGGCGATGGCCGCGTCGGCGGTGATGTTCACGCTCGATGGCGTGCCGTTGCTCTACAACGGCATGGAAGTGGGCGATACGGTTGAATCCCTGGCGCCCGCCTTGTTCGAGCACGCGCCCATCCAGTGGGAGGTGGCGGAGCGCCGTCCGCAGGTGGAGGCCTTTTACCGGCGGCTCGCCGCGCTGCGGCGTGCGCACCCCGCGTTCACTCGCGGCGAGGTTCGCTGGCTGGGCAACAGCGACGAGCAGCGGGTGCTGAGCTTCGGACGCAAGACGGCGGATGAATCGCTGGTGGTCGTCGCAAACCTCTCATCCCAGCCCTACACCGGATCGGTGCGGGCGGAAGCCGGCGATTACCTCGACATCACGCCCGGCGGCCACGCCGCGCCTGAACGCGTCGGCACGCCGTCGCAGCTGGCTCTCGCGGCCTGGGAGTTCCGGGTGTTCCAGCGGCGTTGAAGCAACAGATTCGCGGTGAATACGTATGCAACAGGATTGCCAAGCAAGTGATTCAGCCAACATCCTTGCGCTCAGGGTTTCCGGGTCTTCGGGAGCCGCGCGCCGCGCGGCCCGACAATAATTAGTTAGGAGGGGAGAGTGAAGACTTCCAATAAGCAGGGCTCACGCAAGTCCGCCCGCCACCTGCAGACTGGCGCTTTCGCCGGCTGCGCCATCTTTCTCGCATCCAGCGCGGCATTCGCGCAGGACCAGGCCGAGCCCACCGAAGAGGTCGTGGTCACCGGCATCCGCAAGAGCATCCAGGATTCCATCGGCGTCAAGAAGAACGAGAGCTCCATCGTCGAAGTGGTGTCGGCCGAGGACATCGGCAAGCTGCCGGATTCCTCCATCGCCGAATCCATTGCGCGCCTGCCCGGCATCGCCGCGCAACGCACCAACGGCCGCGCGCAGACCTTGTCCATCCGCGGCCTGGGCCCGGATTTCACGGTGACCACCTTCAACGGTCGCGAGCAGGCTTCGGCCAACGACAACCGCACCGTCGAATTCGACCAGTACCCCTCCGAGCTGGTCACGCAGGTGAAGATCTACAAGACGCCCGACGCCGGCATGGCGTACCAGGGCATTGCCGGCACCACGGACATCTCGACCGTGCATCCGCTGGCCTATGCCGACCGCAAGTTCGCCGTGAGCTACAAGCGGGAAGTGAATGGGCAGGACGCGAACATCCCCGGCCTGGATGATGCCGGCGACCGCGTGAACCTCACGTACATCGACCAATTCGCCGACAACACCTTCGGCATCGCGCTGGGCTTCGCGTACAACAAGACTCCGTACCAGGCGCAGACCAAGGAGCCCTGGGGATACGCGCCAGCCTGCGATGGCTGCGTCGAACTCGTGATCGGCGGCGACAAGTCCGGCGTGCAGTCGTCTTTCTACGAGCGCAAGGCGTTCATGGGCGTGATGGAGTACACGCCCACCGACAACGTGCACATGGTGCTCGATGCCTATCATTCCGATTTCAACGAGCTGCAGACCATCCAGCGCGTGGAGTTCGGCACCATCTGGTCCGGCGCCTCGCTGACCAACCCGGGCCCGATCGTCAACAATCGCGTGCAGTCGGGCGTGTTCCCGAACGTGCCTTTCGTGGTCATCGAGAACTACAACAACGATCGCGATGCGCAGGTCGACTCCATCGGCCTGAACAGCAAGTTTTCCGTGGGCGACGACTGGACCATCGAGAACGACCTGAGCTGGTCCAAGGTGGAGCGCGAAGATCTGCGCCTCGAATCGACCGCGGGCCTCGGCACCAACAACGATCCGGATCTGCTGCCGCCAGTGGAAACGGTGTCGTTCACGACCACGCCGGACGGCCGCAGCATCATGAGTCCGACGCTGAACTACAGCGACTACGGCACGGTGTTCCTGACCGACCCGGGTGGTTGGGGCGGTGGCGAGCGTCGCGCGGGCTTCGTCGGCGCGCCGCGCATCGAAGACGAAATCCAGGCCATCCGCCTGTCGGCCAACCGCAAGTTCAGCGACGAGTTTCTGATCAGCGACGTGTCGTTCGGCGTGAATTACGCCGACCGCACCAAGTCGAAGCGGCAGTTCCAGAGCAACCTGTGGCTCAACGGTGACATCTCGCACGCGGTGGTGCCCGAGGAATACCGCACCGGCATTGCCGACAGCTCCTTCTTCGGCAGCCCGTACGGCATCATCGGCTACAACGCGCTGGCCATGTATCGCGACGATTTCTGGGCGCCGATCAATTCGATCAATGACCCGAACGCCAACCCGAACGATCGCACCAACAACGTCCAGAACACCTGGGACGTCACGGAGAAGCTGACCACGGCCTTCGTGAAGGTGGGCATCAACACCGAGCTCGGCGGTCTGCCGCTACGCGGCAACATCGGCGTCCAGGCGATCACGGCCGACCAGAGCACGGACCTGCGGCTCGTGAGCGGCGTGATCCCCGACAACACCCCGGTGCTGCCGATCGTGACCGTGACCGATGGCGACAAGTACACCGACGTCCTGCCCAGCCTCAACCTGGCGCTGGAAATGCCGCATGACATGAAGCTGCGCTTCGGCGCGGCAGTCACGGTGGCGCGCCCGCGCCTCGATGAGCTGGGTGGCGGCGCTTCGTACACGGTGACCAATGACGATTCGCTTCCGCCCAACTACGAAGGGCAGTTCTACTACTGGCAGCGCAGCGGCGGCGGTAACCCGAAGCTGCGGCCGTGGAAGGCCAACACCTTCGACCTGTCCCTCGAAAAATATTTCGCCGAACAGGCGTACGTGTCGGTGGCAGCTTATTACAAGGACCTCAAGACCTACATCTTCAATGCATCGACCATTGAAGATTTCACCGGCGTGCCGCTGCCGCCGTTCAACCCGGCCGATCCGGACGTCACCTACGACGACGCGGACGCGAATCGCATCGGTGTCTCGACGCTCAAGACCAATGGCTCGGGCGGTCACGTGCAGGGGTTCGAGATCACGGCCTCGATTCCCTTCTCGCTCTTCTCGCAGGCGCTGGACGGATTCGGCTTCATCATCAGCGGCGCGAAGAACAGCTCCGAGATCACGATCAACGATGAGGAGGTCGATGTACCCGGCCTTTCCAAAGAAATCCTGAACTCGACGCTGTACTACGAGAAGTATGGCTTCTCGGCGCGAGTCAGCAACCGGTATCGCGGCTCCTTCCTGGGCGAGATTCCGCTGTTCGATGCGACGCTGGCGTATAACAACGTGCACGCGGAGTCGCTGGTCGATGCGCAGATCGGTTACAGCTTCCAGAGCGGCGCGATGGAAGGCCTGAGCATCAGCCTGGCCGGTACGAACCTCACCGATGAGCCCTTCGTGCTGAACAGCCTCGATCAGCCGGAGTACAACCTCAACAAGTACCAGAAGTACGGCGCGACCTATGCGCTGACCTTGAGCTACGTGTTCCAGTAGTCCCGAGCCTCCGCACGAGGCAGGCCCTCGCCAGCACCGCTGGCGAGGGCCTTTTCTTTGGTGCGTCTTACCTGAGAAGCTGTGACCGTGCCCAATCAGGAAATAAAGTCGGTGGTGATCGCCGGCGGTGGAACCGCCGGCTGGATGACCGCCGCCGCGCTGGCCCGGGTGCTCGGCCCGCGGTTGCGGATCACGCTCGTGGAGTCATCCGAGATCGGTATCGTCGGTGTCGGCGAGGCCACCATCCCCGCGATCGCGTTGTTCAACAAGCTGGTCAAGATCGACGAGAATGATTTCCTTCGCGCCACGCAGGGCACTTTCAAGCTCGGCATCGAGTTCGTCGACTGGCACCAGAAGGGCCATGCGTACATGCATGCCTTCGGGCCGGTGGGCCGCGATCTCGCGTACATTCCTTTTCACCACTATTTCCTGAGCGGCGCCAGGCTCAGTGACGATCCGCGCGGTCCGGCAGGGTCGCTCTGGGATTACTCGCTCAACTGGGTGGCGGCGACACAGTCGCGCTTCGCCCGCATCACCCAGGTGCCCGATACGCCCCTGGCGGGGCTCACCTGGGCTTTCCATTTCGATGCCTCGTTGTACGCCGCCTATCTTTCGCGCCTGTCGCAGGCCATGGGCGTGCGTCGTATCGACGCGAAGATCGCGGGCGTGCTGCAACATTCCGACGGAAACGTGCGTGCGCTCAAGCTCGAGGATGGCCGCGAGCTCGAAGCCGACCTGTTCATCGATTGCACGGGTTTTCGCGGGCTGCTGATCGAGGGCGCCCTGAAGACCGGCTACGAGGACTGGTCAGGGTATCTGCCCTGCGACCGCGCCTGGGCCGTGCCATCGGCCAACACGAAGCCGCTGACGCCGTATACCCGCGCCACCGCGCGCGACGCGGGTTGGCAGTGGCGCATCCCGCTGCAGCATCGGACCGGCAACGGACATGTGTACTGCTCCGGCCAGATCAGCGACGAACAGGCGCGTGAGACCTTGTTGGCCAACCTGGATTCTCCGGCTTTGGCCGAGCCCCGGCTCATCCGTTTCACCACCGGGCGCCGCAAGCAGATCTGGAACCGCAACGTGGTGTGCATGGGCCTGGCCAGCGGCTTTCTCGAGCCGCTGGAATCGACCTCCATCCACCTGATCCAGGTGACCATCCAGCGGCTCATCCTCTTGTTCCCGCATGGCGACGACAACGAGGAACGTCGTCGTGAATTCAATCGCGCCGCGGCGGCGGAGTACGAGTACATCCGCGACTTCATCGTGCTGCATTACCACGCGAACAATCGGGCAGGCGAGGCATTCTGGGATGCCTGCCGCCACATGACGATTCCAGACAGCCTTCGGTCGCGGATCGAATTGTTCCGCGAGACGGCGGGCATCTTCTGCGCGTCGGAGGACCTGTTCCAGCTCAACAGCTGGCTGCAGGTGTTGTGGGGGCAGGGCGTGCGGCCCAACGCCACGCATCCGTTCGTGGAGGCCGTGGCACCGAAGGATCGCGAGGGCTATCTACGCGACCTGCGCGGGCTCATCGCGCAGGCCGCGCAGCGTTTGCCTGGCCACGAGGAATTCATCGCCAAGAACTGCGCCGCCTCACCACAATGAGAAGCACGGCGCGATGAACACCGCGGTGGTCCGGGCCGGAATCGTGAACGCGCCTGTCGATCCCTGGAACTTCGACTTGCGCACCACCGGGTCGCCGGAAACGGCCTGGAGCGGATGCAGGATCAATGGCTGGCGCTTGAACGTCGCTTCGGTGAAGGTCTGTGTCTGCGGCGTGGCGTTGACCAGTACCACGGCCTGAGAAGCGGGGAAACATGACTTTCCGGTGTTCCGGATGCGCTCCACGATCAGCCCGGGCACCTGGTCGGGACCATTGTTGAAGAACGTCACGGACTTGCTGATGTCGTCCGCGCTGCGCAGCCGGAACAACCCGCTGGTCTTGCGGATGAGCATCATCTCCAGCATGTGGCGGAACGTGCCCTCGATTTCCCGCGCACCGGGCTTGAGATTCGGATCCGCGAGCGCCGGGCCGATGATTCCCCAGTCCTCCTGGTTGCCATTGGCCGGCGGCAATCCCACGCCCCAGTTGTTGGACTTCATCGTCCAGTCGATGCGGTTGAACCAGTCGCCGGAGTTGTAACTGTTCCGGTCGGCGCTCTTCGACCGCAGGATTTCATCGCCGGCCATGAAGAATGGCACGCCCTGCGACAGCGCGACGATGGACAGTCCCAGGCGGTGCATGCGCACACGATCGGCGCGCGGCACCAGCGTATTCAACTTGAGATTCATGGCATCGAACCAGTCGGGGTCGTCGTGCACGCCGATGTACTGGATGGTGTCGTCGGGCCGCGCGCCGAAGGCGCCCGGCATGCCGAAGTAGTCCACGTCCTTGCCCAGCTTCGTGGCGCCGCTGGCATCGACGATGGAGTAGTTGGCGAGGTTGCCGGCGAGTCCGAGCTTCACCCGGTCCGTGAGTCTGAGCAGTTCGGCCTTCTCGTCCGCTGCCGAACCGCCAAAGGTGCCATTGGGCTCGGTGAACAGGCCGGTCGCGAAGCCCTGGTCACGCCGCGGGCTGAAAGGCCCACCGCCGCGGACCGCGTCGCGAATGCGATCATTGAAAGATCCGATGCCCGTGCCTGCCATGTTGACCTGGATGGCGTTCACGCCGCGGCCGTTGTTGGCCATGACGCCGAAGTTCCAGGCTTCGCCGTACACATAGATGGACCGGCCGTCCACGCCATCCCTGGCAGGTGTGAGCGCGTCCAGCGCGGCACGCACCTTCATCATGTTGGACTTGAGATGGAAGCCCATGATGTCGAAGCGGAACCCGTCGACCTTGTACTTGCGGGCCCAGAGCACAACCGAATCCACCATGAGTTTTTCCATCATGGCGTGTTCGGTGGCGGTGTCGGCGCAGCAGCTCTCTCCCAATACCACGCCGTCGCCATTGAGCCGGTGGTAGTAGCCGGGCACCAGCTTGTCGAGAATGGAGTTCGGATTCTGGCCCGCGGAGTTGGTGTGGTTGTAAACCACATCCACGACGACGCGCAGGCCGTGCTGGTTCAGCGACTGCACCATCTGCCGGAATTCCAGCACGCGGCTGGATCCATCGGGATTGGTGGCATAGCTGCCTTCGGGGACGTTGTAGTGCAGCGGGTCATAGCCCCAGTTGAAGCCATCGCGATCGGCGGTGGCCGCGATGCGCGACTGCTGCTCAGGCGAGTCGGCGGGGAAGGCCGCGAGTTCGTCGAAAGAGGGCGATTGCCACGAGGACTTGTCTTCGTTGGTGGTGGCGAAGTCGAAGGTGGGCAGCAGGTGCACATGAGTGAAACCGGCGAGACCCAGCGTGGTCAGGTGCCTCATGCCATCAGAGCGCTTCTGCGTGAAGGCGGCGAAAGTGCCGCGCTGCTCGCCCGGCACGGTTTCGTCGTTGACGCTGAAATCGCGCACATGCAGTTCGTAGAGCACGATGTCCTCGGGCGAGGCGAGATTGGGCTTGCGCAGCGAGCGCCATCCGCGCGGTTCGAGCCGCGGGTCGTCCAGGGAAACGAACTGGCTGCGTGTGCTGTTGCGCGCCAGCGAAACCGAGTACGGGTCGGTGACCACGTTGGTTTCCACGCGATTGGTGGTGCGCACGAATACCTGCGCCTCGAACAGATAGTACCGGCCGTCGAGGTTGCCGGCGGGCGCCGAGTAGCTCCACACGCCACTGGTCGAGTCCAGGGTCATTGGATAAGTGGTGAAGTGGGTTCCGGGATCCGAATCGTTGTACACGCGCAGCTTCATGTCGCGCGCCGTCGGCGCCCATACGCGTACGGTGGCCTGGCCGTTCCTGAACGTGGGGCCCAGGGCAAGCGAACTCGCCCTGGCGGCATAGAGGTCGTCCAGAACACCCGGGATCTGCAGGCCGGTTGCATCGACGCCTTGAATGCCACGAGCGGCGCCAACGGCGAGCTGCCCCTTCAGGCTTTGCGCGGCCGCGGCCACCGCGTCAGGCGGAAGCTTGAAAGCCGGCAGATGCGCGAGATGCGGGAAGCGCGTCCGGAGCGTGGGCGAAAGCCCGGCCGGGTCGTGAGTGAGGGTCCAGGAGCGGGAATGCGCGCCCGCGACGATGCCGGGCCCGTCGAGCGTGAGCGCTCCTTCCGGATCGGCAAACAGCGCGACCGCGGTGTCGTCAGGTACGTTCCAGGCAATGGTGTCCTTCGACAACCAGTACGCCTGGGCCTTCGAGAGATCGCCGTTGATGCCGCCAACGATCACGCGTAGCGCCTTGGTGGTCGGGTTCCACTGGAACTCCACTTTCATGCCGTCGGCCGGAACGCTGAACGCGATATTGGCGCCGTTCGGTTCACCACCCACGCCGTAATTCACATCCCACGATGCGTTCAGCGCGACCTTGGCTTCGTACGATCCGGCGGGAATGGCGCTGGTGCTGAAGCTGTAGATGCCGTTGCCCTGGACGTCCTGAAGCCAGGAGCGGAAACAGCCGGGATCCCAGTCACCGCCGCAGCCCATTTCGCTCTGGAAGCTGCCGGGTACGGTGGCGATGAGGGAGCCGACATTGTCGGTAACCCAATGCGTCTTGTGGTCGTAGTAGAACGTGACGCTCTGCGGTGAGGCCGTGGTGGTCAGAGAGATGTTGGGCCCGTTCTGCTGCGCATGTGAGCCGTAGTTCCAGTCCCAGCTGCCGTTGAGCGCGGCCTTGTACTCGTACGCGCCGGCCGGCGGAATGCTGAAGGTGTTCTTCCAGATGTCGCCATTGGGGTCGTAGACGAGCTGCGTGGCGACGCAGCCGGGGTCCCAGTCACCCGCACAGCCGACTTCGGACTGGTAGCTGCCCGGGATCCCCACCGAGGCGGGCACCGTCTGCGCGCTGGTTTCGAGGGCGAAGGCGCCCAGCAGCGTGAACGCGAGCGGAAAAGTGGCGCGCATATGCAGTCTCCCTATCTACAGGCAGGCTGGTTGCCCGCGACTGTCCGGGACGCTAATCCAGGTGCGAGGGGTCACGCTTACGAATACGTATGCACTGGCTGTGAAGGTGTGGGGACAGCCTTACAGCCCAGCCGGCCATGGCGAGTCGGGTGGTTAGTGACAAATACGGATGAATCCCTGTTAGGGGAAGGGAAAGATGCAGGTCGTTGCCGGTCATTCCGGCTACCAGACGTGGAACCTCGAATCGGGGTTCATTGCAACCTTCGCCGTCGATCCCCCCTCGCGGCGAAGGTTTTTTTCTCTTTTATCTCCGCGTTGTGCTAAACGGTCACCATGCACCGCAACACCGCCGGAAGACTGCTGGGATTGGCCTTGGCCGCGACGCTGGTATCCGCTGGCGCGGCGGATACCGACAAGTCACTCGTCACCGCGAAAGTCACCAAGGTGAACGACGGCGATTCCATCGAAGTGTTGCTGGACACTGGTCCTGGCCGCGTGCGGTTCTCAGCCATTGATACGCCCGAATACGACCAGCCCTACGGCAGCCAGTCGTCCGCCGCATTGAAGACACTGCTTCCCATCGGGTCGGCCGTCGAACTCGAGGTGGTCACGCAGGACGCGTTCAAGCGCATCGTGGCGGTGGTCTGGCTGCTGGCGGACGGCCAGCGCGTCAATATCAACGAACTCATGCTGCGGCAGGGTCATGCCTGGGCATTGCGGCGATACATGCGCGAGCCGCGCTTCTGCGACCTGGAGGCCGAGGCCCGTGACCGGAAGTTAGGCCTTTGGGCCCAGCCGGTGGCGGACTGGGTTTATCCGCCCGAGTGGCGATACCTCCAGAATGGCGAGATCCGCACCTTGCCCTCGCCATACACGGAAACCCGCGAAAAATGCCTCGAGGTCCTCAAGAAGGCGGGCGCGGCGACTTACACGCCGCCAGGTTGATTCCCCCGACCGTGATTCTTGATTAGGCTGCGACGCATGCCCATCACACACATGCAGCACTACATGGTGCTGTCCAAGGATCTCGAGAAGACGCGCCATTTCTATTGCGACGTTCTCGGGCTGCGTACTGGCGAGCGCCCGCCATTCCTTTTCAAGGGCCTGTGGATCTACGCGGGCGACGTGGCCTGCATCCACGTCGCCGAGCGCGCGAGTTACGACGAGACCTCGCGCACCGGAGCGAACCCCGCCAACCCCGATGACCACGGCAGTGGCAGCGTCGACCACATCGCATTCGCGGCCACCGACTACGACGAAATGGTCGCCAGATTCAATTCGCATGGCGTGAAGTACCGCGCGACCCAGGTGCCGGGAAAACCATTGCGCCAGCTGTTCGTGTTCGACCCGGATGGCATCCAGATCGAGATCAACATCCGGTTACAGCCGGCCTGACAACACTTCGAGCGCGGCCGCCAGCTCTCGCGGATGCGAGAGGAAAGGCGAGTGGTCCGACTCCAGCGTGATCACCGGGTTGCAAGGCAGGGCCGCCTGCATGCGCCGCTGGGCCGCGAGGCTCACCGTGCGGTCACGCGTGCATTCGATGTAGGCGCGCTGCACCGAGCCGAATCGGGCATCGGTCACCCGGACCGGCGACACCAGGGGCTTGAGAGGTTCCGGCGCCAGCCGCGCGTTCGCGAATGCCAGGGTTTCTTCGTCGCAGTCCCCATAGAACGCTTCGCGAACGATCGCCGGGTTCAGCGTGCAGGTGACGCCGCTGGCGGCCGGAACCATGTTGGCGGGCACCAGCGAGGCGGCGTCGCCGCGGGCTTCCGCGGCCATGTTCTGCCCGGAAGGCAGTAGATAGGCCGAGAGATACACCAGCATGCCAATGGGCTCTGGCGCCAGCTCGGCGGCGCGGCTGATGACGATGCCCGCGCGGCTGTGGCCCACCAGCACGGGGGTATCTTCCGCCGAGACTGCGTCGACTACGTGTCTCGCCCAGGTCTCCAGCGTGACGCGCGCCGGATCGGTGGTGTCCCCGCCCGTGCCGGGTAGTTCGGGTGTGAGCACCCGGTGTCCGGCGGCCTCGAGCAGCCGGACGACTCGGCCCCAGCACCAGGCGCCGTGCCAGGCGCCGGCGATCAGCACGAAGGTGCGCGCCGGCGCACCCATCAGAACGTGAGCAATGCCTGTACGGGGATGCCCGCCGAGCGCAGGCGCGCGGCGCCACCCAGCTCCGGCAGGTCGATGACGAACGATGCCGAGACGACGTCGGCGCCCGCCGAGTGCAACAGCTGTCCGGCGGCCGTGGCCGTGCCGCCCGTCGCGACGAGATCGTCGAGCAGCAGCACGCGCTCACCTTGCTCGATCGCATCCTTGTGCATTTCCATCTCGTCGACGCCGTACTCCAGCGAGTACGCCACACGCACGGTCTCGTGCGGCAACTTGCCGCGCTTGCGTATGGGGATGAACCCGCACTTCAGTTGATGCGCCACGGCGCCGCCCAGGATGAAGCCGCGGGCTTCTATCCCGGCGACCTTGTCGATCTTCTGGTCCCGCCAGGAATCGCTCAGCGCGTTGATGGTGATGTCGAATGCGCGTCGATCCCGCAACAACGTGGTGATGTCGCGGAACTGGATTCCGGGTTTGGGGTAATCCGGAATCGTGCGGATGGAGTGGCGCAAATACGCGAGTTGGTCGTCATTCACGGCGCCGAAGTGTAGGGATTTATGCAAGACTGTGTCCATATGAAGCAGCGTTTATCGGCATTGGTTCTGTCATTTGTTCCGTCATTTGTTCTGTCATTTGTGCTCCTGGGTGCGGCGAGCGTGGCGCGTGCCACGCAATATCCGCTGTCGAGCGCGGATGCGCTGATGTTCGGCGAAGTGGAATCCATCACCGCGCATGGTGAAGACACGCTGCCCGACCTCGCGCGCCGCTACAGCCTGGGCTACGAGGAAATCCAGCGCGCGAATCCAGCCGTGGATCTGTGGCTGCCGGGCGAAGGCACTCCGGTGCTGATTCCCAACCAGCGGCTGCTGCCGCAGGGTGCGCGCGAAGGCATCGTCGTCAATCTACCCGAGCATCGCCTGTACTATTTTCCGAAGCCGAAGAAAGGCGAGACACCGCAGGTGATCACCTTCCCGGTGAGCATCGGGAAGATGGATTGGAACACGCCGCTGGGCAAGACCCGCGTCGTCGACAAACGCAGGAACCCGACATGGACCCCGCCGGAGTCGGTGCGCAAGGAACACGCCGAGCGTGGAGATCCACTTCCCAAGGTCGTGAAGTCAGGGCCGGACAATCCGCTGGGACTTTACGCCATGCGTCTCGGAATCACGCCCGGTGCCTACCTCATCCACGGCACCAACAACCCCATCGCGGTGGGCATGGCCATCACGCACGGTTGCATCCGCATGTATCCCGAGGACATCGAGGTGTTGTTCCCCCTGGTGCCTGTGAACACACCGGTGTGGCTGATCAATGAGCCGGTGAAAGTGGCGCGCGTGAACGGCCAGGTCTGGCTCGAAGTTCATCCGCCCGTGGATGCGGAAGGTCAACGCGCCGAGATCGACCTCGAAGGTTTTTATGCGCTCGCGAATGCGGCGTTGGGCGAAACGCCGGCAGCCATCCACTGGGACTATGTGGTCGAGGCGCTGAAGCGAGCCGATGGCCTGCCGCAGATGATCGGCCTCGAGATGGACCCCGAGGATCTGCCGCCGGGTGTATTGCCGACTCCGCCGGGTGAGCAGGCGCCGCCGCTGCCCGTCGAACCGTCGCCGACGATTCCCGCGCCGGAAGCATTGCCCGCGACCCCGTCATCCGAGTCCGTGCCGGCCGCTCCGCTCGACGCGCCGCAGCCGACGGGAGGCTGAACTACGGCAGCAGCAGGGCGATCTCGGCGCGCACCTCGGCTATGCGCGCCAGGTCCAGCCCCGGCTTGGCGGCCACGGAATCCAGGATTCGCTGCAATGCCTGCGCCTCGGCGCGCAGGGCTTCGTGCGTGTTCATGCCGGCGCGAATCAGCGCATATCCCAGCCGCGCGTAGCTAGACAACGATTCGAGCACGATCTCGGGCCGCTCCGCGGCCAACCCGGCGCGGGCCCGCAAGCCATAGATGCTCAGCGTGGGGCTGATGCCCGCGAGCCGATCGAGCATCACCAGCGCCTCGTCGGCGAATCGCTCGCGCCATTCACCCCTCACGGCATGGCGTGCCGCGTTCAGCACGGCGGCCGGCCGCGGGTTCAGATTTCGCGCCAGTTGCGCGACGCCTTCATCCGCACGATCGTTGGCCAGCGCGGCAAACCAGGGCCGCAGGTATTCCTGGCGGATCGCATCGTCGACGGGGTATTCATCGATCGCGAGCCGCAGGTATTCCCGTGCGCGGCCATCCTGCTGGGTGGCGCGATAAAAGAAGGCGCGCGCGTATTCGCCGTCGGCGCCCGGACCGAGAATGCGCGCCATGCGCGCAATGCGGTCCGCGATGCTGGGGTCTAGCATGACGAACGCGCCGTTGCGTCGAGCCATGTACGGGAAAGACAGGTGATCACGCAGCCGGCGGTAGACCAGGGAATCCGCGCGTTGCACGGGATCCATCGGCGCCACCAGGCGCCCGCTGGTGTCGCCCGTCATGCCGCGGGTCTGCTCGAAGACATTCGAAGTGGCGATGCGGTTGTCGTCGTCGGTGATGAGCCGCGCGCCCGACGCCAGCTGGCGCGCTCCGTCGGATTCCAGCACCAGCGCATTCACCAGGTCTTCCAGGCAGTTGATGCCAAAGCGCGCGTAATGCAGCGGTGCATTGCGCAATGGCAGGCCGGTCTCCGCGAGTTGCTGCTCCACGTTCAGCGGCAATTCGCTGGCCAGGAATATCACGGTGTTGGGATCCGGACGGTACACCCGCACTTCGGGAAACACGTTGAGCAACGTGGCCGTCATCGACCGCATCAGGTCTTCGTCCATGAAGAGGACGTTCATCCACTGCACGAATACGCCGCCCGGGTTGAGGTGGTCGCGCGCCATCTGCATGAACTCGCGCGTATACAAATGAGAGGCACCGGCGGTCCAGGGATGCGAGGGCTGCGAGACGATGGCGTCGTAGCGCTTGGACGTGAGGCGCAGCGCGCCACGCGCGTCGTTGACGATGATGTTGACGCGCGGATCCTCCATGGGATTGCGCTTGCGCAGATGCCGGGTGGCGAGGTTTGCCGCGATGACTTCCGGTTCGAGTTCGATGACGTCGATGCGATCAACCGAAGGCGGCGCGCCTTCCACCACGACGCCGCCACCGAACCCGACGATCAGCATGTTCCTCGTCTGGGGACGCGCCAGGACCGCGAGTGGTGACAGCCAGTATTCACCGCTGAACCGCGCCAGCGAGCCCGGGCTTTCCATGAGCGCTTCGGGCAGGCCATTGGTGCGCAACGCGAGGCCGCCGTCCTGCGACAGCATCACCACGCTGGCGCTGCGACCCACGTCGTAATACAGCACGCGCGCCTGCGTGCCCACGTTGAGCGGCGAAGTGACCAGCAATTGCATGGGTGGTTGCGGGCGGAACAGCAGGCAGCCCACCACGGCCGCCACGGTCGCGATGGTGCCAAACAACTTCTGTTTGACGGAACCCAGCGGCAGCAGGGCCCAGGCCGCGGCCGCACCCAGCAGGGCGCTGGCGCAGACGGCTACGCGAATCGCGCCTTCATACTTCAGGGCTGGGATCAGCACGAATCCGGCAGCCAGGGAACCCAGGATGGCGCCAACGGTGTTCCACGAATACACGCGCGCGCTCGCCGTGGCAGCGTCGTCGGCATCTCGCGCGAGCACGCGAACTGCGAGTGGATAGGTCATGCCGATCGCGATGGTCATGGGCAGCAGCAACAGGCCGCTGAACAGCGCATTCATCGGCAAGTGAAGGAACCCGAAGAGGACGCGCGTGTTCTGCAGCAGGCCAGCGCGAGCCGGCAGCAGCGACTCCAGCATCAGGTAGGCGGCGGCGGCGGCGGCGGCGGCGACGATCAGTGCGATGGCCAGCGCCACCGCGGCGTATTCGCGCCTGCGCGCGATGACCGCTCCCAATCCTCCACCCAGCGCGATGCCCGTGAGAAAGCTCGCGACCATGACGCCAAAGGCGTAGACGCTGCTGCCCACCACGTGCGCCAGCATGCGGCTCCAAAGCACCTCCTGAAAGAAGGCGACGGCACCGGCCAGCAACATCAAAGGCAGGACGAGTCCGGTACCGGGAAAGCTGGACCACACCGCGACGCGCGGACGAAGCAGCGGCGAAAGTGTTGGGGGTGGCGGTGGTGAAATCGAATCGCCAAGCACGGGTTCTTCGGCCCCGTCGACGGAATATCCCCTGGCGGCCCTTGGCGCACTTGCCCGCTTGGCCAGGATGATGGCCATGAGGCACACGAATCCATTGAGCGCCGCGGCCAGCCAGATGGTGCGAGTCAGGCCGAGTTCCGGCAGCAGTGCGAACGCCGTTAGCAAAGCGCCGAGTACGGCGCCTGCCGTATTCATGGCGTACAGCAAACCGATGCGGCGCCCGATCTGCGACTCCTCGGCAACGGCATAACGGGCGAGCAGCGGAAGCGTCGCTCCCATCAGCGTGGTGGGCAGGGCGAGGGCGGCAAAGGCGCTGAGCAGATAGAAGAGGCTGGTGGATGCGTGATCGCTGTCCGGTGGCGCGGGCTGATTGCCGAAAAAGGCCTGCAATGCGACGTTCGACACCCACAGCAACGCCGGCACCACGAAGATGGCACTGCCGGCGATGCCGAGCTCCAGCACTGCATACGTGAACACCGGCCGCGTCACGCGTGGAAGGAATCTCTCGGCCAGCCACGCGCCGAGCGCCAGGCCTCCCATGTACGCGGCAAGTACCGTGGCGATGGCCAGTTCGGAAGTGCCGAAGACGATGGCGAATTGCCGCGTCCAAGCCGTCTGGTAGATGAGCGCCGCGATGCCGCTCAGGACGAAGCACGCGCAAAGCAGTACAAGTGTGGCCGTGGAGACAGGGCTGCGATTAGGATCGATTCGTGACATGGCCGGGCAGTGTACGTAGGAGATAACTGACATGGCAGGTTTTCGCGCCAATGGACTCATCACGCTGACCACCGATTTCGGCTGGCGTGAGCCCTTCGTCGGCATCATGAAAGGCGTGATGCTGTCGCGCGCGCCGGACCTGCGCTTCGTCGACATGGCGCACGAGGTCAGCGCCTTCCAGCCCATCGAAGCCGGGTTCTGGATGTCACGCGCGGTGCGCTATTTCTCTCCAGGTACCTTGCATGTCGCGGTCATCGATCCGGGTGTCGGCACGCCGCGTGACCTGGTGATTGCTCTCAGTGCGCAGCAGGCCATCCTTGCGCCTGACAATGGTTTGCTGGCGCCACTGGCCGCTCGCGGCCATGTGGACCAGGTGATCCGCGTCAACATGACGCGGCTGGTTCAATATGGCGTCAGCGACATCAGCGCCACCTTCCATGGCCGCGACGTGTTCGCGCCGCTGGCCGCCGAGCTTGCCGCCGGGCGTTGTGACCCGGCCGACCTGGGCGACGAAGTCACCACATTGAATATGTCTGGTTGGCCGCAGACGATTCCACGTGCCGACGGTGGCGTGGAAGGAGTGATCGTCGCCATCGATCGGTTCGGAAACCTCATTTCCAACATCGAGTCCGGCGCGGTGATGGCATTGGACCATCCCACGGTCTACGTGGCGGGCCTGTCGCTGCCGCTGAAGCGCACCTATGGGGAAGGCCAGGCGGGGGAATATCTCGGCCTGATCAACTCTTTCGATGTCCTGGAGGTCGCCCGGGCTCGCGGCAGCGCCGCCCAGGGGCTGAGCTTAGGCCTCGGCACCCACATTTCCGCCGTTCCG
The DNA here is from genome assembly GCA_029266835.1 of Steroidobacteraceae bacterium. Classification (GTDB taxonomy): domain Bacteria; phylum Pseudomonadota; class Gammaproteobacteria; order Steroidobacterales; family Steroidobacteraceae; genus CADEED01. The sequence continues at coordinate 17,078 of JAQSWD010000051.1, forward strand.
GGGGGTTCGGCTGCCCAGTTCCGGCGCAGTTGAAAGCCGGCGCCAATCGGCTATAGTTCGCAGCCTCATTGCGCACCCTTCGGGCGCGCAACTCACTGTTTCAGAAAGTTTTTCTGGCGAATTACACACATGTCCGAAAGGGATAACGAAAGCTTCGATCTCGACGAAGAGTTCCTCGCCGAGGCTGAGGACAACACGGATTACGACAGCATGCTCAACAAGGTCGAGCGTCGTGTACGTGCGCAGCCCGGTACTCCCAAACGTGGCAAGGCGGCCTGGAGCAAGCTGGAAGAAGTTCTGGCGGACCGCCGGCTCGAAAAAGACCTGCAAGAAACTTTCGACGAAGACGAGGAATAAGGACTCGTCCTTTCCCGGTTCAGTGAGGAGTCGCGCCTGCGCGCGACGAGGTTTGTCATGCGTTCCGCTTCTGATTGGGTGGTCGTCAAGTTCGGCGGCACCAGCGTCTCCACGCTCGCCAACTGGAAAAACATCGCGCTGATCGTCAAGCGCCGGGTCGCGGCGGGCAATCGCGTGCTGGTCGTGCATTCCGCGGTGACCAAGATCACCGACATGCTCGAGAAGCTGCTCGTGGCCGCCGAAGCCGGCAAACCCGAGGAGCCACTCAAGGCGATAGAAGACCGTCACCGGCAGCTGACTACCGAGCTGGGCCTGGACGTCAGCCCGCAGCTGCAGGGCTATTTCGACGAACTGCGCCAGATGGCCAACGGCATCGCGCTGGTGCGGGAACTCTCCGATCGCACGCGTGCCCGCGTGATGGCCAACGGCGAACTGATGGCGACCGAGATCGGCTCGCGCTTCCTGCGGCAACAGGGCGTGGATGTCAGCTGGATGGACGCGCGCGACATGCTCGCGGCCGAGGACCGGGGAGCGTCCGCCAAGGCTTCGGTGTTGTCGGCGACCTGTTCGTTTGCGCCCGATGCGGCGCTCGAGAAGAAGCTGAACGCTGCCACGGCCGTGGTCATCACCCAGGGGTTCATCGCGCGCGACAGCGAAGGTAACACCTGCCTGCTGGGCCGCGGTGGCTCCGATACTTCCGCTTCGTACCTCGGCGCCAAAATCCGCGCCCGGGCCATCGAAATCTGGACTGACGTGCCTGGCATGTTCAGTGCGAATCCGCGCGCGACACCGAGCGCGCGCCTGATTCGACGCGCGCACTACGACGAAGCCCAGGAAATCGCGACCAGCGGCGCGAAGGTGCTGCATCCGCGCTGCCTGCTGCCCGCGCGTCAATACCAGATTCCGCTGTACGTCTACGCCACGCAGACGCCGGATCTCGAAGGCACGCTGATCACCGGTGACGTGGGTGACGGTTCGGCGCAGGTGAAGGCCGTCGCGAATCGCAAGGGCATCACGCTGATTTCGCTCGACAGCCCGGGCATGTGGCACCAGGTGGGTTTCCTCGCCGACGTGTTCGCGACATTCAAGGAACACGGCATGTCCGTGGACCTGGTGTCGACATCGGAGACCAACGTCACCGTGTCGCTGGATCCGGCGGCGAATACTCTCGACGGCGAGTTGCTCGGCAAGTTGCAGGCGGACCTCGCCAAACTATCCGCCGTGCGCGTCATCGGGCCCTGCGCCAGCGTCTCGCTGGTCGGGCGCAACATCCGCGCCATCCTGCACAAGCTGGGCGACGCCTTCGCGCTCTTCGAGGAGCAGAAGGTCTATCTCGTCAGCCAGGCCGCCAACGATCTCAACTTCACTTTCGTGGTCGACGAGAACCAGTGCGACCGCCTGGTGGAACAGCTGCATGAACTGTTGATCCGCCCGTTGCCGGGTGATCCGTCCATGGGTCCGACCTGGGATCAGCTGTTCGCCAAGCCCGAGGCTGCGGTCGCGCGCGCGCAGCCCTGGTGGGCGGTGAAGCGTGACGCTTTGTTGGGAGCGCTGAGCAAGCGCGATTCGGCCTATGTCTACGACCTGTCGCAGGTGGCCTCGGCCGCGAAGGCCGTGGGGAGCCTCAAGTCCATCGGGCGCGCGCTGTTCGCGCTGAAGGCGAATCCGCATCCCGACGTGTTGCGCACGGTGGCCGCCGCTGGCCTGGGCTTCGACTGCGTGTCGCTGGCCGAGATCGAACACGTGCGCGCCTCGGTGCCGGGCATCGACACCGACCGCATTCTCTTCACTCCCAACTTTGCGCCGCGCACCGAATACGAAGCCGCTCTCAAGCTGGGTGTACACGTCACCATCGACAATCTGTTCGTGCTGCAGAACTGGCTGGATGCCTTCAAGGGCAGGAACGTGTTCCTGCGCATCGACACGGGCATTGGCCGTGGGCATCACCACCACGTGAAGACGGCCGGCGCGCAGTCCAAGTTCGGCATTCCGGTCGAGGAACTGGATGAAGTCGCGCGCCTGGCTGCGCAGGGCGGCATCACCATCGTTGGCCTGCATGCGCACGCAGGCAGCGGCGTGTTCGACGTGGAGAACTGGACGCAGGTGGGTTCCGTGCTCGCAGGACTTGCCAAGCGTTTCCCCGACGTGAAGTACATGGACGTCGGCGGCGGTCTCGGCGTGCCGGACCGCATCGAAGGCCGCGAGCTCGACATGAGCAAGCTCGACGAGGCGCTGGGCAGGGTGAAGGCCGCGGTGCCCTCGGTCACCTTGTGGCTGGAACCGGGCCGCTTCCTCGTGGCCAACGCCGGCGTGCTGCTGGCGCGCGTGACACAGACGAAGAGCAAGAGTGGCATCCGCTACGTGGGCGTGGCCACGGGAATGAACTCGTTGATCCGGCCCGCGCTGTATGGCGCGCATCACGACATCGTGAACCTGACGCGGTATGGCGAACCCGCCAACGTGCAGGCGAACGTGGTGGGCCCGATCTGCGAGAGCAGCGACTTCCTGGGACATGACCGGCTGCTTCCCGAGTGTCACTCGGGCGACGTGCTGCTGATCGCCACCGCGGGTGCATATGGGCACGCGATGGCGTCGCACTACAACCTGCGGACGCCTGCCGAAGAATTGCTGATCTAGTTCGAGGTAAGCGTCACTTTCGGTGACGCTTCTCGAGCTCGGCGATCACGTCCGACAGCGGCACGCCACGCGCCCGCAGCAGTACCAGCAGGTGGAACAGCAGGTCCGCGGATTCGCCGATGAGCTTGTCATCGGCTTCGTTGACGCCGGCCAGTGCGGTCTCCACGCCTTCCTCGCCGACCTTCTGCGCAACCTTGTTGATGCCCTTCGCCAGTAGTTTGGCGGTGTAGCTCGCGTCGGGCTGTTCGGTGGCGCGCTGCGCGATGACGGATTCCAGTTTCGCGAGAAACGCGATCGAGGTCGCGGCGCTGCGCGGCTGGTCGCCGAAGCAGGTGAGGGTGCCGTTGTGGCAGGCCGGTCCACGTGGCCGGGCGGTGACCAGCAGCGTGTCGGCATCGCAGTCCAGCGCGACATCCACCACAGCCAGCGTGTGGCCCGTGGTCTCGCCCTTTTCCCACAGTCTCTGTTTGCTGCGGCTGTAGAACACGGCGCGGCGGCGTTTGAGGGTCTCGTCCAGCGCCTCGCGGTTCATGTACGCCATCATGAGCACGGCGCCGGTGTCGGCGTCCTGCACGATGGCGGGAACCAGCCCGTCGCCTTTCTGGAAATCCACGGCCAGCGAGTCACCATTCTTCGGAATGCTCACAGACGCACCTCGATGCCGGCGGCGGCAAGTGTAGTCTTGAGATCGGGGATGGCGATCGAGCCCGAGTGAAAGACGCTGGCCGCGAGCGCCGCGTCCACGCCGGCCTTGTTGAACACGTCGACGAAGTGATCGGGCGAGCCGGCGCCGCCAGAGGCCACCAGCGGCACGTCGCAGATCGCGCGTACCGCCGTGAGTTGCGCGACATCGTAGCCGCGACGAACGCCATCGCTGGTCATGCAATTGAGCACGATCTCTCCGGCGCCACGCTCCTGGACTTCCTTGACCCACTGCAAGGTGTCGCGACCGGAGTTCCTCGAGCGATTGGGGTCGCCGGTGAACTGGAACACGCGATAGCTGTTGTCGGCACCCTGGCCGACATTGGCGCTGTCGATGCCGATGACCACGCATTGCGAGCCGAAGCGCGACGCCAGTTCATCGATGAGGCCCGGGTTGCTGATGGCCGGCGTGTTGATGGAAACTTTCTCGGCGCCTTCGTTGAGTATCGCCTCCGCATCTTCGACGGAGCGGATACCGCCGGCCACGCAGAAGGGGATGTCCAGTACCTGCGCGACACGTCGTACCCAGGCGCGATCCACGCTGCGGCCCTCGGGGCTGGCCGTGATGTCGTAGAACACGACTTCGTCGGCTCCCTCGTTGCGGTAGCGCTCGGCCAACGCCAGGATGTCGCCCACGATCTGGTGATCGCGGAACCGGATGCCCTTGACTACCTGTCCATCGCGGACGTCGAGGCAGGGAATTATGCGTTTGGCAAGAATGGCACTAGCTCCGAAGGTTTGATCGCTTCCTCGAGCAGCGCCTTGCCGCTGATCGCGGCGGCACTGCCGATGTCGGCCAGGGCGGCGAGATCCGCGGCGCTGCGCACGCCGCCCGAGGCCTGCAACTGTATCCGGGGGTAGCGCCGCGTGAATTCCTTGTACAGATTCACCGCCGGGCCCTGCATGGCGCCGTCCAGTTCGGCGTCGGTGCACAATACGTGTTTGAGCCCGTGGGGTAGATAGGAGTCGATGGCCTCCCAGAGCGTCAGGGTAGACTCCTGCGTCCAGCCGCGCGTCAGCACGCGGGGCACACCCTTGGCGTCGTGACGGATGTCGAAAGCCAGGCCTATCTTCTCGGGGCCATGACGCTTGATCCACGCCTGCACCTCGGCCGGGTTCTCGACCGCCGCGCTGCCGACGATGACGCGGTCGATGCCATTGCGCAGCAGGTCGTCGACCACCTCCGCCGAGCGCACGCCACCGCCCACCTGCACATTCAGCGCTTTTTGCGAAGCCAGCCTGATGATGACGCTGCGGTTGGCGAGGCGGCCGTCCTTCGCGCCGTCGAGATCCACGACGTGCAACCACGTGGCACCCAACGCGCGATACCGCTGCAGCAGCTCATGGGGCTCGAGGTCGTAGCGAGTTTCCTGGTCGAAGTCGCCCTTGAGCAGGCGAACGCAGCGGCCGTTACGAAGATCGATGGAGGGGATGAGGAGCATGCGCGGGCCTTTCAGGAACCTTGCTTCAGGAAGTTGGCGATGAGACGCGCGCCCACCACGCCCGAACGTTCAGGGTGGAATTGCGTGCCGCAGAAATTGTCGCGCCGGGCCACCGCCGTGAGCGCCACGCCATAGTCGGTGATCGCCACGGTGGCGCTGGAAGTGGGGGCAAAGAAGCTGTGCACGAAGTAGACATGATCGAGGCTGCCGATGCCGTCGAGCAGCGGGTCTTCGCGCACCTGCGTCATCTGGTTCCAGCCCATGTGAGGGACTGGTTTGCCGGGTTCGGATTGCAGCTTGCCGATGGAGCCCGGGATGACTCCCAGGCAGTTCACCGGGCCTTCATCGGACCGGTCGAACAGCAACTGCATGCCCAGGCAGATGCCCAGCAGCGGTTGTTTGAGCGTGGGGATCAGTTGGTCGAGCCCCGCGCCGCGCAAGCGAAGCATGGCGTTGTGCGCCGAACCCACTCCTGGCAGCAGCACGCGCGGCGCGCGGCGGATCAAGTCGTGATCCGTGGTGACGACGGAGTCCGCGCCGAGCCGCGCGAGCGCGGCCCTCAACGAGGCGATATTGGCTCCACCGCTGTCAATGATTGCGACGGCACTCACGGCGTGCTCGCGTGGTCGATTCGGGCGACCGGGCTCACAACAAGCCCTTGGTCGACGGCAGCTCGTCGCTTTCACGCCGGAAGGCCTGGCGAAGCGCGCGTCCGGTTCCCTTGAAGCAGGCTTCGATCATGTGGTGCGTGTTCTCGCCCGTGATGGTGACGTGGACCGCGGCCTTGAGACTTTCGGCCAGCGACTTGAAGAAGTGCGGCACCAGCTCGGTGGGCAGTCCACCGACCGCTTCGCGGTTGAATTTGCCTTCGAACACGCCATAGGCGCGGCCCGAAAGATCGATCGCGACGCGCACCTGTGCCTCGTCCATGGGCAGCACGAAGCCGTAGCGCGCGATGCCCACCTTGTCGCCAAGCGCCTGGCGCAATGCTTCGCCCAGGGCCAGTGCGCAATCCTCGACGGTATGATGCTCGTCGATCTCGAGGTCCCCCTTGCAGTCCAGTTCCAGCGCGAAGCCGCCGTGCTTGGCGATCTGCTCGAGCATGTGATCGAAGAACCCGATGCCTGTCACGATCCTGACGGGAGCGGTGGCGTCGAGATTCACGCGGACCTCGATGTCTGTCTCCTTCGTCTTGCGCGTGATGCGCGCCTTGCGTTCCGACAATGTGCGCAGGATGGCGGGCCAGGTTTCGGCCGGCGTGCCGTGGCGGCGTACCCGGATGCCGCGCACGCCGAGATTGGCCGCGAACTCCAGGTCGGTGTCGCGATCGCCGATCATCACGCTCGCGGCGAGATCGACCTGCTGTTCGCGAACATAGTTCTCTACCAGCTTGATCTTGGGCTTGCGGCAATCGCAGCCGTCGCTCTTGCGATGCGGACAGACGAAGACGGCGTCGAACTCGATGCCTTGCGAGCTGAACGCGTCCATCATGAACTGGTGCGGGACGTCGAAGTTCTCCTGGGGAAACGACGCGCTGCCGAGCCCGTCCTGGTTCGTGACCATGGCGAGTTTGTAGCCCAGCTTCTTCGCCTGGCGCATGGCCGCGAATACATCGGGCATGAAGCGGATCTTCGCGATGGCGTCGACCTGCTCGTCGGGCGGCTCCTCGATGAGTGTGCCGTCGCGGTCCACGAACAGCACTTTGGTCAGGCTCATGAAAGGCTCCGGATCAGGCGATCGTTCTGTTCGGGTGTACCCACGGAAATCCGCAGTGAGTAAGGGGAGACGTTGCGCATGTCGCGGATCAGCAGTTTCGCATCGCGCGCGGCGGCAAGCACGCGGTCCGGCGCTTCGAAATCCACCAGCAGGAAGTTGGCCACACTGGGCCACACGCGCCGCACACCCTTGGCCGCAGCGATGCCCGCGCGCAGACGTTCGCGCTCGGCGACGATCTGCGCCACGCGCTCGCGCTGGATGGTGAGCTGCACCGGCGCCAGCGTATGCAACACCGCTTCGATCGTGAGCTGCGGAATGGAGTAGGGCGGGATCACCTTGCCCAGGAGCTGCACGATTTCCGGTGAGGCGATCAGCGACCCGACTCGCGCCCCGGCCAGGCCGTATGCCTTCGACAAGGTGCGCAACACGACGAGATGCGGATATTGCTCGAGTTGTCCGGTCAAAGAGGTATCGCCAGAAAACTCTATGTAGGCCTCGTCCACCGCGACCAGGGCGCGGCCGGCCAGCGCCTTCAGCAACTTCGTGATGGACGCAGGCTCGATGGCATTGCCGGTGGGATTGTTGGGGCTGCACAGGAACACGATGCGCGTGTTGGCATCGCAGGCCGCGGTCACCGCATCGGTGTCGAGGGCGAACCCCTGCTCGGCTTTCAGTGGTACTTCACGCACGGCCGCACCCTGGATGCGCGCGGCGACGGCATACATTCCGAACGTGGGCGGGCAGATGACCACGTTGTCGACGCCGGCGCGGCAGAAACCGCGCAACAGCAGGTCGATGGATTCATCGCTGCCGCGACCCGGCAGCAGTTGATCGGCACGCACGCCATACAGCGCCGCCAGGCGCTCCGCCAATACATGTGGGTGCGGCTCGGGGTAACGGTTGAGGCCGGCGAGGGAGCGATCGGTTTCCGCGCGCCAGGGCAGTTCGTTGGCGTGCAGGCGATCGAGGGCCGGGTCCCAGCTCGCATGCGAGTAGGCCTTCAGCGCGACGATCTCCGGGCGTGCCAGCGAGAGGATGCTCATGCGGATTCTCCGGCGAGCTTCCGAAGACGAACCTTCACGGCGTTGCCATGTGCATCCAGGCCTTCCATGCCGGAAAGGGTGATGGCCGTGGGGCCCAATGCCTGCAGGCCCTGGGCGCTCAACTCCTGCACGGTGATCCGTTTCTGGTACTCGATGAGCGAGACGCCGCTGTACGACCTCGCATAGCCATAGGTCGGGAGCACATGGTTGGTGCCCGAGCAATAGTCGCCGATGGATTCCGGCGACCATGCGCCGAGGAATACCGACCCCGCGCAAGACACCTTGTCTAACAAGCCACGCGGATTGCGAGTCTGGATGATGAGGTGTTCCGGCGCGTAGTCATTCGAGACGGACACGGCCTGGTCGATATCCGCCACGAGGAGGCAACGCGCGTGGGCCATGGACTGCGCCACGATCTCGCGACGGGTGAGCTGCGAGGTTTGCGCCGCGAGCTCCGCGGAAACGGCTTCCGCCAATTCTCGCGAAGGCGTCACCAGCACCACCTGCGCGATGACGTCGTGTTCCGCCTGGGCCAGCAGGTCGGCGGCGACGAAAACGGGGTCCGCCGAGTCATCGGCGATGACCAGGACTTCGGACGGGCCCGCGGGCAGGTCGATGGCCGCGCCATTCGCGTCCGCGGCGACGATCTGCTTGGCGGCCGTCACCCAGGCGCTGCCGGGTCCGAAAATCTTGTCGACCTTGCGCACGCTCTCGGTGCCGAAGGCCAGCGCCGCAATGGCTTGCGCGCCACCCATCTTGTAGACGGTATCGACGCCGCAGGTTTCCGCGGCCACGAGAACGGCGGCGTGCAGCTTGCCATCGGGACCGGGCGAACTGGCGATGGCGCGCGCCGGGCAACCCGCGATACGCGCGGGCACGGCCAGCATGATGGCCGTCGAAGGCAGGGGCGCGGAGCCTGCCGGCACGTAGAGACCGACGCTTTCGATCGGCCGCGTGATGCGTTCGCAACGCACGCCGGGCATGGTGTCGACGGCCAGCGGCCCGCTTTTCTGCGCCTCGTGAAACGCGCTCACATTGGCGACGGCCCGTTCGATCGCGGCGATCTGCCCGGCATCGAGCGCGGCGCGAGCCGCGGCGAATTCCGCGCGGGATGCGCGCAGCTCCTGCAGGTCACCGCCGCCGAATTGTCGGGTGAAGCGGCGGATCGCCACGTCGCCCTCGGCGCGGACCGCGGAAACAATGGCCGCCGCCTGGCGGAACACTTCGTCACGCGAGCCGGCTGCGGGCCGTGCCAGCGCCGCGCGTCGCGCGTCGGGAGAAGCGGTTTGCCAATCGATGATTTTCATCAGGCCAGCATTTTCTCGACGGGAAGCACCAGCAGTGCGCTGGCGCCGGCCTTCTTCAGGCTCTCCAGCGTTTCCCAGAACACGTTCTCGCGGCATACCGCGTGGATGGCCACGCGATCACCCGAACCTTCCAGGGGGATGATGGTGGGCGACTCACTGCCGGGAAGCAGGCGGCGGATCTCCGGCAGCGCCGAACGCGGCGCATGCAACATGATGTACTTGCTCTCGCGCACCTGCTGCACGCCGTCGATGCGCATCAGCAGGCGATCGACCCATTCCTGTTTGCCTTCGGGCAGTTCCACCGGCGTGCGGATCAGCAACGCCTGGCTCTCCAATATCGTTTCGACTTCGCGCAGGTGATTGGCCTGCAGTGTCGAGCCCGTGGAAACCAGGTCGCAGATCAGGTCGGCGCGGCCCAGGCGAGGCGCGATCTCAACGGCGCCTGACAAGGTGACGATGTCGGCGCTGACGCCACGTTCGCGCAGCCAGTTCTCGAGCGTGAAGGGGTAGCTGGTGGCGATCCGCTTGCCCGCGAGCGACCGCGCACCTTCGTAGTTGAAGCCATCGGGTATGGCCAGAGCCAGCCGGCAGCGGCCATATTCCAGCGTGCGCAGTTCGGTGAACGACGGCTTGTGGCCTTTGGCGATCATCTCGAGCCGCTTCTCCTCGAGCACATTGCGGCCCACGAGCCCGAGATCGCAGACATCCTCCTGCACCAGGTCGGGGATGTCGTCGTCGCGTACGAACAAGACATCCAGCGGCATGTTCTCGCCGAAACCCATGAGCTGGTCCCGGCCGCGTGACAGCTTGAGCCCGCAGTTCTTGAGCAACTCGAGCGAATTGTCGGTGAGGCGGCCGGATTTCTGCACGGCGAGCTTGAGGCGTTCGGCTTTTTCGGTGGCGTTCATGAATGGGCTTTCAAGGTGATTGCGGCGAAACGTTCCGCCGCCGGGGTTCAGGCGTGGCGCTGCTGGCGCGAAGCGGCGACCTGGTATCCGCCATTGCCATCGGCCAGGCAACGCGCCACGCGGCCGATGGTGGTGACGCTCACGCCGGTGATGCGGTGGATCTCGCGGTAGGGCAGGCCCTTCTGCAGCCACTCCACCACCGCCCAGCGGTCCGCCATGGCCTGTAGTTCGGCCGGCGTGCACAGGTCACGAAAGAATGCCCGGGCTTCGTCGACGCTCTTCAGCGTCAGGACGGCGGCGAACAGGCTGCGCTCGGAGAGCGCCTCCTGCCGGGCGGTGACGTTTCGGTGCTGTTTCATGCGAATGGCTTGATAACGTACTAGCGCGTTAATACAGTAACGCATTAGACCGTACGGGTTGCATAAAATCAAGCGCCGTACCTTGCGGAGCACCAACCCGGCCCCTAGAATTCGCGCACTCATCGAGACCGGCTGAGGGATTGGGCCCGAAGACGCCGGGGCAACCGCCGCCAAAGCGGAAAGGTGCCAACTCCTGCGGGCGCAAGCCCGGCAGATGAGCAGCCTTTGCCTTGCCGGGCAATGGTGCCGTGCGCAGCACGGCTGCTCATATCGAGTGCCCGCTGAGTGCGTGACGGAGCATTCGAGTGACCAACGACAAACATATTCTACGCAGTGAACCCGGCGAGGAAACCGCAACGCCGGGCACAGCCACGGTGCGCGAGGGCGTTCTCGCGGTACCGGGTGAGCTGAAACTGCATTTCGGCGGCAAACTCGATTCCGTCTCCATCGCCTGGCGGCTGGCCGGCCCCGCGGGCGCCCCCGTGGTGGTGGCGCTGGGTGGCATCTCCGCCTCCCGACGAGTCTGGCTGCCGGACGAGCCGCGCGGCGGCTGGTGGCATGAAGTGGTGGGTCCGGGCCTGGCGCTGGACACGCTGCGCTTCCGCATCCTGAGCTTCGACTACCTGGGCGCCAGCGCCGATTCCACCGGTCCCCGCGACGGCCAGGTTTTCCCCACGGTGTCGGCTTATGACCAGGCCGAGCTGTTGCTGCGCCTGATCAATCACCTGGGCATCAGTTCGGTGCGCGCGATTGCCGGCGCGTCCTACGGCGGCATGGTGGCGCTGGCCTTCGGCGAGCGTTATCCGGACCGCGTGGCGCGACTCCTCGTGATCAGCGCCGCGGATCGCGCCCATCCCATGGCCAGCGCCTGGCGCGTGGTGCAACGACGCATCGTGCGGTTCGCGCTGGAAGCCGGCAAGCCGGCGCAGGGCCTCGAACTGGCGCGTGCGCTGGCCATGGCCACCTACCGCAGCGCCGAGGAATTCTCCGCGCGCTTCGCCGGCGCCGCCCGCAAGGTGGACGAGGGCTTCGTGCTGCCGGTGGAGGAATACCTGTTCGCGCGCGGTGCCGAATACGCGCAGCGCTACCGCCCCGAGAGTTTTGTTTGTTTGTCCGAGTCCATCGACCTGCATCGCGTCGACGCCACGCGGATTTTCGCGCCGGTGACCGCCGTGGCGGTGCGCGAGGACCAGCTGGTGCCGCTGGGTGACATGCGCGCCATGGTCGCGCGCCTGCCCAATGCCGAGCTGCACGAGCTCTCGTCGGTCTACGGCCATGACGCCTTCCTCAAGGAGAACCGGCACCTCAAGCCGATCTTCGCCAACGTATTGAACGAAGTTTCAGGACCCCACACGTGAGCAATCCGCAGAATCCGCTGTCTCTCGATACCCGCGCCGTGCGCGCCGGCCTCGAAACCTGTGATGTGACCGGCGCCGTGGTGCCGCCTATCCACTTGTCGTCGACCTTCGCCTTCCGTGGCTTCGGCGACAAGCGCAAGTACGACTACAGCCGCTCGGGAAACCCGACGCGCGACCTGCTGGGCGAGGCCCTGGCCGATCTCGAAGGTGGCGCCGGCGCCGTGATCACGGCCTCGGGCATGGGAGCCATCACGCTGGTGGGCCACCTGGTGCCGGTGGGTTCGCGCGTGATTGCGCCGCACGATTGTTACGGTGGCACCTTCCGCCTGCTTACCGCCTGGAAGAAGCGCGGTGAGCTCGATGTCGACTTCGTGAACTTCAACGACACCGCGGCCGTGGATGCTGCGCTGGCGAAGCCGGCCGCGCTCGTGTGGATCGAGACACCCAGCAACCCTCTGTTACGCATCACGGATATCGCCGATATCTCGCGTCGCGCGCATGCGCATGGCGCGCTGGTGGTGGCCGACAATACCTTCCTGTCGCCGGGCTGGCAGCGTCCCATCGAGCAGGGTGCCGACATCGTGGTGCATTCCACCACCAAGTACATCAACGGCCATAGTGACGTGGTCGGCGGCGCGGTCATCTCCGCGAAGCAAGAAGTCGCGGAGCAGGTGGCGTGGTGGGGCAACTGCCTGGGCCTCACGGGCTCGCCCTTCGACAGCTTTCTCACGCTGCGCGGCCTGCGCACGCTGCATGTACGCCTGCGCGAGCACGGCCGCAATGCGCAAGCGATCGCGGAATTCCTGAGCAAGCAGCCTCAGGTGAAACGCGTGTACTACCCGGGGCTGCCGGGTCATCCGGGGCATGACATCGCCACGCGCCAGCAAACGGGCTTCGGCGCCATCGTCACTCTGGAAGTGGCCGGCGGCATCGACGGCGCGCGTCGTTTCTCCGAAGCGCTCGAGCTCTTCTCGCTGGCCGAGTCATTGGGCGGCGTCGAGAGCCTGGTGGCTCATCCGGCTACCATGACCCATGCCGCCATGGCGCCGGAAGCGCGCGCCGCGGCCGGCCTGGTCGATGGCCTGCTGCGCCTGTCGGTGGGTATCGAATCGACCGATGACCTGCTGCGCGATCTGCGCAACGGCGTGAAGGCCGTAGGTAGCTAGTCCGCGATCTCGCCGCAGGTGACGTTGAGCACCGCGGCGGTCAGCGCGCTGGCCCGATCCGAGGCCGCAAGCACCGCCGCGTTGGCGATCTCCGCCATCATTGGCATGCGCCTGAGCATGGTCTTTTCGGCGATGCGGGCCTCGAAGGCTTCGCGCATCACGCCGGCGGCGCGCGCATGTTCGGCGACGGCATCGCGTACACCGGGTGCGTCCGGAGATCCCGATGAACGCAGCGTGACCAGGCGGAGCCCCGCGGGTCCGAGTTCGATTGCCAGCTGCCGCCACAGCGCCTCGATGGCCGCGCAGGCCACGCCGAATCCGCCGCTCGCGA
>JAQSWD010000052.1 GCA_029266835.1 Steroidobacteraceae bacterium
TTGATCGACAACTACGACTCCTTCACCTACAACCTGGTGCAGGCCTTCCTGGTGCTGGGCGCGGAAGTCGACGTGCGCCGCAACGACGAGATCACCGTCGAGCAGGCGAAAGCGTTGAAGCCCACGCATCTGTGCATCTCGCCGGGACCGGGCACGCCCTACGATGCAGGCGTTTCCATGGACATGATCCGCGCCTTCGCCGGTGAGGTGCCGGTGTTCGGCGTCTGCCTGGGGCACCAGTCCATCGTCGAGGTGTTCGGCGGCAAGGTAGTTCGGGCGCCGCGCCTCATGCACGGCAAGACATCGCCGGTGTCGCACGACGGCAAGGGCCTGTTCACCGGGCTGCCGGCCAACGCCGAGGTGGGCCGCTACCACTCGCTCATCGCCAAGGCGGATACTCTGCCCGCGGAACTCGAAGTCACCGCGCGTACTCCGGAAGGCGAAATCATGGGTGTTCGCCACCGGACGCTGATGGTGGAAGGCGTGCAGTTCCATCCCGAAAGCGTGCTGACGCCGGACGGCCCGCAGCTCATCGGCAACTTCCTGAAAATGACGGGCGGCAAGCAATGATCCTGCGCGACACCCTCGAACACCTGCTGAGCGGCAAATCGCTCGGCGAAGAGGAGGCCGCCGCACTGCTGCGCGCGCTGACCAGCGCGGACACGCCGCCCGCGCTGGCCGGGGCATTGCTGGCCGCACTGCGCAGCAAGGGCGTCAATGCCGATGAAGTGCGCGGGTTCGCGCGCGCCATGCGATCGCTGGCCCGCGTGCCCGCGATCGCGCCGTCGCCCCGCGCCATCGACATCGTGGGTACCGGCGGGGATTCCTCGGGCAGCTTCAATCTATCCACCGGCGCCGCGCTGCTCACCGCGGCCTGCGGCGTCGACGTGGTCAAACACGGCAATCGCTCGGTATCGAGCAAGTCCGGCAGCGCCGACGTGCTCGAACAGCTCGGGCTCAAACTACCGCTCGACGAAGCCGCGGCCGGTGCCTGCCTCGCCGCCACGCGTTTCACGTTCCTGTTCGCGCCTCACTATCACCCGGCGATGAAGGCGGTGGCGCCCATCCGTCAGGCCATGGGCGTGCGCACGGTGTTCAACATCCTCGGGCCGTTGACGAACCCGGCGGCCCCTTTGTTCCAGCTCACGGGCGCGTTCAATCTGCCGACGGCGCAATTGATGGCCGACGCGCTCTCGGGCCTGCCCATCGAGCGGGCCTTCGTGGTGCATGGCGCCGAAGGCTGGGACGAGCCCACGCCGCTGGGGCCGTTCACGGTTCTCGATGTGCGGCCGGGCAAGGTCACGGCGGAGATCCGCAGTCCGTCGGATTACGGTCTCGATCTGTGCGGCGCCCGCGATCTCGCGGGCGGTGACTCCGCCACCAACGCGCGCGCGCTGCGTGCCGTCCTGTGCGGTGAAGAGAACGGCGCGCATCGGGATGCGCTCCTGTTGGGCACGGCGCTGGCGCTGGAAATCGTGGGCAAGGTGAGCTCGCCGCGCGAGGGCGTCGCGCTGGCCCGGCAGACCATCGACAGCGGCGCCGCCCGGCGCACGCTCGAGTCCATCGCAAACTTCGGCGCGCGGGGCGCCGCATGAGCGGTGCGGCTTCAGGCGCCGCGGGCGACTTCCTCGCCGGCATGGCGGCCGCCTCACGCGCCCGCTCGGCCGCCGCGCAGGCCGAACTACCGGCGCGCGAGCTGCTGGCGCGCGTGAAGGACCTGCCCCGGGCTCCGTCACTGAAACTCTCGAGCTTCGACCTCATCGCCGAGGTGAAGCTGCGTTCACCCGCCGTGGGGCTGCTGAAGGCCGCGGCCGATGAAGATGTGGGCGAACGCGTGGCAACTTATGCGCGCGCCGGCGCAGCCGCCGTCTCCATCCTCACCGAGCCCAGCCGCTTCGATGGCTCGCTGGACGACCTGGAAAGAGGCGCCCGCGCGCTGCATCCGCTGGCCGTGCCCGCCATGCGCAAGGATTTCCTCGTCGACGGTTACCAGGTGATCGAAGGCCGCGCGGCTGGTGCCGGCGGTGTGCTGGCCATCCTGCGCATGATTCCGCGCGCCGATCTGGAAGAGCTGATCGACACGGCCCTGCAGCTCGAGATGTTCGTGCTGCTCGAAGCCTTCGACGAGCCCGACATCGCGCTGGCACATGAGTTGGTGGACGCGCGCGCGGCGCATAACGATCTGCTGCTCGTGGGCGTGAACTCGCGCGACCTGACCACCCTCAAGGTGGTACCGGGTCGGCTGGACGCGCTCGGCGCCAAACTACCGCGCAGCGTGAAACGTGTGGCGGAGAGCGGTGTGGCCACGGCTGAGGACGCCGCCCGCATGGCGCGCCATGGCTATGACGTGGCCCTGGTCGGCAGCGCGCTCATGTCGGCGCCCGACCCCGCGGCACTGGCGCGCGACATGTTGTCCGCGGCGCGCAAGGCGAAAAACCCATGACCGCGGCGTCGGCGGACAAGCGCAGCATCTTCATCAAGATCTGCGGCATGACCACGCCGGTGGCCGTGGACGCCGCGCTGTCTTGCGAAGTCGACGCCATCGGTTTCGTGTTCGCACAGTCGGTGCGCCAGGTGTCCACGCGCCAGGCCAATGAACTGGCCGCGTCCGCGCGCAACAAGGCGGCCTGCGTCGCCGTCACGCGTCATCCCACGCGGGCCCAGGTCGAGGAAATCCTGCGCGATTTCAGGCCGGACATCCTGCAGACCGACATCGAGGACATCGAGAAACTCGAACTGCCGAAGACGCTCAGCGTATTGCCGGTGGTGCGTCCCGGCCCGCAGGGCGCCTGCGTGTTGCCCGCGCGAATGCTGTTCGAGGGTCCGGTGAGCGGCAGCGGCCAGACCACGGACTGGGACACCGCGGGCGAGCTGGCGCTGCGCGCCCAGGTGATCCTGGCGGGCGGGCTGAACCCCGTGAACGTCGGCATCGCGGTGCGCCGCGTGCGTCCCTTCGGCGTGGACGTGTCCAGTGGTGTCGAGGAACGACCCGGCATCAAGAGCAGCGAGAAGATAGAGAAGTTCGTGGCCGCGGCGAGACTCGCGGCGTTGGAGTTGAATGCATGAGCATGGAATATTCACATGACGGAGCTGGTGACCCGGCCAAACTGCTGGCCGACGAGCTGGCCGGGAAATTCCCGGACGCGCGTGGACGCTTTGGTCCGTTCGGCGGCCGCTACATCCCCGAGACGCTGATCGCCGCCTTCGAGAACCTCGAAGCCGCCGTGAAACAGCATCTGCACGCGCCGGACTTCCAGGCCGAGCTGGCCGCGGAACTCAAAAGCTGGGTGGGCCGGCCCACGGCGCTCACGCATGCACCCAAACTATCGAAGGCCTGGGGCGCGGAGGTCTGGCTCAAGCGCGAAGACCTGGCGCACACGGGCGCGCACAAGATCAACAACGCGCTGGGTCAGGCGTTGCTGGCCAAGCGTCTCGGTGTCACGCGCATCGTCGCGGAAACCGGGGCCGGCCAGCATGGTGTCGCCACCGCCGCCGCCTGCGCGCGCGTGGGGTTGCCGTGTACCGTGTACATGGGTTCAGTGGACATGGAGCGGCAGGCGCCGAATGTCGGACGCATGAAACTGCTGGGCGCGACGGTAGTTCCCGTGACCACGGGCGACCAGACGCTGCGAGCCGCCATCGACGAAGCCTTCCGCGACTGGGTGAGCAACCCGGACGACACCTTCTACATCATCGGTTCGGCGGTGGGTCCGCATCCGTTCCCCTACCTGGTGCGCGAGCTGCAGGCCGTGATCGGCAAGGAAGCGCGCGCCCAGATCCAGGAACGCACGGGCAAACTACCCGACGCCATCATCGCCTGCGTGGGCGGCGGCTCGAATGCCATCGGCCTGTTCCATCCGTTCATCGGCGACGCGTCGGTGGAAATCATCGGCATCGAGGCCGGCGGCACGGGCAACGGGCTGGGGCAGAACGCCGCGACGCTGGCCACCGGCCGGCCCGGCGTGTTGCATGGCGCGTATTCGCTGTTGCTGCAGGACAAGGATGGGCAGATCCAGGAAACACACTCGGTCTCCGCGGGCCTGGATTACCCGGGCGTGGGCCCCGAACATTCCCTGCTGCTCTGGGCCGGCCGCGTGCGCTACGAGGCCGCCACCGACGACGAATCGCTGGAGGCGTTGCAGGAGTGCTGCCGTCTCGAAGGCATCCTGCCGGCAATCGAGTCCGCGCATGCCTTCGCCGGTGCGAAGCGCTGGGCGCAAAAGAACCCCGGCAAGCGCGTGCTCATCGGCCTCAGCGGGCGTGGCGACAAGGACATGCCCACCTTGCAGCGGACCATTCTCGCCGACACGAACAAACAACCATGAGACCCACCGAAAGAATCAGCGCGGCCATTTCCGAGGCGCGCGACCGGACGGCCATCGTCGCGTTCATCACGGCGGGGTACCCCAGCCGCGAGAAATTCCGTGAGCACCTCACGCAGATCGGCAATGCTGCCGACGTGGTCGAGATCGGCGTGCCGTTCTCGGACCCGATGGCCGACGGCATGACCATCCAGCGTTCCAGCCGCGAGGCGCTGGCGCAGGGGTTCACGTTGCGCTGGTTGCTGGGCGAGCTGGCCGCCATGCAACGGCCGAAGGCGCCGCTGGTTCTGATGAGCTATCTGAACCCGCTGATGGCCTACGGTTACGCCGCGCTCGCGGCGGATGCCGCCAAGGCCGGCGTCTGCGGTTTCATCGTGCCGGATCTGCCCTACGACGAAGGCGAGGAGTTCCGCACCGCGCTCGAGGCGCAGGGTCTCGGCGTCATCCAGATGGTCACTCCGGTCACCCGCCCCGAGCGCATGGCGAAGTTGTGCGCCGCCAGCCAGGGCTTCGTCTACGCCGTCACCATGACGGGCGTGACCGGCAAGAACGCCTCGGTGCCCGGTGAAGTGACGCGTTACCTCGAAACCGTCAGCGCCGCCGCCAAACTACCCGTGTGCGCGGGGTTCGGCATCCGCACCCGCGAGCAGGTGGAGCAGCTCAAGGGGCACGTGGCCGGCGTGATCGTCGGCTCGGCGCTGGTGGAAGTGCTGGAGAGCGGCAAGGATCCCGCGGAGTTCCTGAACTCACTGCGGCCCAGATAGTCACACCGGGCGTGCAACACAAGCTACCCGGTTACGCGATGCTCGCCGTGCTGCTCGGCGGGCTGTCGATGGTCAGTCCGTTCTCCATCGACACCTTCTTCCCCGCATTTCATGCCATGGAGAGGGCGCTGGGCGTCAACGCCTGGCAGCTGCAGCAGGCCATCACCGCCTACATGCTGCCGTTCGCATTCGCGTCGCTGGTGCACGGGCCCCTGTCCGACGCCGTCGGCCGCCGTCCGGTGATGATCTGGGGAATGTCGCTGTATACCGTGGGCTCCATCGCCTGCACCTTCGCGCCCAACTACGAGTCGCTGATCGCGGCGCGCGTGATCCAGGGCACGACGGCGGGTGTGGGCGTCGTCATCGGCCGCGCCGTCATCCGCGACCTCTACGAAGGCGCGCGGGCGCAACGGCTCATGAGCATCACCACGATGATTTTCAGCATCGCGCCGGCCGTCGCGCCCATCATCGGTGGCTGGGCGCATGTCGCGTTCGGCTGGCGCGCGGTGTTCGCCGTCATGACGCTCTGCGGGCTGATCTTCGCCGTGTCCGCCTGGTGGAAGCTGCCCGAGACGCATCCGCTGCAGGCGCGCGTGCCGTTCAAGCCCCGCAACCTGGTCGCCACTTCGGCCACCGTGCTCAGGCATCCGGAATTCCTGATGCTGGCCATCGCCGCGGCGGTCAACTTCGGATCGCTGGCCGTGTACATCGGATCCGCTCCGGCCATCGTGGAAATGCATTGGGGCAAGGGCGAGACCGATTACTTCATGCTGTTCCTGCCCATCATCAGCGGCATTCTCACCGGCGCGGTGGTGTCCACGGTGTTCGCGCGCCGGCTGGATCTGCTGAGGCAGGTGCGCATCGGCATGGTCATCACTTTCGTCGGGGCGCTGGCGCGCGTGCTCGTGCACGCCAGCGTTGACGTGGTGCCCATCCCGCTGCAGCAGGGTCTGCTGTATTTCTCCGCCATCGGCGCGCAGTTCGCCTTCCCGGCGCTGACTCTGCGCATGCTCGACCTGTTCCCCGCGGCGCGCGGCACGGCGGCGGCCGGGCAATCGTTCATGGCGCTGCTGATCACCGCATTCACCTTCGGCATGGTGGCGCCGCATGTGTTATCGCACCTGACATGGCTGGCGTGGACATCCCTGGTTTACGCCTGCCTGGCATCGCTGTGCTGGTACCTGTCGCGCCGCTGGCACGATACCCAGGCGATCACGCAGCACGTGTGACGCCGCCGGGGAGCGCCTGGCGCGAGCCCTAACTATGTCCGCGAACGAACGCCGCGGCGATCTCGATTGCCGTGCTGCTGCCTTGATCGCGGCGCAGTTCCTCCCGAAGCCGTGCCGGTGTCAGACCCGTCACACGCTTCAACTCGCGCGTGGCATGCGCCTGGTCGGCGAAGCCGGCATCGCAGGCCAGCTCCGCCAGCGGCGAATCGCCGCCCAGCGCGCGCAGCGTCGCCTGCAGGCGCAATACCCGGGCGAACTCCTTGGGTGTCAGGCCCACGGCGGCGAGGAAACGCGTCTGCAAGGTCCGCACGCTCCATCCGGCGGCACGCGCGAGTGAGTCGATGCGCGCGCCACCGCCGCTGGACTCGATACGCGCCACCGAGTCTTCGATCTTCGCATCGATGGGAAACGCCGCGGCGAGGCGCTCCAGCAGCCGCCACAGGGGCGCAGCGTCACCACGCGCGAAGGCACGCGCGGCGTCGATCAGCGAGACGCTGACCCGCGGATCCAGGCTGGCGAGATCGACCACGCGGTCGCGCAGCGGTTCGATCTCGCGCGCGATGATGGCCGACGCCGCGGGCCGAAGGCGAACGCCGAAGTCGTCGAGCGCGCCGGTCGCTTCCAGCTGCAACGCGGTCACGCGCTGGGCGGCGTACAACGTGGTGGATTGCTCATGCCAGCCCCTGACGGGATCGCGGATGCGCGGTCGGGTAGCCAGGTGGGCGATCAACTCGCAGCGACCATCCGGGTAGATGGTCTGGATGCCGGCACGCGGTGCCGGGTCGGTCAGCCGCCACACGCAGGCGAAGTGGCGCGACAGCGAAGCGGGAGCCGGATGTTCCTGGTAGTCCACCTCGCGACATTGACGCAGGGTTGCGCATTTGTTCAAGCCTCGCGAAGACGCGCTGACTACAGTGCGCGCATGGACACCAACAAACTGCTCGCGCTGGCCTCGGCCGTCGCGCTCACCTCCGCCGCCACCGGCACCACACCGGCGGCTCCGGCCCACAACTTCGAATGGCTGGTCGGCCACTGGTGCGGCGACCGCAACGACGATTTCATCGAAGAACACTGGATGAGCACACGCGGCGACGTGATGCTGGGCCTGTCGCGCACCATCCGCGGCACGAAGACGCGCAATTTCGAGTACATGCGCGTCGAATCCGAAGGCGGCGAGGTCGTGTTCATCGCTCAGCCGCAGGGCGAACCGCCGGTGCGGTTCAAGCGCACCGCGGGCGGCACGGATTGGGCGCGGTTCGAGAACCCCGCACATGATTTCCCGAATCGCGTGGAATACCGACGAACGCCGACGGGCCTGCATGCCGAGATCGCCGGGCCCGGAAAGGATGGCCGCGAGATGGCGGTTCCGTTTGACTATCTACCCTGCGGGAAGTGACGCCGGCGAGCCGGCGCGTGACACGTCAGCCGTCCGCTGACCGCGGCCGCACCAGGTCCGCCAGCGCGCCGCGCAGCTCGGCCATCTTCGGTGGCTTGCTGAGCACTCGGTTCACGTGCTCCGGTGTCTCGTCGGTGGCGATGAGCCGGTGTCCCCAGCCCGTGAGCATGATGATGGGCACCTGCGCCGCCATCTGGCGGATACGCGTGGCCACCTTGCGGCCGTCGACATAGGGCATGCCGAGATCGGTGATCACGGCATCGAAGTGATGCCCGGCATTGGCGGAATCCGCGAACGCGTCGATGCCGGCCTGGCCGCCCTCGGCCGTCACCACTTCGTGCTCATCCAGCTCCATCGCATCGCGCAGGCTGCGCAGCAGCAGCGGGTCGTCGTCCACCAGGAGTATGCGCAGCGGCCGCGGCTTCTCCGGAAGTATCCGCTCCAGCGACGTCATGCCGTCCGGCGCGCTCGGGAATATCAGCCGCATCGTGGTGCCCTGGCCCAGCTCGCTGTCGATCTCGAGCTCGCCGCTGTGACGCTGCACCATGCCGAACACCATGGCGAGGCCGAGCCCGGTGCCGCGCTCGCCCTTGGTGGTGAAGAAGGGCTCCAGGCAACGGCCGCGCGTGGTTTCGCTCATGCCTACGCCCGTGTCGTGCACTTCGATGATGACGTGGTCGTCGCGCACGTCGCGGCGAGTATGGAAAGTGATAGTGCCGCCTTCGGGCAAGGCATCGACCGCATTGAGCAGCAGGTTGGTCAGCGCATCGCGGACCTCGTTCTCGGCGCCGAGGATGCGCGGCAAGCCGGCCTCCAGTTCCTTGTTCACCTCCACGACCACGCCGCGCTCCTGCGGCATGTTGCTCCACCGCGCGCGCGTGAGCTCGATCACCTGGTCGATGAGCGGGTTCACTTCCACCGGCGCCAGTGTCAGCTCGGAACCCTGCGGCATGTAGAAGGCGCGCATGCGCTGCACCGTGCGCGACACGTCATCGATGGCGCGCTGGATCACGCCCAGCTGATCGCGCGCCCGGTTGGTCAGGCTCTTCTCGTGGGTGAGCATGGACTGCGCATACAACGCGGCGGGTGACAGCGCATTGTTGATGTCATGCGCGATGCCGCTGGCGATCTGCCCCAATGCACGCAGGCGCTCCTGCTGCATCACGGTCTGCTGAGTCTGCCGCAAGTCCTGGTAGGCGGACTGCAGCGCGCCGTACAGCCGGCCCTGGTGCGCCGCCAGCGCTACATGGCTCGATAGCTGGCGCAGGAACTCGCAGTCGTCGCTGCTGAAGGTCTGCACGTGCCGCTTGGCCACCACCAGCACGCCGAACACTTCGTTCTCGATGAGCAGCGGCGCCGCCACCAGAGAAGACAGGCCGGCCGATGTCAGGCGCGCCGGCAGCGGCAGGTGCGAGGTGGTGATATCGGGCTCGTATACGAGCTCGCCGCGCACGCAACGGCCCAGCCCGTTCCCCTCGACCTCGATGTGCGCGCCCTCGGTGATGGCAATGCGCTTGCCCAACTCGACGCTGCGCTCGCCGACGTAGTTGACCGAAAGCACCTGGGGCTCGGCCTGGTACAGGCACATGCAGGCGAACTCGATGCCGAGGTTGTCCTCCAGACTGCGCAGCACTATCTCGAACACCTTGCGCAGGTCGTGATGCGAGCCGATGGCATGCGTGGTGCGATCCAGCAGCTGCATGCGTTCGAGTTGCACCTTGAGCTTGCGCTCGGCGAGCACGAAATCCTCGATGTCCGTGTTCGAGCCGAACCACTTCAGGATGCGGCCGGCCGGATCGCGCAACGGCACGGCGCGTGTCTTGAACCAGCGGTAAATGCCATCGAATCGGCGGATGCGGAAGCTCAGGTCGTAGGTGTCGCCGCTCGACACCACGCGTCCCCACTCCATCTGCACCTTGACGCGATCGTCGGGGTGAACCTGCTCCAGCCAGCCGGCCCCCACCTGCTGCGATTCGCTGCGGCCGGTGTAGTCCAGCCACTGGCGCGACAGGTAGTCGCAGTAGCCATCGCGCTGGCAGGTCCAGATCATCTGCGGCAGCGATTCGGCCAGCGTCTTGAAACGTGCGCGCGACTCGCGCAGCTGCTCGACGGTCTCGCGATGCTCGGTGATGTCGACGCAAGTGCCTATGAAGCCGATGAACTCGTCGTGGGGCCCGAAGTGCGGCGTGCCGCGCTCCAACACCCATCGCCAGGCGCCGTCGTCGCGCTGCAGGCGGAACTCCAGTTCGTAGGGCCGGCGTGCGTCGAAGGCCGCATGGTAGGTGTCCAGAGTGCGGTCGAAGTCCGCCGGATGCACGTTGTCGCACCAGCCATCGCCGATTTCCTGCTCCATCTCGCGGCCGACGAAATCCAGCCATCGCTGGTTGAACCAGGTGCAGCGCCGGTCCGCCCCGCTCATCCAGATCATCACCGGCGCGGCATTGGCCGTGGTGCGGAAGCGCTGTTCGCTTTCGCGTAACGCGGCCTCGGCGCGGTTGCGGCCGGTGATGTCGCGGACGAAGGCGCTGAACATCAGGTCGTCGCCGAAGCCGATGGGAGTGATCGCGAGCTCAACCGGGAATTCGTTCCCACTGCGATGCCGCGCGGTGAGCTCGATGCGCTTGTTGAGCATGCGGGCGGCGCCGGTTGCCACGAAACGTTTCAGCCCTTCGCGATGCGCCTGCTGCAGAGATTCCGGGATGATGAGTTCGGCGAGTTCGCGGTTGATGGCTTCACTGCGCGGCCAGCCGAACATCTTCTCCGCCTGCGTGTTCCAGCCGGTGATGTATCCGTGCAGGTTGATGGTGATCACACCGTCGAGCGCGGTCTCGACGATCAGCTGGTTGCGCTCTTCCGATAATCGCAGCGCGTGCTCGGCCTGGCGGCGCAGGTTGTCGGCACGTTCGCCGCGCGCGGCGTTGATCAGCACGAAGGTCGCGAAGGCGATCACGCCCGTGAGCGCGAATACCGAAACGGCCGTCTCGTAACCGAGCGAGCCGCCGCGCTCGAATCGCAGGGCCAGCGCCCCCGCGATCAGCGGTACCAGGATGGCGGCGGGCAACAGGCGGCGCGCCATGGTGCCGCCCACGCCTTCGCTCGCCAGCAGCCTGGCGATACCGGCATCCGTGCGCAGTGTGAGTGCGCCGGCGCCAATCAGGATGAACATCACGGCTGCGTGCGCGGCGACATTGACGAAGGGCACGAGGGGCTCGCCGCCGAACACGTATCGCGAAAGGCCCATCCACCCGATGATCACCACGAAGATGGCCAAGGTCTGGTGCGCCAGCGCGGTTCGCTGCTGCAGCGAAGAGAACAGGGACAGGCCGAGCAGGCAGAACGCGATGGCGGTGGACGGCGCCATGCGTGGCGGCTGACCACCGTAGACGGTCACCGGCATGGGCGCCAGCGTCAGCTGGTCGATGTACGCCGTCCACGAGAAGGCGTAGCGGAACAATGCGAGCAGGCCGATGGCCGTCAGCAGCACTGATGCCGCGATGGCGAGGCCGCGTCGCGATATGGTGCACATCCATTGCGCGACGCCGGCCGAGATGAAACCCAGCGCGGTAAGCCGCGAGATCCGCGGCATCCCGGGGACCAGGTTGGTCATCGCGTCGACGTCGAATACCCAGCCGGCGAAGATGAACGTGCCGAAAGCGAGTGACAGGAACGCGGTGAACTGCGCGAAGTACTTGTTGCCCGCGCTCTGCTGAGGAACCATGCGGTGACGCTACTCCAAACGCGTGCGCCGCCGCAATTTGTAGTTAGGCTAAGTGCCGGAAATTGTTGACTGCAAGGGCACCCTTAAGGGAGCGACCGGCTCACTTCCGCATTTCGGCAACGATCCATGCGGCGCCCACGGCCGCCAGCGCCCATCCGGCCCATTGCGGGTCGCGACCCAGCGCCAGCCAGACGATGCCGCCTAGCAGGATCACCGCCGCGACAGTCACCTTGTCCCGCCGCCGATTGGTGCGCTTGATCTCGCTGCGCAGCGCATTGATCTCCGGCGCTTCCACCGCGAGGCGCAGCCGCCCGTCCTGCGCGCGTTGTACCGCCGATCGCACCAGGGGCGCGAGCGCCTGCAGGCTCGTGAATATCTCCGGCAGTTGCGAGCGCGCGTTCTCGACCAGCGCGCGGCCCGACATTTTCTCGCGTTGCCAGTCGCGCATGATGGGGCCGGCGATCTTGAACACGTCGAGGTCAGGGTACAGATCGCGCCCCAGTCCCTCGATGTTGAGCAGGGTCTTCTGCAAGAGGATCAGCTGCGGCTGGATCGACACGTTGAACCGGCGCGAGATCTCGAACAGGCGCAGCAGCACCGTGCCGAAGGAAATTTCCTTCAGCGGCTTGTTGAAGATGGGCTCGCACACCGTGCGGATGGCGGACTCCATTTCATCCACGCGCGAACCTTCCGGAACCCAGCCGGACTCGAGATGCAGCGTGGCCACCTTGCGGTAGTCGCGTTCGAACACCGCGAGGAAGTTCTCGGCGAGGTAGTACTGGTCGCGCGGATCCAGCGTGCCGACGATGCCGAAATCCACGGCGGCGTACTTCGGGTTCGCCGGGTTGTCGATCAGCACGAAAATATTGCCCGGGTGCATGTCGGCGTGGAAGAAGTTGTGCTTGAACACCTGCGTGAAGAAGATCTCCACGCCGTTCTCGGCCAGGCGCCGGATGTCGGTGCCGGCTTCGCGCAGGCGCGTCATGTTCGAGATCTGAACGCCATGGATGCGTTCCATCACCATGACTTGCGCACGGCAGAAGTCGAAGTGCACGGCCGGCACATATAGAAGCGGGGAATTCTCCCAATTGCGGCGCAGCTGCGAGGCGTTGGCCGCCTCGCGCATCAGGTCGAGCTCGTCGATGATGGTCTTCTCGTACTCGCGCACCACCTCCATCGGCTTGAGGCGGCGGCTCCCTTCCCAGTGGCGATCGGCAATGCGCGCCAGCTCGTGCAGCACCTCGAGGTCGCGCGAGATCACCTTGAACATGTCGGGCCGCAGCACCTTGACCACGACTTCGCGGGTCTTGGCGCCATTGAGCGGCACTTCGGGGCGCAACTCGGCGACGTGTACCTGTGCGATGGAAGCGGCGGCCAGCGGCGTCTCGTCGAAACTCGAGAACACCTGTTCGGCGGAGCGGCCATAGGCTTCCTCGACGATGCGCCGCGCGATCTTGCCGTCGAAGGGCGGCACGCAGTCCTGAAGCTTCGCCAGCTCGTCGGCGATGTCCAGCGGCAGCAGGTCGCGGCGGGTAGATAGAGCCTGACCGAACTTCACGAAGATCGGGCCCAGTTCCTCCAGCGCCAGGCGCAGCCGCACGGCGCGCGGCGCGTCCTTGCCACGCACGAACCAGGTCCACGGACTCAGCAGGAAGACGAATCGCAGGGGCCGGAAGAGGTGCGTGGCGCGCACGAATTCGTCGAGTCCGTGCCGCACCAGCACGCGCTGAATCTCGATGAGCCGGGAAAGGACGCGAAGCTTCATGCGTTGTTCTTTTCTTGTTCGTCGTTCAACGAGGATTCGATCAGGCGCGTACGCGCTTCGAGGCGGTCGAGATCTTCGCGCAGCTTCTCGACGCCGCGGTAGAAATCTTCGGCCTCGGGGCCGGAGACCAGGTCGCGCTTCTCGTGCGCCAGGTACTCGGCCACATTGCGCACGCCGGTCTGGGCGGCGCGACGTCCGAAGCCGGTGACGGTCTTCACCAGCCGCAGCGCCTGGTGCGCGGGCGTGTCGCCGATGAGTTTCGAGAGTTCCTCTTCGACGTCCGGCCTGATCAGCATGGCCAGTTCGCGGAATTTCTGCGCGACTTCCGCGTCGCCGCGGATGGTCACGTCACCACGGCGGATCACTTCCTCCGGATGCGCGCCGGCCAGCGCCGCCAGGCTCATCAGGCTGCCGGAAATCTCGGCGGCGGGCGGCGGATCCTCGTTGGCGCCGCCTTTGGTCAGGCGGATCGAGCTGGCGAGGCACTCGGCAATCAACACCCATCCCAGGCCGCGCGCTTCGATGAGCACGCGCTTGCCACTCATCGACGCGCACAATTCCTGCGCGCGTGGACTGCGCGGCAGGTTGCGGTTCAGCAGGTTCTCGATGGCTTGTGTGAGCATTCGCGATGGCTAACTAGCAACCCGGTCGATCACCCGTTCGATGACCGGGTCGACAACCAGACCAATAACCAGATTAGTAACGATAGCCCCGGTGCACGGCGACGATCCCGCCCGAGAGATTGTGGTAGCGGCAGTCCTCGAGCCCGGCGTCGCGCAACATGCCCAGCAGGGTCTCCTGGTCCGGGAACATGCGAATGGACTCGGCGAGATAGCGGTAGCTGTCCTCGTCCTTGGCGACGAGCTTGCCGATCATCGGCAACACGCGGAAGGAATACAGGTCGTACAGCGGCTTGAGCAACGGCAACGGGCGGGAGAATTCGAGCACCAGCAGCTGCCCGCCGGGCTTGAGCACGCGGCGCATTTCGGCCAGCGCGGCGGACTTGTCGGTGACATTGCGCAGCCCGAAGCCGATGGTCACGCAGTCGAAGCTGGAATCGGCGAAGGGCAGCTTCTCGGCGTTGGCCAGCACCACGTTCACGTTGCCCACCACGCCAGCATCGAGCAGCCGGTCGCGGCCTTCACCCAGCATGGCGGCGTTGATGTCCGAGAGGATGACCATGCCGGACTTGCCCACCTGCCTGGCGAGCCCTGCCGTCAGGTCGCCGGTGCCGCCGGCCACGTCGAGCGCGCGCTGGCCGGCATAGAGGTTCGTCAGCGACAGCGTGAACTCCTTCCAGAGGCGATGCGCGCCGCCGGACATGAGGTCGTTCATCAGATCGTAGTTGCCGGCGACGGAGTCGAATACACCGCGGACACGCCGCTGCTTCTCGCTCCACGGAACGCGTTCGTAGCCGAAATCGGTCTCTTGGGTCTTGTTCGGGTCGGTCACAGGTCGGGCAGTATAAACCGCTGGCTTTTCGCGAATGGTTTAGCTACAAAGCCCAACTATTCGAGCGGGGGTCTTGCAGAAGAGGGCGGTGGCCATTGGTCACCGCCCTCTGTTTTTCCCCGGTTCGTCTATTGGGCCGCCTGGACCCGTTGCTGGTACTTCGCCCAGTTCTCGGCCTGCTTCTCGCCCAGCTCCCGCAGGTATTTCCACGTGAACAGGCCGCTGTCGTGGCCGTCATCGAACACCAGCTTCACCGCGTACTGACCCACCGGGTCCACGGCGCGGATGCCCACATCCTGCTTGCCCAATACCAGAACCTCCTGGCCCGGCCCGTGTCCTTTTACTTCAGCGGACGGCGAATGCGTGCGCAGGTATTCGAAGGGCAGCAGGAAGCGCGCCCCATCCTCGAAAGCCACCTCCAGCACGCGTGAGCGGGTCCTGAGCTTGATTTCCGTGGGCGTGTGCATGATTGGGCGGAAGCCTATACTCGTGAAGCGCCATCGGGGGAAAAGTGGCGTTTTTGCACCGGGGGGATATGCAACCGACGGATACCGCGCAACCCGACTACTTTCACAAGGTCGTGGATTGCCAATGGGCTTGCCCCGCGCACACCGACGTCCCCGAATACATTCGACTTATTGCTCAAGGGCGCTTCACCGACGCCTACATGGTGAATCGTCATTCGAACGTGTTCCCGGGCATCCTCGGGCGGGTCTGCGATCGCCCCTGCGAGCCGGCCTGCCGCCGCGGGCGGGTCGAGGAAAAACCGGTGGCCATCTGCCGGCTCAAGCGCGTCGCGGCCGATAACAAGGACGATATCAGTTCGCGCCTGCCGCGCATCCCCAAGCTCAAGAACGGCAAGAAAGTGGCCCTGATCGGTGCCGGTTGCGCGTCGCTCACGGTGGCCAACGACCTCATGCCGCTGGGCTACTCGGTCACCATCTTCGAGCAATGGGGTGTGCCCGGGGGCCTCATGCGTACCAACATCCCTTCGTTCCGCCTGCCCGCGGAGGTGTTGAACGAGGAGATCGCCAACATCGTGAACATGGGCGTGGACCTCAAGCTGAACCACCCCATCAGGTCGATGCGCGAGCTGCTGGACCAGGGCGGGTTCGACGCCGTGTTCGTGGGCGCGGGCGCGCCCAAGGGCAAGGAACTCAAGCTGCCCGGCCGCGCCGAAGGCGGCGCCAACATCCACATCGGCATCACCTGGCTGGAATCGGTGGCCTTCGAGCACGTGAAGAGCATCGGCAAGAAGGTGCTGATCATCGGCGTGGGCAACACGGCCATGGACTGCTGCCGCACGTCGCTGCGCCTCGGCGCCGACGACGTGAAGGTCATGGCGCGCAAGCCGCGCCAGTTCTTCAAGGCCTCGGCCTGGGAACTCGAGGACGCCGAGGAAGAGCACGTCAAGATCGTCATCAACCGTTCGCCCAGGAACTTCGTGGTCGAGAACGGCAAGTTGAAGGGCATGACCTTCGACGTGATGGAGTACGACACGGACGAGCAGGGCCGCATCACCGCGGAGCGCATCACCGGCGAGGAATTCCTCGAAGCCGACGACGTGATTCTCGCCATCGGCCAGGAAAATGCCTTCCCGTGGATCGAGCGCGATCTCGGCATCGAGTTCGACAAGTGGGACGTGCCCAAGGTCGATGTGAAAACCTTCGAATCGAGCCGCGCCGGCGTGTTCTTCGGCGGCGACGCGGCCTTCGGACCCAAGAACATCATCTGGGCCGTGGAGCACGGCCACCAGGCCGCCGTGTCCATCCACAATCATTGCCAGGGCAAGAGCACGACCGAGCGCCTGCCGCCGGGCGTGAACCTGCAGTCCACGAAAATGGGCATGCACGAGTGGGCCTACTCGAACGATTACAACCCCGCCGAGCGGCGACTCATGCCGCATGTGTCGCTCAAGGAGCGCTTCAAGAAGCTCGACATCGAGGTGGAGCTGGGTTTCACCGCCGAGCAGATCGAGAAAGAGGTGCAGCGCTGTCTCAACTGTGACGTGCAGACTGTGTTCGAGACCAAACTGTGCATCGAGTGTGATGCCTGCATCGACATCTGCCCGGTGGACTGCCTCACCATCACGCAGAACGGCGAAGAAGCGGACCTGCGCACGCGGCTCAAGGCGCCGGCGAAGAACGTCACCCAGGCCTTGTACGTATCGTCCGCGCTGAAACACACCGGGCGCGTCATGGTCAAAGACGAAGACCTGTGCGTGCACTGCGGCCTGTGCGCGGAGCGCTGTCCGACGGCGGCGTGGGACATGCAGAAATCCTTCGTGAAATGGCCCCATGCCGAGGACGAAGCCGTGGCCAGTGCGGCCAAGATTCCCCTCGCTATCTAGAAGAACGGGCGCGTGATGAACCAGGACAGAACGAATGATTTCGCGATCAAGATCGCGACGGTGAACGGCACCGGTTCCGCGAGCGCCAACACGCTGCTGATGAAGAGCATCTTCCGCAGCGGCATCCCGGTGATGGAGCGGCGGCTACCTCATCTACGACAGCACCTGGCCGCGGCCGGCCTTGCTGGCGCGCGATGACATCACGGTGATGGGCGTGCCGCTGGCGAGACTCTGCAACGAGAACTTCAACGGCGTGCGCACGCGCATCCTGATGAAGAACATCTGCTACGCCGGTGTGCTGGCGGCGCTGATGGATCTCGACGTGGAGAAGATCCGCAGCCTGCTCGCGGAGACCTACGCGAAGAAGCCGCAGCTGGTGGACTCGAACATGAAGGCCATCCAGCTGGGTTACGACTATGCCAAGGCCAACCTCGCCTGCCCGCTGCCGCTGAAAGTGGCGCCGTTTGCCGAAGGCTCCCGGACCGCGGGGCACATCATGATCGACGGCAATACGGCTGCCGGCCTGGGTTGCGTTTACGCGGGCGCCACCGTGGGCGCCTGGTATCCCATCACGCCCTCGACGTCGTTGATGGATGCCTTCAAGAGCTTCGCTGACAAGCTGCGCGTGGACCCGGACACCGGCAAGAAGAATTTCGCGTTCATCCAGGCCGAGGACGAACTCGCCGCCATCGGCATGGTGCTCGGTGCCAACTGGAATGGCGCGCGTGCCTTCACCGCCACGTCGGGTCCCGGCGTATCCCTGATGAACGAGTTCCTGGGCCTCGCGTATTACGCGGAAGTGCCGGCGGTGCTGTTCGACATCCAGCGCGTCGGGCCGTCGACCGGCATGCCCACGCGCACGCAGCAATGCGACATCCTCGAAGCCGCCTATGCCTCGCATGGCGACACCAAGCATGTCTGCCTGTTCCCGCGCGACCCCGAGGAATGTTTCTACTTCGCGCGTGATGCCTTCGATCTCGCCGACCGCCTGCAGACACCAGTGATGGTGCTCAGCGACCTGGACATCGGCATGAACGACTGGATGTGCCCCGATCTCAAGTGGGATGACGCGTACGTGCCCGATCGCGGCAAGGTGCTCGACAAGGAAGCCATCGCCAAGCTGGAGAAATTCCATCGTTATCTCGACGTGGACGGCGACGGCATTCCTTATCGCACGCTGCCGGGTGTTCACCCCAAGGGCGCGTATTTCACGCGCGGCTCGGGCCACACGCAGTACGGCGCGTACACCGAGGATTCCGCCGAGTACCAGATCGTGCTCGACCGGCTCACGCGCAAGTTCGCCACGGCCAAGCGGCTGGTGCCCAAGGCCATCATCGAACAGGACGCGAACATAGACGTCGCCGTGGTGGCCTACGGCAGCTCGGACGGCGCGGTGCGCGAGGCGCTCGACATACTCGGCACCCACGGACTGCGGGCTAACTACATGCGCCTGCGGTCCTTCCCGTTCGGCGAAGACGTGGAGAAATTCCTCGAGGCGCACAAACTCGTGTTCGTGATCGAGCAGAACCGCGACGCGCAGATGCGCTCGCTGCTCACGCTCGAGACCCGCGTGCCCAAGGAGAAGCTGCGCTCGCTGCTGCACTACAGCGGCCTGCCCATCTCCTCGGAGTTCATCGTCAAGGGCGTGCTGGCCGAAGTCGAGCCCAAGGCGCGCAAGCCCGAGATCGTCGCGGGGACGGCGCGCAAAGAAGGATCCATGGCATGACGTTTCTCCCGAAACCCAAGGTACGCCATCCCTCGCTGCCCAAGAACGCCTTGGGCCTCACGCGCCGCGACTACGAGGGTGGTTTGTCGACGCTGTGCGCGGGCTGCGGCCATGACTCGATCACCGCGGCCATTGTCGAAGCCACCTGGGGCCTCGACATCGAGCCGCAGAACATGGTGAAGCTGTCGGGCATCGGCTGCTCGTCGAAGACCACGGCGTACTTCGTGAGCGGCGGGCATGGGTTCAACTCCGTGCACGGCCGCATGCCGTCCATCGCCATGGGCGCGAATGCCGCGAACCGCGATCTCACCTACATCGGTGTCTCGGGTGATGGCGATACCCTGTCGATCGGCCTCGGGCAGTTCTGCCATGCGATCCGCCGCAATCTCAACATGGCGTACATCATCGAGAACAACGGTGTGTACGGGCTCACCAAGGGGCAGTTCTCGGCGTCGGCGGATGTGGGCACCAAGGCCAAGAAGGGCGAGGTGAATCAGCAGCCGCCCATCGACCCGGTGCTGCTTGCCATGACGCTCGGCGCCACCTTCGTCGCGCGCAGTTTTTCCGGTGACAAACAACAGCTGGTGCCGCTGATCCAGGCCGCCATGCGCCACAAGGGTTTCGCGCTGGTGGACGTGCTCTCGCCCTGCGTTACGTTCAACGACCACGAGGGGTCCACGAAGAGCTACCAGTACACGCGCGAGCACTATGACGCCGCGGTGCACGCCGACTTCGTGCCCTTCGAACGCGAGATCTCCGCTGAGTACGCCGAAGGCGATTCCCTGCCCGTGGTGCTGCACGACGGCAGCCGGATCCTGCTGCGGAAGCTGGACTCGAACTACGACCCGACCAATCGCGAGGCCGCCAGCGCCGCCATCCAGGAACGCTTGAAAAAAGGTGAATTCCTGACGGGCCTGTTGTTTGTCGATCCGAAAGGCCGGGAATTCCACGATGTCAATGAGACACCGGCTATTCCGCTCAATCAGATTCCCCATGGCCGGTTGTCACCCGGTTCGGCGGCCCTGGCGAAAGTTCTGGCCAGATATCGTTAGCCGCGCTATGTTTCGGCCCGCAACAGGCTTGCTTGATTTGGTTGATCAGGAGTCGACATGTCCGAAGAGAAATCCCAGAAATTCACTTCCAAGGTGCGCCGCGGGCTCACCTGGGTCAGCACGGTGTCATCCGCCGAGCTCGCGCGCGTCAAGACGGAAGCCGGCGGTGGCCGCATTCCTGGCATGACCGCTGCGCAGCTGTCGGATATCGAAGCCGCGCTGTTGTGGATTGCGCAGAACAAGGAAGAAGCGAATGGGTAAGGGTGATCGCCGCACCAAGCGCGGCAAGCTTTACGCGGGTTCTTTCGGAAAGACCCGCCCCAAAGATCCTGCCAAGAAAAAAGCAAGAGTCGCGAAAGCCAAGAAGAAAGCCTAAGCCAGACTATCGATGCACAGGTCCAACGAAACCCGCCGCAAGGCGGGTTTCGTCATTCAATCAGGCGCCGGAGACGACACGTCGACGGATGCTGCGATACTTCTCGACCAGCTGCAGCGCCGTCTGGTTGTTAGGCGGCAACTCCACATCGCTCGTGCCCAGTGGCGTCACGCGCTGCCCCCAGCGGACCACGTCTTGCCGGCCTTGGCCAGCGCTTCGTCGCAGGCTATGGCCATGCCGTGCACGGCCTTCTTGAAGATATCCTGGCCTTCGAACTGCCACTCGGTCCTGCCGATGATGCGGTCCTGGTGCGCGTAAGCCGCGCCCATGCCATGGACGCGCAGGATCTCGCGTGAATCGCCGTAGCAGCCCAAACGCTCGCTGAGCAGGCCTTCCCCGGTCTCGGTGGCCTGCAGCACCACGGCCGCGGCGCCGTCACCGAACAGCACCGCGGTGTTACGGTCCGTCCAGTCGATGAAGGGCGTGATCACCTCAGCGCCCGTCACCAGCGCGTTGCGCACCACGCCGCTGCGGATCATCGCCGTCGCGGTAGATAGTGAGTAGAGAAAACTCGTGCACGCGGTGTTCACGTCCATGGCCGCGCAACCATCGGCGCCGATGCGCCGCTGGATGCCCGAGGCCACATTGGGCACCTGGTCGTCGTAGCTGGTGGTGCCGGCCACGATGAGCTCGATCTGCCGGCCGTCGAGCCCGGCGCAGGCCAGCGCGCGCGCCGCCGCCACGTACATGAGCTCGCCCAGCTGGACATGCGAGACCCGCCGCTCGCGGATGCCGGTGCGCGTGGTGATCCACTCGTCGCTGGTGTCGAGGAAAGTGGCCATGTCCGCGTTGGTGAGCACGGCCGGGGGCAGGCACTTTCCCCAGCCGGTGATGGCTGCCCCCCGGGAATACTGTACTGACATGCCGGAAAGCATATGCGCCGGGAGCCGCTCTGGCCATTCCGCAGGCCCCCATTTAGAGTGCGCGGCCATGACTGAACACAATTTTTCGCGCTGGCGTCCACACCCCTGGCATGGCCTGGAGGTCGGGGAGGACTCCCCCCGAATCGTCAACGCCTACATCGAAATCACGCCCTTCGACGTCATCAAGTACGAGATCGACAAGGTCTCAGGGTATCTGCGCGTCGATCGTCCCCAGCGCACCACCTCCCAGCCGCCGGCGCTGTACGGCTTCATCCCCAAGACCTATTGCGGCGACCGCATCGCCAGGCTCGCGCCCGGCTGCGAGCGCGGTGACGGCGACCCGCTGGACATCTGCGTGGTCAGCGAGCGCCCGATCGAGCGCTCCGAAGTGCTGCTGCGGGCGCGCGTGATCGGCGGGCTCAAGCTCATCGATCGCGGCGAGGCCGACGACAAGATCATCGGCGTGCTGGAAGGCGACTTCGTCTGGGATCACGTCAAGGACATCTCGCAGCTCGCGCCCGTGATCGTGGAGCGTATCGAGCACTACTTCGCCACCTACAAGCTGGTTCCCGGCGAACCTAACAAACTCAAGATCACCGGCAAGTACGGCTACGCGCACGCGGCCGAAGTGATCGAGGCGGCGAGAGAGGACTACCTGGAGACCTTCGGCAGCGCGCACGAAGACCGGCGCCGCTCCTGAAGCGCGGCGCCAGCCCGCTCAGGGCCCGCGACGCCTCATGAATCTCATCAGCGCCGCCGCCACGATAGCGGCCGCCGGCGCCAGGGCGTAAGTCACCACGACGACTTGCGCGGGAAGGGGACTCGGAATCAGGAGCCCCAGCACCAGCGC
>JAQSWD010000179.1 GCA_029266835.1 Steroidobacteraceae bacterium
CATGCGCATCGGGCTCATCGTCACCGCCACCTGTGTTCTCACCGGCCTCGTCATCGGCGGATGCACGCGCAAAGAAGAGCCCGAAACGGCGGCGCCAGCGACGCCGGAAGTCTCTGCCAACGACTTTCAGGCTTTCGTGGATTCGTTCATCGAAGCCCGCATGAAACGCGACCCGTATTTCGCCGTGCAGTCCGGCCGCCACGAATTCGACGGCCAGATGCCTGACTGGAGCCGTGCGGCCATCGACGACAACATCACTGAACTGCGCGACTTCGAAGCGAAGCTCGCCAGGCTGGACGCGCTGGTGCTCACCGAACCCCGGAAATTCGAGCGCGACTACCTCGCCTGGGTGATCGACCGGGAAATCTTCTGGCTGGACAGCGCCGATCAACCTTTCCGCCTGGTATCTCGATCGGCTCGATCCTTCGATGTACCTCACGAGTGAATACGCGCCACTGCCCAAACGCATGGAAGGGTTCCTGGGCTATGTGCGCGCCATTCCGCTTCTGGCCGGGCATATCCGCGCCAACCTGCGCACACCCATGCCCAAGGCCTTTGTCGAACGCGGCGTCGCCGGTTTCGGCGGTTACGCCACCTTCTTGCGCGACGAAGTGCCGCCCATCTTCGCGCAGTTGCAGGACGTGAAGCTGAAGGCCGACCTCGCCGAGGCGACGCTGGCCGCGGCCAAGGCCATGGAAGAACTCGCCGGCTGGCTGGAGTCGCAACGCGCCTCCGGAACCGATGCGTTCGCGCTGGGCGCCCCGCTGTTCCTGGAGATGCTGCGCGAGACCGAGCGCGTCGACCTGCCGCTGGAAGAACTCGATCTGGTGGGACGCAAGGACCTGGAGCGAAATCTGGCGGCGTTGCGCGAGGCCTGTGCTGCCTTCGCTCCGAAGGCAACACTCGCCACCTGCGTGAACAAGATGCGCGCCAACAAGCCCGCCGGCGGTTCCGTCGAAGGCGCCCGCGCGCAGCTGGCGGAACTGCGGCAATTCGTGCTCGACAAGAAGATCGTGACCATTCCGAGCGAGGAGCAGGCCCTGGTCGCAGAGTCGCCGCCATACAACCGCGGCAACTTCGCTTATATCAACCTGCCCGGGCCCTACGAGAACCCGGCGGTGAAGGCCACTTACTACGTTGCTCCGCCGGACGCCAGGTGGAGCGCCGCGGAGCGCAATGCCTATCTGCCGGGCCGCGCCTACCTGCTGTACGTCTCGGCCCACGAAGTCTGGCCCGGGCATTACCTGCAGGGCCAGTTCGCCAACCTCAATCCCTCGAAGGTGGGGTCGCTCTGGTGGAACTACTCCTTCGGAGAAGGGTGGGCGCACTACGCCGAGGAGATGATGCACGACGCCGGCCTCGGCGCCGGTGATCCGGAAATGCGCGTCGGCATGCTGAGCAACGCACTGTTGCGCAACGTGCGTTTCCTTTCGGCCATCTGCCTGCACAGCGGGTGCATGACGCTGGAGGAATCGGAAAAGATGTTCCGCGAACAGGCATTCGCGGACGCGGGCAATGCGCGTCAGCAGGCCCTGCGCGGTACATACGACCCCGGGTACCTGGCCTACACGCTGGGCAAGCTCATGATCCGGAAACTGCGGGTGGACTGGCTGGCCGCCAACGACGGCGCGACGCCGCAGCAGTTCCATGACAAGTTCCTTTCCTTCGGCGTGCCGCCGGTGCCGCTGGTGCGCCGCGCCATGCTGGGCGCCGACGCCGGCCCCGCGCTCTGACACTAACTAATGGAGTAGAGATGCTGCGTACGATGATGATTGGAAAACTGCACGGATTGCGCGTGACCGGTGCCGAGCTGCACTACGAAGGTTCGATAGCGCTGGACCCCGAGCATTGCGAGGCTGCCGGCATTCTGCCGCACGAGTTCGTCGAGATCTGGAACAAGACCACGGGTGCGCGCATCAGCACCTACGTGATTCCTGGCGAGCGAGGGTCGCGCTGCTGTGTCTTGAATGGCGCCGCGGCACGGACTTGTCAGGTCGGGGACGAACTCATCATCGCCGCAAGGGCGTCGGTATCTGACGACGAGCTTTGTGGTTTTGTGTCGCGAGTCGTTACTTTTTGTGCAGAAAACCGCGTGTTGCACCAGTATGAACATCGTCTGACACGCAGTGATGCAGGTAGTTGGATCATGTCGGCGCAAACCGACGCGTAGTCGGACTTCATGCTGAGGGAACTTCTGAGTTTGTTTGTGCTCTCATACCGCCATGCGCAAACTGATCTTGTCCGCGGCCGCATGCGCCGCAATGGTGGGAGTTGCGCTCGCCCAGATCGAAGCGAGCAGCAGCACGTACTTCCTCGACGTGGATCCGGCGCGTTATGCCGGGCCTGCGGGCCAGCGATTGACGCTTCGCGTCGGCGACCAGCCGCGACACGTCACCATCGGCACACAGGATGAAATCTGCGTGCAGTTGCAACGCGTGGATGGCAAAGGCGAAGTGATCAACGCTCGCATCCGCGCCCTCGGCCCTCGACCGCAGGCGGCCGATGTCCGCGTGGTCGCGCCCGATATCGCACCCGGCACCTATCGCAGCACGCCGTGGGGCCTTCTGCTGCGCGCATTGCCCGGCAAGCCGGACGCGCAGGGGTTGGGCGAGACCGTCGGCACCGACAACGCGCCGGTCTGCGCCATCTGACGAATGGGCGGCCGGGCGCGTCGCCCGGCTGTTTTCACGCCGGTGGCTGGCGAAACATGTCGATGATGCGGCTCTCGTTGTCCGCGCCGTAACCGCGTTCGCACAGCTTCCGGTACAGATCACTCGCGACCTGGCCGAACGCGCACTCCATGCCGAGCTTGTTTGCCAGGCGCAGCGCATAGTCGATGTCTTTCAGCCGCAGCGCCGGCGTGAAATTCACCGCACCGCCATGATCGCCCGCCACGAACC
Source organism: Steroidobacteraceae bacterium (assembly GCA_029266835.1). Taxonomy (GTDB): domain Bacteria; phylum Pseudomonadota; class Gammaproteobacteria; order Steroidobacterales; family Steroidobacteraceae; genus CADEED01. The sequence goes on from JAQSWD010000179.1 coordinate 2,901, forward strand.
GGCGCACGTTCCTGACTACCTGCGGGCTCGCCGCCTGGCCGCTGGCCAAGGCATCCGCCACCAACCTGAGCTCCAGCCCGGCACGTTCGGCGAGCGCGACCCCTTCGGCCGCCGATGCGATCTGCACGGCGCCGATCAGGTTCACCATGAGTTTGTATGCCGTGCCCTGGCCCACGCCGCCGAAATGCAGCACACGCGTGGCCAGCGAAGCGAAGACGGGTCGCGCGGCATCGAGATCGGCCGGCTCCGCACCCACGAGAAGCGTGAGCGTGCCCGCCGCCGCGGCATCCGGAAGCCCCGTCACCGGCGCGTCCACATAACGGAAGCCGCGCTCGTGAACCTTGGAGGCGAGTTCGAGCACCCAGTCGTGCGAAAGTGTGGAGCACTCTATCGCCAGCGCATCAGGCAGGTTGTCCGATGCCAGCGCGCCAAACTCGCCCAGCCACATCGAGCGCGATGATTCGTCATCGGCTGTCATGCCGATGATCACGTCGGCGCGCTCGGCCGCGGCGCGCGGCGAACCGGCGACACGCGCGCCCAATGCTCCGAAGGGCGCCGAGCGTTGGGGATTGCGGTTGTACACCGACACGGCATGTCCGCCGGCGATCAGCCGCCCGGCCATGCCAGTGCCCATTTTTCCGAGTCCGAGGAATGCGATTCGCATGCGCCCGGATGATAGCGGCTTTACCTCGCCAGCCAGCCGCCGTCGACGGGCAACACGATTCCCTGCACGTAATCCGACGCGCTGGAAGCGAGGAATACCGCCGCGCCGCCGAGATCCTTCGGGTCACCCCAACGTCCCGACGGGATGCGCGCGAGGATTTCCGCATTCCGCTTCACGTCGGCTTGCAGGGCGGCCGTATTGTTGGTCGCGATGTATCCCGGGGCGATGGCGTTGACGTTGATGCCACTCACCGCCCACTCGTTCGCCAGGATCTTCGTGAGGCCGGCGATGCCGCTCTTGCTTGCGGTGTAGGAGGGCACCCGGATGCCGCCCTGGAAGGACAACATCGAGGCGATGTTGATGATCTTGCCGCCGCCGCTCGGAATCATGTGTCTTGCGGCCGCCTGCGACAGGAAGAACACCGACTTCAGGTTGACGTCCATCACCGCATCCCAATCGGCTTCGGTGAAGTCGATGGAATTGTTGCGCCGGATCGTACCGGCGTTGTTCACCAGCACGTGCAGACCGCCCAACTTGTCGACGATTTCCTTGATGACGGCGGCATAGTCGGGCCTGGCGCCGAAATCCGCCTTGATCCAGGCGGCGCGGCGGCCCAGTGCCTTGACGGCGGCCAGCGTATCCGAGGGGTCGCTGCGGCCCACGGCCGCGATGTCCGCGCCGGCCGCGGCCAGCGCTTCGGCCATGCCACGACCAATGCCGGTGTTGGCGCCCGTGACGGCCGCGACGCGGCCCCTGAGACTGAACAATTGATCGAAAGGCGAGTTTTTCATCGCAGCTGATCCATCGGGACCCAGGCCACGTCCTTGTATTCCTGGTTCTCGCCGCCCATCGCCCAGATGAAGCTGTAGTTAGACGTTCCGCACCCGGTGTGGATGCCCCAGGGTGGCGAGATCACGGCTTCCTCGTTGGCCACGAAGATGTGCCGCGTCTCGTGCGGCTCGCCCATGATGTGCACCACGCGGGCATCGGGTTTGAGGTCGAAGTAGAAGCCGTGGCCGGAGAACCCACGGGCATCGGGTTGGCCTTCTTCAGGTCGATCTTCACCGTCTCGTAGCGCGCGTGCGCGGGCGTGCTGGCCAGGTAGAACTTGGCGGGCGCGTCCTTCGAGTCGGACGTGAATACCAGCTTCTCGGTGCCTTGCGGGACATACAGGCCTTCGCGGGCCGACAGCGCCCACTCCTTGCCATCCACGGAGACTTTGCCGTCGCCGCCGACATTGATGATGCCGAGCTCGCGGCGCGCCAGGAACGGGCCCTTGTTGAGCGACGGTACTTCGCTCAGGTCCACGGCCTTGTGCACGGGCATCACGCCGCCGTTGATCATGCGTTCGATATGGCTGAACGTAAGACTCACGTCGTCCGGAATGAAGATGCCGGAGAGGTGGTACAGCTCACGCATCTTCGACGAACTAAGTGTCGGGATGATGGAAGGGTGGCTGGCGTGGCGCGTTTCGAACTTCATTGCCTGGGTCCGGGTTCGTCTCTGGGGTGGCGATTCTAACCGGTCATGGCGTGGCTAGGAAACCGGTGTCAACGCTTTGGAACAAGCCACGCCGGAATCGGTACATCAGGCGTCCCAAGGCGTGTTCATGCCTTCGCGGGAGGTTGGCAGGAATCGCGAATGACCAGGTGCGGCTCGAGCGGCGTAACCATGGCGTGAGTGCTGCCCGCGGCTTCCGGGTGCAGGATCTTGTGGGCCGCGATGCGGCCCAGCTCGCGGATGGGCAGCTTGATGGTGGTCAGCGGCGGCAGCAGGCGCGCGGCCAGCGGGCCGTCGTCGAAACCGACGATCGAGAGGTCCCCCGGAATCGACAGGCCCAGCTTGTTCGCGACCCGATACACACCGGCCGCCATCTCGTCGTTGCTGGCGAAAATCGCGGTAGGCCGCGGGTTGAGCGACAACAGTTTTTCGGCACCCGTCACGCCAGATTCGTAGGTGTATCCGCCTTCCACGATCAGCTCGTTGGTGAGGGTGATCTGGCGCGCGGCCAGTGCCTCGCGAAAACCCCCGAGCCGTTCGATGGCGGAGCGGAAACCCGACGGACCCGCGATGTAGCCGATGCGCTTGTGACCCAGCGAGACCAGGTAGTTTGCCACTTCCGCCACCGCCAGCCGGTCGTTGGAGATCACGATGCGGGCCGGGTCGTCGATGTGCGTATAGGTGATGCGCACGTACGTGCAGTCCGCCGCCTCCAAGGCGCGCGTGAGTTCGTCGTTCTCGGAAATGGGCGGCAAGAGGATGACGCCGCGCAGCTTCTGGCGCTCGACGAAACGGCGCACGCCCGAAATGAAATCGGGCTTCTTGCGGTCGCAGGGATGCACCACGACTTCGTATTCCGAGTTGCGCACGGCATCGAGCGCGCCTTCCATGCAGTTCACGATGTATTGCGCGTTCGGGTTGTCGTAGACCAGGCCGATCAGGAAGGACTTGCGGAACGCCAGTCCACGCGCCTGCGGATCCGGCACGTAGCCGAATTTGTCGATGACGGCCTGGATGCGGGCGCGCGTTGCTTCCTGCACCAGGGGCGACTGGTTGATCACCCGCGAAACGGTTTTCTTGGAAACGCTTGCCAGCCGCGCGATGTCGTTGATGGTGGCGTTGCGCCCGGGCTTGATGCCGGCGGGCTTGAGCGCGGCGGCCGCCTTGGGGGGCGCCGGCGGTTTCGGGACCGCACGCGGTGCCGTGGCCTTTTTCCGTGAACGATTCATGGGCTCATTGTACGGAAGCTTGGCTCCGGAGTGCAGGGTTGTCCCTAACAATCAGGGCGGGACAGAAGGAGACATCGGCACCGCGCGGCAACGCAGGCTGCCCAATCCGGTGAAAATTGCCTCGGCGGATTGTCCTGCTTGTATCGAGTGGACACCGGTGGCCGCGCCGGTGGACACGAAATCGCCCGCCTTCAGCGGCCGACCGCGGAGGGCATTCACGCGCAACGCGAAGGCGACCGCGGTGAGCGGACCACCGCTGACATTGGCGGCGCTGCCGCGTCCGACCACGTTGCCATCGATGCGGGTCTCGCAATTCATGGATTCGGGCGCGCGCGCCTGCCAGTCGACGATCTCCGGCCCGAGAAGCAGCCCGGCATTGTTGCCGAAGTCGCTGGCCACCACGGCGGGGCCGTAGTCGTTGATGTTCTGCAGCGGGCTGCTGGCGATTTCGATGCCGATGTACATGGTCTTCACGAAGCGGCGCGCGGTCTCTGCGGTCCACTCGGTCACGTTGGCCGGGGCATCCCTTGCCAGCTGCACGACGAACTCGGCCTCGACGGCAGCGAAGCCTTGCGCGAATACCGGCGCATCCTCGATCGCTGAACCATTCGAACGCCGCACGCTGCGGCTGAAGATCGGACCCACCAGGCGCTGCGCGCCGAACTTCTGGCTCAGGGGCTCGGCAATCCACCCGACTTTCCAGCCGGCCACCGAGTCGTTCCAGAGTGAGATGGCCTCTTCCTGGCAGGCATACGCCGCGTCGAGGTCCTGGGGCATGGCGCCGGGATATTGCGTGAAAAAGCCTGCGGACAGGCGCGCCTTTACGAATTCGGCGGCCACCCCCTTGGCGTCGAACGCGTGGTCGGAGACAACAGAGACCAATTTGTAACCTTTTTTCAGACCATTCTGCTGCAGGCGATGTTATATCGGGAAACCGGTGTCATTTTCAATGGTGCGAAAAGACATTCGAGACTCGACTCGCAGTTCCGACAGACGGAAGGCAGGAACCAGCGGCTCGTACCCGCGACGTAACCCTGCCGATTGGCGGGGTTTCCCTTCATGGGGTGGCGCGGCTAACTCCCCTGCTGGATGAACGGCACCTTCGCGAACAAGCGCCTTTCCGCCCCGCGCGGATCGTCGGCCAGCCGGCTTTGCGTATCGAACACCATGGTCGCGCGGCGTGGCAGGGAGTACGGCTCCCACCGCGGCATGCCGTTGTAGTTAGGGTCACCGGCGCGCGCGAACGCCAGCAACGCCAGTTGCATGGTGGCCGACACCTGTCGGGCTTCTTCTCCATCACCCGTGGCCGACCCTGGCGCGGTCAACGTGCCGAACATCAGCGGGATGTCGAGCGTGTGGAAGGCGCCCCATTTGCCGCCGTCCTGCGGCGAGCCCCAGTCGAGCTGGTAGGCGTACGCGGGCGAACCCTGCTGTGCGCGCAGCTCGGCTTCGACGATGGCCCCGCGCCAGGAGCGGCCCGCGGTGGTGGCCGCGAAAAACACGTCCGTGGGCGAATACTGCGGATACAGCCGCCGATACTCGGCGACCACGACATCGCCGGAGATATCCACCCGCAACTCGGCTTCGAGCCTGCGTGGCAGCTCCTCCCAGGTGACGGTCCAGGCGGATGCATCGCCGCGGCCGATCAGCGAGCGCGTCTCGTCATGCGTGTTGCCGATGATCATCGGGATGCCGGCCGACTGCGCTGGCGCGTCGGGATAGAACGGATGCCGCGTCAATGTCCGCTCATCGAGCACCGGGCCCATGTAGCAACTGCCGCGGCCGATGTACGGATCCACCGTGCCGGAGAGCGCGTTGAGGAGACCGGTTGCCGGCAGCTGCGCGAGCCCGGACGCCCGTTCGGGCGCGACACCGAGCTTCTCGAGCAAGGTGCGTGTGCGTCCCGCTGCATGCAACGGGCCGGACGCCGTCAATTGCTGCCCGCTCATGGTGACGGCGCGATGAAACAGGCCGGCCGCGGCCGGCATCGCCATCAGCGTCGCGATCTTCGCGCCGCCGCCCGACTGGCCTAACAACGTGACACAGCCCGGATCACCGCCGAAGGATGCGATGTTGTCGCGCACCCAGGTCAGCGCAAGCACCAGGTCGAGCTGGCCCGAATTTCCGGAATCCGGAAATCCCGGCAGGTAAAGATAGCCGAACAGGCTCAGTCGATGGTTCACCGTGACGACCACGACGTCGCCGCGGCGACAGAGCGTCGCGCCGTCGTACAGCGGGCTCGAGCCCGAGCCCGTGGAGTACGCGCCGCCGTGGATGTAGACGATGACGGGCCGGGGCTTCGCGGCCTTCGGCGCCGGCGCCATGACATTGAGGAACAGGCAATCCTCGGACTGGTTCGCCTCGCTACCGGGTTGGCGACTGGCCGCGCCGAAAGCACGCGCGTCGACCACGCCTTTCCATGGTGCCGGCGCGATCGGTGGCATGAAGCGCCGCGGGCCGGTGTCGGCGCCGTAACGAATGCCGCGGAACACCATGAGATCGCCGTCGTGAAAGCCCCTGACCCGGCCATTCGTGGTGCGGACCACGGGGTCTCGCACGGCGGCGCGCGCCAGCGGCGCGACGGCGAACGCCAGGCCCGCGGCGCCTAACAACCGGCGGCGTTGCGGGTCGGGAAGATCTCTATTTCCCTGTGTCATCGGAAAGCGCCCAGTTCTGCGCGGGCCTTTTGCAGCGCTTGGTACATCAGCAGCGAGTTTTCCACCGGCACCGACGTGTCGTCGCCGGCGTGGACCAGCAGGGTGGGAGGTGTCTGCCCACTCACGTTCAGGTGCGGCGAGTGGCGCGCAAGATCCGGTTCCGCGACTCCCGACTTGCGCAGCTGATCGGCAGAGCCTGCATGCGCCGCGGCGCCCGTGGTGGCGATCACCGGATACATCAGTACGGCG
>JAQSWD010000053.1 GCA_029266835.1 Steroidobacteraceae bacterium
GCAACGGTCAGGGCGATGGCCCAGTACATGGCCGGATGCGTGGTCACAGAGCTGCGAATCATCAGTTTTTCACCGTCACCGCGTAAGAGACGCGGGAGTTTACGGGGATTTGCCTGCCGCCCCGGGGACGGCATGCATGACCGGGTGCGGTAGGGAATGTCCTACACCGGCGCCGTGGCAGACCCCTAACAAGTCAGCAGCGGGGCCAGGTACTTCGCGGTATAGGACTTCTTGTTCCTGGCCACTTCCTCGGGCGTGCCGGCAACCAGGATCTCTCCGCCGCCGGCGCCGCCCTCGGGGCCGAGGTCGATGATCCAGTCCGCGGTCTTGATCACGTCGAGGTTGTGCTCGATCACGACCACCGTGTTGCCCTCGTCACGCAGCCGGTGCAGGACATCGAGTGCCACGTCGTGGAAGTGCAGCCCGGTGGTGGGTTCGTCCAATATATACAGAGTGCGGCCGGTGGCGCGCTTGGCGAGTTCGCGTGCCAGCTTGACGCGTTGGGCCTCGCCTCCCGACAACGTCGTCGCGCTCTGTCCGAGCTTGATGTATGACAGGCCCACGTCCATGAGCGTCTGCAGCCGCGAGCCCACGCCGGGCACGTTCTGGAACAGGCGCAGCGCCTCTTCCACGTTCATCTCGAGCACCTCATTGATGTTCTTGCCCTTCCAGCGGATCTCGAGCGTCTCGCGGTTGTAGCGCTTGCCCTGGCAGACATCGCAGGGTACGTACACATCGGGCAGGAAGTGCATCTCCACCTTGATGAGGCCGTCACCCTGGCAGGCTTCGCAACGGCCGCCTTTCACGTTGAAGCTGAAGCGGCCCGCGTCGTAACCGCGCGTGCGGGCCTCGGGCACTTCCGCGAACAATTCACGCAGCGGACCAAACAACCCGGTGTAGGTGGCGGGGTTGGAGCGCGGCGTGCGGCCAATGGGGCTCTGGTCGATGTCGATGATGCGGTCGATTTCCTTGAGGCCCTGGACGTCATCGCAAGGCGCCATGTCCATCACGGTGCCGTTCAGCGCGTGGTTGGCGTGCGTGAACAGCGTGTCGTTCACCAGCGTGGACTTGCCTGACCCGGAAACGCCGGTCACGCAGGTGAACAGTCCCAGTGGGAATTCGGCCGAAACGTTCTTGAGGTTGTTGCCGCGCGCACCGATCACGGAGATCAGCCGCTTCGGATCGCGCGGGGTGCGCAGGGTCGGCAGCGCGATCTTCTTGCGGCCGGAAAGGTATTGGCCGGTCAGCGAGTCCTTGTGTTTCTCGATGTCGCGCGGCGTGCCTTCGGCGACCACTTCACCGCCGTGCACGCCGGCTCCCGGGCCGATGTCCAGAACAGTGTCCGCGGCGCGGATGGCTTCTTCGTCGTGTTCCACCACGAGCACCGTGTTGCCCAGGTCGCGCAGGTGCTTGAGCGTACCCAGCAGGCGCGTGTTGTCGCGCTGGTGCAGCCCGATGGACGGCTCGTCGAGGATGTACATGACGCCGGTGAGCCCCGAGCCCACCTGGCTGGCCAGGCGAATGCGCTGGGCTTCACCGCCGGACAGCGATTCGGCGCTGCGATCGAGCGTCAGGTAGTCGAGACCCACGTCGACGAGAAAACGCAGACGGTCGCCGACTTCCTTGACGATCTTGTCGGCGACTTCGGCGCGCCAGCCCGCGACGTCGAGAGACTGGAAGAGTTGCCTGGCGTCGCCCACCGTCAGGTGCGCGATGGAAGGCAGGGAATGCGAGCCCACGAAGACATTACGCGCCGTGCGGTTGAGGCGCGAGCCCTGGCAGTCGGGGCAGGGCTGGCTGCCGAGATATTTCGCGAGTTCCTCGCGTACCGGGAGCGAGTCGGTTTCCTTGTAGCGCCGCTCGAGATTGGGAATGATGCCCTCGAAGCGATGCTTTTTCTTCGTCGTGCGGCCGTTGCCATGCACGTAGCGGAACTCGACTTCCTCGTTGCCGCTGCCGAACAACATGACCTGTTGCGCCTTCTTCGAAAGTTCCTCCCAGGGTGTCTCGGGATCGAACTTGAAGTGCCTGGCCATGGCGGTGATGAGCGCGAAGTAGTAGGCGTTCTTGCGGTCCCAGCTCTTGATGGCGCCGCCGGCCAGCGACAGATGCGGATAGGCGACCACGCGTTTCGGATCGAAAAAGTCCTTGAGCCCGATGCCATCGCAGGTTGGGCAGGCACCCGCGGGGCTGTTGAACGAGAACATCTTGGGCTCGAGCGTGGGAACGCTGTAGCCGCATTCCGGACAGGCCTGGCGCGCCGAAAACAGCGTCTCGTCTTCAGGCTTGCCGACTTTCTCCGCTTCGTACGGCGCCAGGCGCGCGGTGCCACCGGAAAGCTTCAGCGCGGTTTCCAGCGACTCCGACAGGCGTTGCTGGGCATCCGGTCGGATGCGCAACCGGTCGACCACGGCTTCGATGGTGTGCTTCTTCTTCGGGTCGATCTTCGGCAGCGCGTCCAGCTCATGCACGCGGCCGTCGATGCGCGCGCGCACGAATCCCTGTCCGCGCAGTTGTTCGAAGACTTCAGCGTTCTCGCCCTTTCGATCCACGATCATGGGTGCCAGCAGCTGCACGGCCGAGCCCTCGGGCATCTTGAGGATCTGGTCCACCATCTGGCTCACGGTCTGCGCGGACAGGGCGATGCCATGGTCCGGGCAACGCGCGATGCCGGCGCGCGCGAACAACAGGCGTAGATAGTCGTAGATCTCGGTGACGGTGCCGACGGTGGACCGCGGGTTGTGCGACGTGGCCTTCTGCTCGATGGCGATGGCCGGCGACAGGCCTTCGATGCTGTCGACATCGGGTTTGTCCATCATCGACAGGAACTGCCGCGCGTATGCCGACAGGGACTCCACGTAACGCCGCTGGCCTTCGGCGTACAAGGTGTCGAACGCAAGAGAGGATTTTCCCGAACCCGACAGGCCCGTGATCACGATGAGCTGGTCGCGGGGCAGGTCGACGTCGATGTTCTTGAGGTTGTGGGTGCGCGCGCCGCGGATCTTGATGGTTTGCATGGGTCGAGCGCCTGAATGGGCGCGAAAAGCGGGAAACCAGGAAGTGTAAGCGGCGGCGGCGGTCCGGGTATAACCAGTGGTGGCTCGGTTTCGTTACTGTATAGGCCCGGATCCAATTGACCGATCAAGGACTTGCGTGATGCGCCCCGGCCCTGCCGCTTTGCTGCTGTTTCTGATGTTCCTGGCCAGCGCGTTGTGGCAGTTCGTCCTCGTGGACCTGTGCTTCATCCCCCATATTCTGGGCGCGGCCGAGCCGTGCCGGGCAGCCTCGCCCATACGGGACCCGACACTGTCCGCGATCGTGTTGCTCGCGATGATCTCTACCGTCACCTTCGCCGTAGTACGGGGAAGTCGCAGCCGCTCCTGGATGGCGGTGCTCGGAAACGCCGCGGTCGCCATCGTGCTGGTGCGCGCGACCTGGCTGATCGGGCGCGATGCGTTGGCCGGCGTTGGCGTCGGCGGGCCGGAGCCGCAGATCGTGCTCGCCGCGCTCGCGGGCGCCACCGCCGGCTTGCTGATGGCCGAAGGTTTCGTGCGCCACGTGCCGGGCGAGTGACTGCCATGCCGGGTAACAAAGTCGTGACTGCGCCATCGCGCCACGACGAAAGTTTTCCGCCCATCGTCGGCGAACGCGCCCATACGCTGGTTTTGGGATCGTTACCAGGGCAACGCTCACTGCAGATGCAGCAGTACTACGCTCACCCGCAAAATGCCTTCTGGAAAATCATCCTGCAGTTGTTTGGTGTCGCGTCACCGCAGCCCTACACGCGACGGGTGCGAATCCTGACGGATCACGGCATCGCGCTATGGGATGTTCTCGCCGCGGCCGAGCGGCCTGGAAGTCTCGACAGTTCGATCGTCCTTGCTTCGGCACGGGCAAATGATTTCGCAGGGTTCTTCCGCGCTCATCCGCAAATCCGGCGAGTGTTCTTCAATGGTCAGAAAGCCAGGGACACGTATCGCCGGCTCGTGCTGCCACGTCTGGGTACGGAATTCGAGGAGCTGCGCTACGAATGTTTGCCATCGACCAGTCCCGCGCACGCGGGCATGACGTTTTCGAGGAAACTCGAGGCCTGGAAGAAAATCGCATCGTGAGGGCCACGAGCATCGCCGACAAGGCATGCCCGGTGGTGTTCCGCGATTCCTCTCTTCGCCAGATAATGGCGTTCGAGGATCCGGTGAACGGGCTGCAGCTGGTCAAGGGCACCATCGAGCCGGGTGAAGATGCGCGCGCAGCGGCGCTGCGCGAACTCGAGGAAGAGGCCGGCATTTCCAACATCGCGATCGCACGTGATCTCGGCACCTGGCATTCCGGATACAACGACCATGTCTGGTCTCTGCAGCTTTGCACGTTCGCCCCCTATCTACCGGACAGCTGGGTCCACCATTGCGTGGACGATGGCGGGCAGGACCTGAAGTTCTTCTGGCACGACGTGAACGCGGAGGCGGGCAGCCAGTGGCACCCGCAATTCCGGCGCGCGCTCACGGCCATCCGGGAACGCGCGCGGCCGTTGCGCTGGCGGGGCTGACCCGCGCCATTCCCGGGAACTGTCGATACTCCTGCCGGTCTTCGTCGATGACGGAGATTGCCGCGCGGGCCGTCTTGCTCATTGCCGACGTCGCCCGGTTCCAAGGAGTGGCCCATCAACGCAATCAACGAGGTATCGGGAGTCGATCCGGCCGCGCTCGCCGATACGCTGCTCGACTCGAGCGAGCCATTGGTGGTCCGCGGCCTGGTTTCCCACTGGCCCGCCGTGGCGGCCGGCAGACAGTCTCCGGCAGAGGCCAGTGCCTATCTACTGCGCCGGTACGCGGGCATGGTCGTGACCGTGGCTTGCGCGCCGCCGCAGGCGCGCGGACGGTTCTTCTACAACGCTGACCTCAGCGGCTTCAATTTCCAGCGCGACAAGGTCACCCTGGAATCGGTGCTGACCGCGCTGGCGCATGCGTCGCGGGACCCGTCTCCCGGCGCCATCTATATGGCTTCCACCGCGCTGGACGAATGCCTGCCTGGTTTTCGCGCGGACAACGATCTCGATTTCGGCGCGCGTCAGCCCCAACCACGCATCTGGATCGGAAATCGGACCCGCATCGCCGCGCACCAGGACCTGCCGACCAACCTCGCTTGCGTGGTGGCGGGGCGCCGCCGGTTCACGCTGTTTCCGCCCAACCAGCTGGCCAACTTGTACATCGGTCCGCTGGAGTTCACACCCGCGGGCCAGGCCATCAGCCTGGTGGATTTTCACAACCCGGATTTCGCGCGTTTTCCGCGGTTCGCGCGGGCACTGGAGCAGGCCCGTACCGCGGAGTTGTCCGCCGGTGATGCCATCCTGATTCCGAGCCTGTGGTGGCATCACATCGAGGGACTCGAGGACCTCAACATCCTGGTCAACTACTGGTGGCGGCGTTCGCCCGCGCACCTGGGCGCGCCACATTGGGCACTCATGCTCGCCATGATGGCCGTGCGCGATCTGCCGACCGAGGAGCGTGCATCGTGGCAGGAGATCTTTCGCCACTATGTTTTCGAAGCGGACCCGTCCACCGCGGCACACATTCCCGAGGGACGGCGCGGCGCACTGTCTGCTTTCGACGAAAAGTCGTCACGCGCTCTGCGCTCGGCGATGACTACGCTGCTGGGCCGCTGATCCCTGATGGGCTATTGCTGGTAGACCCGCACGTAGTCGATTTCCATCTGCACGGGCCAGATGGAGTCGTCCACACCCATCTGGCCGCCCCAGTCACCGCCGACGGCGATGTTGAGGATGAGGTACTGCGGGCTGTCGAATGGCCACTCGGCATTGCCCGAATGGTCGTTCGAATACTGGAAGTAGTTGCGGTCATCCACGCCCACGGTAATGCGGTTGGCGTTCCAGGACATCTGGTACTTGTGGAACGCGGTGCACACGGTGGGGATGGTGACGCGGTTGCTGCGATGGTTGCCGCGCACGTGGTTGTAGCCGCCGGTGTGAACCGTGCCGTGCACCACGCCTTCATCGAAACCCACGTGCTCCATGATGTCGATCTCGCCATCATCGGGCCACGCGCCTTGCGGCGGCGACGACAGCGTCCAGATCGCGGGCCAACTGCCGCGACCGCAGGGCAGCCTGGCCCTGATTTCCATGAAGCCGTAGGTCCACTGCGCCTTGCCACGCGTGATGAGGCGCGCCGACGAGTAACTCTGCCCGCCCCAGTCGGTCAGGCCCAGGGTAGATAGATCCTCGCGGCGGGCGGTGATGACGAGATTGCCGTTCTCGACGCGCGAGTTTTCCGGACGCGACGCCGCGTAGTACTGCAACTCGTTGTTGTGCCAGCCCGCGAAGTTGCGCTCGACGTCGTAGTTCCACTTGCTCGCGTCGGGCAGGCCCGCGACGTCGAATTCATCCGACCACACGAGACGAAACCCGGTGGGGATGCCGCCGGGTTCGTCGATCGCGGGCGCGCCAGGACCCGTCGGCTGCGGGGGCGGAGGGGAGGTGACAGGGGGACTGCCCGAGTTGCCACCCCCGCATGCCGACGAGAGAATCGCCGCGGTTATCGCGAGCACGCGAAACCAGCGGCCTGAATGGGTCTGAGCAGTGCTGATCGAGGACATGTGTTCAGTCATGACTCACGCGCTGTGGATTCTGTTGTCCGGCGCCAGTTCCGGACGCGGGCCAGTTAAAAGGTAAGCGCTTACAGATTTCAAGCTTATCAAATAAATGCCGGCGCAGCGGGCCTGGCCAGAATCCCGGCACAGCGCGGCCGACCTCATGGGCGACGCAGAGTTGTCAGGCTTCCTCGACGACATCAAGATGCAGGTGGATAGGACGGTGGCCCGGCTGCCTTCCCACCAGACATATGTCGAGCAATATGCCGCGCGCCGGAAAAGGCGCCCGAAAGGAACACGGGAGACGATGGCCAATATCTACGAAGTCGCGGAGCTTGCCGGGGTCTCTCTGGCCACGGTTTCGCGAGTCATCAATCCCGGCGCCAAGGTCAGCGAGAAGACCCGGCAGAAGGTCCTCGCCGCCATGGAAGAGCTGGGCTACAAACCCAATTCCATCGCGCAATCGCTGGCAACCCGCAGCTCCAATGCGGTGGGAGTGCTGGTGTCGGAATTGTACGGTCCTTTTTTCGGCGCGATGCTCAGTGCCATCGAAAAGACCTTCAAGGCCGCGGGCAAGTTCGTGCTGGTGGCTGCGGGCCACAGCAACGAGGCGCAGGAGCGCGATGCCATCCGCTTCCTGGTGAGCCGCAACTGCGACGCGCTCATCGTCCACGTGGAGGCGCTGCCCGACAAGTTCCTGCTGGATCACGATCACGACAAGACGCCGTTGATCGTGATGAACCGCAAGGTGCGGGGCCTGGGCGACCGCTGCTTCAGCCTCAACAACGAGCTCGGCGGTTACCTCGCAACGCAGTCGCTGCTCAAGCTCAAGCACAGGCGCATCGCTTACATCTCGGGTCCCTTGAGTTTCGTCGACGCCAAGCAGCGTCTCGCGGGTCACAAGCGCGCATTGGCCGAGGCGGGGGTGAAATTCGACGAGCGCCTGCTGTTCGAAGGCGACTATCATGAAACCGGTGGCCAGGACGCGCTGAACGCGCTGTTCAAAAAGGACCTCCCGTTCAGCGCCGTGGTCTGCGCCAATGACGACATGGCGGCGGGAGCCATGGCGGCCGCGCATGAACGCGGATTGGACTTGCCGCGCGAGCTGTCCATCGTCGGATTCGACGATTCGCCGATCTCGCGTTACGTCTACCCCAAGCTGACCACCGTCCAATACCCGATCGCCGACATGGCCGACATGGCGGCGCGCTGGGTGCTCAAGCACGTGTACGAGCAGGATCAGCCGGAAGTGCAACAAGCCTTCGAGCCCAGGCTCATCTCACGCGATTCGGTCGCCCGGCCGGCGTGACGCGCCCCGATCGGTACGTGCTGCGCACGGTGCTGATCGTGGCGCTTGGCGGGTTCCTGTTCGGCTTCGACGCTTCGGTGATTGCCGGCGTCATCACCTTCGTCGAGAAGGAGTTTTCGCTCGGCAAGATCGAGATGGGTTGGGCGGTAGCCTCACTGACGCTCACCGCCACGTTGTCGATCATGGTCGCCGGGCCACTCGCGGATCGCTACGGTCGTCGGCGCATGTTGCACGCCGCCGCGGTGGTGTTCACCGTGTCGGCGCTGATGTCGGCATCGGCCAGCGACTTCACCATGCTCATACTGGCGCGACTCTTGTCCGGGTTGGGCGTGGGCGCGGCGCTGGTGGTCGCGCCCATGTACATCGCGGAGATTTCACCCGCCGCGGTGCGCGGACGCATGGTGAGCATCAACCAGCTGCACGTGGTAGTGGGCATCTCGGCCGCGTTCTTCAGCAACTGGCTGATCCTGAAAATCGGTCACGCCGACCTGCCGATGTTCACGGCCATGCGCTTCGAAGAATGGAACTGGCGCTGGATGCTGGGCATCGGAGCGGTGCCATCGGTCATCTTCTTCGTGCTGCTGTTCACCGTGCCCGAGAGCCCGCGGTGGCTGGCGATGCATGGCCGGCTGGACGTCGCGCGCAGCGTGCTGTCGCGCGCGCATGGCGAGGCGCTGGCCGAGACCGAACTCGCCGAAGTCCGCACGTCGCTGGCGCACGAGCAGGGCAAGACCGACGTCAGCCCGCGCGAACTGCTGGCGCCGGAACTGCGGCGCGTGGTGACCATCGGCCTGGGCGTGGGCATCCTGCAGCAGATCACCGGCATCAACGCCGTGTTCTTCTACGCACCGGTGATCTTCGAACACGCGGGCGCCAGCGCCGATGCCGCCTTCGCCCAGGCCGTGTACGTGGGCCTGGTGAACCTGGTGTTCACCGTCATCGCGATGTTGCTCATCGATCGGCTGGGTCGCCGGCCCTTGCTCATGATGGGAACGGCTGGCATCGCGCTCAGCATGGGCTTGCTGGCCTGGGGATTTCGCGGCGCGAGCATGGAACCGGCGCTGGTGCTGATCGGCGTGCTGGCTTTCGTCGCCAGTTTTGCCGTCTCGCTGGGGCCCATCATGTGGGTGCTGCTCTCCGAAATCTTTCCTAACAGGGTTCGCGGCGTGGCCATCTCGTTCGTTGGGCTGGTGAATTCGACGGTGAGTTTCGGTGTGCAGCTGGTCTTTCCCTGGGAACTCACGAGACTCGGGAATTCCTGGCCCTGGCTGATCTACGGCGCATTCGCGCTGCTGGGCCTGCTGTTCATCGCGCGACTGGTGCCGGAGACCCGGGGCAGAAGCCTGGAAGAACTGGAAGAGGCATTGGTCCGGCGCGCCTGATCCGGGCGGTGGCATCGTCTTACAGCCGTCCGGCCATGATGAAAATATTCTGGCGCCGATGTCGATGGCGCGGCTTGCGGATCGGCTAACTCGTGACATCAACGAATGGAGCAAAGCCATGCAGTTCAGCAAGATCACGCCCTGCCTGTGGTTCGACACCCAGGCCGAGGAAGCCGCCAACTACTACGTTTCGATTTTTCCGGATTCGAAGATTCTCAAGATCGCGCGTTACGGAAAGGCCGGCGTCGAGGAGCACCGGAAACCGGAAGGGTCGGTGATGACGGTGCAGTTCGAACTGGCCGGGCAGACCTTCACGGCGCTCAACGGCGGCCCGATTTTCAAATTCAACGAGGCCGTGTCGCTGCAGGTCTACGTGGATGATCAGAAAGAACTGGACTATTACTGGGACAAGCTGGGTGCGGGCGGTGATCCCAAGTCGCATGTCTGTGGCTGGCTCAAGGACAAGTACGGCCTGTCCTGGCAGGTGGCGCCGGGAAGGATGGTCGAGTGGTTCGGCGATCCCAACGAGAAATCCGAGCGCGCCATGACGGCCATGATGAAGATGGGCAAGCTCGACATCGCCGCGCTCGAGAAGGCGTACAAGGGCGGCTGAGGAATGGATCTCGACGCAATACTGGGTGCAATCCAGTGGCCAGCCATGGCGGTGACCTTGTTTGCCGCCTGGCTGGTGGCGTCTCGCTCGGCGTCGCGGCGCGCCGCCGGGTTCTGGTGCTTCATCGCCAGCAACGTGTTGTGGATCATCTGGGGCTGGCACACGCGGGCCTGGGCGCTGGTCGCGCTGCAGATCGGGTTGTTCGCGTTGAACGTACGCGGCGCCGCGAAGAACGAAAAATCCTGATCTGGTATCTTCCTCCCGTTCCGAAATGATTCTTGAGGGGGATCATGACCGACCGACGCTCGTTCCTGCGCGGGTCTTCCGTGCTGCTGGGTTCCGCCGCGCTGGGCAATGTTCTCGCCGCGTTCGCGGCGTCACCACGCAAGGCCACTTTCTTCAACGCCCATGAGATGAGCGCCCTGCGCGCGGTGGTCGACGTGATACTTCCGGCGACCGATTCTCCGGCCGCATCGGCGGCCGACACCCATCACTTCATCGATCTCGCCATCCCCGCGTGCGCCAAGCCGGCGGCGCAGAAAACCTTCCGCGAAGGGCTGGCCAGCATGGTGGCATCGGGATTCGCGAACCAGCCTGCGGCGAAACAGGTGGAATGGCTCAAGGCTCGCGCTGCCGCCGACATGCCCCTGGCCTACGACCAGTCATTCTTCAAGATGCTGAAGGACTACACGCTCACGGGGTACTTCCTGAGCGAGGTGGGGGCCACGCAGGCGCTGGCGTACGAAAAAATACCCGGCGGCTACTGGGGTGACGTGCCCCTGGTCGCCAACCAGAAAGCGTGGGCGATCTGATGTCCGCGCGCACTTATGATGCCATCGTCGTCGGGTCCGGCATGTCCGGTGGATGGGCCGCGAAAGAGCTTTGCGAGAAGGGCCTGAAGACGCTGGTGCTGGAGCGCGGCCGGAACATCCGCCACGTCACCGATTACACCACGGCGCTCAAGGATCCCTGGCAGCTGCCGCACAACAACCGCGCCACGAACGACGACCGCAAAGCGCAGCCCGTCCAGTCGACGCTCTATCTATACGACCAGTCGACCAAACAACATTTCGTCGATGACAACCAGCATCCGTACGTGCAGGAGCAGCCGTTCAACTGGTTCCGTGGCTACCAGGTGGGCGGGCGCTCGCTCATGTGGGCACGCCACGTGTTTCGCTACAGCGACCTGGACTTCGAGGCCAACCAGAAAGAGGGCGTGGGCATCGACTGGCCGATCCGCTATGCCGACATCGCGCCCTGGTACGAACACGTCGAGAAGTTCATCGGCGCCAGCGGCGAGAACTCCGGATTGCCGCAGTTACCCGCGCAGGTGTTGCAGCCGCCGTTCGAGATGAACGCGCTCGAGAAACACATTCGGAAAGGCATGGACGCGGCGTTCAAGGGCGAGCGCAAGCTCATCTGCAGCGCCACGGCGGTGCTGTCGCGCGAGCACAATGGCCGTGGACCCTGCCAGGGCCGCAACCAGTGCGCGCGCGGCTGCCCGTACAGCGCGTATTTCTCGTCGAATGGCGTCACGCTGCCGGCCGCCGCGGCCACCGGCAATCTCACGCTGCGGCCGGACTCGCTGGTGCACTCGCTGATCTACGATGACGCGAAGAAGCGCGTGACCGGTGTGCGTGTGATCGATGCGGTGACCAGGCAATCCACTGAATGTTTCGCCAAGGTGGTTTTCCTGTGCGCATCGGCGCTGAATTCCACCGCCATCCTGCTGAACTCGAAGTCGAGCCGTTTCCCGAACGGCCTGGGCAACGACAGCGGCGAGCTGGGCCACAACCTCATGGATCACCACAATGGTGGCGGCGCGACCGCGAGTTATTCCAGCCTGCTCGATCGGTACTACCGCGGCCGGCGCTCCACCAGCATGTACATCCCGCGTTTCCGCAACGTGGGCAAGCGGGAGCCGAAGTTCGCGCGCGGCTACGGTTACGAGGTCTACACCTGGCGCAATTCCTGGACACGCGGCGTCGGCAGCGCGGATTTCGGCGCCGACTTCAAGAACGAGATCACGCGGCCGGGCGAGTGGGGCCTGTTCATGGAAGGTTATGGAGAGACCCTGCCGTATCACGACAACCGCATGTGGCTGTCCAATGACGTGGACCCTCTGGGCATGCCCAGGATCCACGTGTCCATGAGTTATCGCGACAACGAGCGGCTGATGGCGCAGCAAATGATGGACGATGCCGTCGAGATGATGACGGCCGCCAAACTCGAGAACGTGAAGGGGTTCAACAACCCCGTGACGCCCGGCAGCGTGATCCACGAGATGGGCACGGCGCGCATGGGCCGCGACCCGAAGACCTCGGTGCTCAATTCGCACAACCAGGTGCACGCGGTGCCGAACGTGTTCGTGACCGATGGCAGCTGCATGGTGTCGTCGCCCACGCAGAATCCCTCGCTCACCTACATGGCGCTGACGGCGCGTGCCGTCGACCACGCGGTCGGGCAGCTCAAGAAGGGCGCGATCTAACTACGCCGCAGGAACATGTGCGTGGCGCGCTCGCCGGCCACGCTGCGGTCGACCATGTAGCCCAGCGCCCGCGCGTCCAACCCGGCGAACAGGCTCTCGCCGCTGCCGAGCAGGACGGGGCGCACCGCCAGGTGCAGGTCATCGATGAGTTTCGCCTTCAGGTATTGGCGCACCGTGGCCGCGCCGCCGCCGATGCGCACGTCACGCCCGCCAGCGGCCTGTTTCGCCTGTTCGAGCGCGGAGTGAATGCCATCCGTGACGAAGTGGAACACCGTGCCGCCCTTCATTTCGAGCGGCGGACGCGCGTGATGTGTCAGCACGAAGACGGGGCAGTGATAGGGCGGCTCCTCGCCCCACCAGCCCTTCCAGTCCAGATTCGGCCAGGGGCCGCGCACCGGACCGAACATGTTGCGCCCCAGGATCCATGCGCCCAGGTTGGCGAAGCTCTGTTCGGCCATGGTGTTGTCCACGCCGGTCTCACCGCCCTCCTGGCCTTGCATCGATCGCCAGGCCCGCGTGTGGATGAACCACTCCATCATGTCGAATCCGTTCACGCCGAGCGGGTTTTCCAGGCTCTGGTCGGGACCCGCGGAGTAGCCATCGAGGGTGATGGCGTATGACAACACGCGCACTCGCGACATGGTTCTTCCTCTTTGAATTTTCCAGGTTTGAATTTTCCAGGTTTGAATTTTTCAGGAATTCAGTTGTTCAGAGCGGCCACTTCACTCGCCGCCAGCAGAAAGGCGCCGACGCCGTAGAACTGCGTGTCGCCTTCGGCCACCTGCTCGGGCCGGTCACTCACCTGCTGCACCCAGCCCAGGCGTCCATCTTTCGACACGGCGCGCGTCAGCGCATCCCAACCCTGGTGTATTGACGGCAGAAATTCCCCGCGGGGCAGCAGCCCGCGATTGACGCCCCAGGCGAGCCCATAGACGAAGAAACCGGTGCCGCTGGTCTCGGCCGGAGAATTCTCCGCGCCTAACAAGGACGGTGCCCAGTAGCCGTCCGGTTTCTGGATGGCCTTGAGCTTGCCGGCCATCTGCTTGAACAGCGCCTCGAGCCGCGCGCGGTCAGCGTGGTCGCTCGGCAGCAGATCGAGCATGTTGGCGATGCCGGCGAATGCCCAGCCGTTGCCACGGCTCCAGAACAACTTGCGTCCCTGCTCGTCGCGGCGCTCGAAGAAACGGCTGTCGCGGAAGTAGAGTTTCTCCGCGGGGTCGTACAGGAAATCCGTGGCTGCCCAGAATTCGTCCATCGCGAAATCGCGGTACTTCGTTTCGCCCGTCTGGTTGGCCAGGTCCAGCCACGCGGGTGGCGACATGAAGATGGCATCGCACCAGCACCAGCGATCGAGGCACTGCGTCTCGCCGTAGTCCTTCGCGTAGTAGAAGCTCAGGTGCACCACCGGCGGCGCGGCGAGTATGGCGTCGAACGCGCCGCGGATCGGGCGGTTCACGTCCTGGCCCGCGCCGTGCCGCGCGGCCCAGAGATAACTCTGCGCGATCACGTGATCGTCGGCGTGGTACACGCGGTCGCCGGGCCGCCACAGATTGCGCTTGCCCATGGCAAAGAGGGCGTCGCTGTATTTGCGCGAGTCCATGACATGCGCGAGATGGGCCAGACCCACCCAGAACGCGCCCTGTTGCCAGCTGCGCGAGTCGCGCGATTCCTCTTTCATGTGCGAATCGATGTGCAGCCCGTCGAGATGCGCCAGCTGCCAGTCCGCGACGCGCGAAGCCACGGCCAGCACCTGCTTGCGTGTGGGCGCTTCGGCGGCGGGCACCGATGTGGAGGCGATCAGAGCCAAGAGTGCGCCGGTCGCGGCGCGCCGCCAATGCTGCAACATGTGACCCCCGATGAGCTGGAGGCACGATGATGCGGTCACCGTGCGGCATTGGGAAGCGTACCGGTCGAACGCAGGACCCATTCCGGGCTCCGTCGCGTCAGATCATCCAGCCGCCGTCGATGACGTGTGTTTGCCCGGTGGTGAACGCGGATTCATCGCTGGCGAGATACAGGGCCAGCGCGGCGATTTCCTCGGGCTTGCCCAACCGGCCCATCGGCTGTCTCGCTTCGAATTCCTTGCGCGTCTTCTCGTAGTCGCCGTACGCGTGCAGTCGCGCCTGCAATGACGGCGTGTCCACGGTGCCCGGGCAGATGGCATTGCAACGCACGCCCTGGTGCACGAAATCCTTGGCCACCGTCTTCGTGAGCCCGATGACCGCGGCCTTGGTCGCGCCGTAGGCGCAGCGGTCGGCCACGCCCGTGATCGAGCCCGCCACCGACGACATGTTGATGATGGAGCCCGCGCGCGCTTCGAGCATGCCTGGCAGGAAGGCGCGGATCATGTGGTACATCGAATTGACGTTGAGGTCGAAGGCGGCGCTCCACGTGGCGAAGTCGATGTCCAGCACCGTGCCCTTGGGTACCATGCCGGCGCAATTGAATAACACGTCGATCCTGCCGACGTCGCGAGCGAACGCGCCGATGGCAGTCGCGTCGCGCACATCGACCACGCGACCCTCGCAACCGGCCACGCTACCAAGCGCCTTCGCGTCGATGTCGACGGCGAACACGCGCGCGCCGGCGCGCGCGAAGGCTTCCGCGCTGGCGCGGCCGATACCGGAGGCGGCGGCGGTCACCACGGCTACCTTGCCCGAGAGTCTCTCAGATTGCATGGCGCTCAGATTCCATAGGTTTTTCGTGCGGTTTCCGAATAGATGAGTTCGCGTTCGGCGTCGCCCAGCTTCGCGAGCAGGCGGTCGCTGGCCGCGCGCCAGTCGGCATAGGAACACACCAGCTCGCACACGGGCCAGTCACTGCCCCAGAGCAGGCGCGTGGGGCCAAAGCAGTCGAGCAAATGGTTCACGCAGTCCTCGAGCAGGGCGGGGTCGCCACTGCCGGCCTCGGTCACCAGGCCCGAGAGCTTGCAGACCAGCGAAGATTCCCGCGCCAGCGCGGCCACGTCACGCTTCCATTCGCTGACGTCGCCGCTGGCGATGGGTGGTTTGGCGCCGTGATCCAGGACCATGGAGAGTTCCGGATAGCGGCCCGCCAGCTCGCGCAAGGCGGGCAGGTGCGGCGGTTTGACCAGCGCATCGAACACGAGGCCATGATCGACCATGGCTTCGAAGGCGGGTTCCAGACTTTCGCGCAGCATCCATTCCGTATCGGGAATGTCCTGGATCATGGGGCGGAGGCCTACCAGCGCGGAATCGCGTGACAGTTCGGCGATCATTGCCGGCGCGTCGTCGGCTTCGAAATCCACCCAGCCCACGACGCCGGCGATGAATGGATTCTCGCGCGCGAGCTCCAGCAGGAAACGGGTTTCGGCCACCGTCGCGGCGGCCTGCACGAGGACGGTGTGGCTGATGCCGGCCGCCCCGAGCTGTGGCGCCAGGTCGGCGGGCAGGTAGTCGCGGTAGATAGGCGCCAGGGCCGGCGTCAGCCAGGTGTAGTCACCACGGTCGAGACGCCAGAAGTGATGGTGCGCGTCGATTCTCATGCCGGCAGGGGGGCACGCGCGTCGATGAGGCCGCGGTCGCGCAATGCGGCCCAGAATCCGGCGGGGATGGCATGCCTGAACATGGCCAGCGCATTGCGTGATTCGGCGCCGGTGACGCAGCCGGCCACGACGCTCGCGACGGCGGGGTGGCCGAGCGGGAACTGCAGCGCCGCGGCCTGCAGCGGCACCGAGAATTCGGCGCAGACGGTTTCCAGTGCGCGCACTTTTTCGATGACGGCCGGCGGCGGCGCGACGTAGTTGTAATGCGACCTCGCGCCCGCGCGCGAGCCGGCGGCCAGGATGCCGGAGTTGAACGGCCCGCCGCAGAGTATGGACACGCCGCGGCTTTCACACAGCGGCAGCAGTGTTTCCAGCGGCGTCTGTTCCAGAAGCGTGTAACGCCCGGCGAGCAGGATGCAGTCGAGCTGGCAGTGTTCCAGCAGTTCCACGCAGATTTCCCATCGCGAAGCTCGCGCATGGCGCGATAACCGCCGTCGAGGAATTCGCGCACGCGGGCGGCATGCTGGTCGCCATGTGTCAGGCGGCCGATGTCATGGCAGAGCAGGATGTCGACGCGTTTCACGCCGAGCCGTTCGAGACTTTGCCCGTGCGAGCGCATCACCGAGTCGTAGCCGTAGTCGAACACCGGGTCGAAAGGCCTTGGCGAGAAGTAACCCTCTCGGCCCACGCGCGCATCCTGCGGACCCGTCGGAACGAGGCGTCGGCCCACCTTCGTGGAAATCACCACGGGCATCGCCTCGTCACGCAATGCCGCACCGAGCCGCAGTTCGCTGAGCCCGAAACCGTAGAAGGGCGCGGTATCGAAGTAGCGCACGCCGCCGGCGAAAGACTCGTGCACGGCATCGAGAGCGTCGCTGTCGTCCATCACGCGATACAGATTGCCGATGCCCGCGGCGCCGAAACCCAGCGTGCACACCTCGAGCCCGGTGCGGCCGAGCTCGCGGCGGGCCAGCGTCTGGCTCATGCCGTGGCCTTGCGTGCGGTGAAGCCGAAGAAGCTGACCACCGCGAAACAAATCGCCGGCACCAGCATGGCCACGTTGATGGAGCTGGCGTCTGACACCAGGCCCATTAACGGCGGGATGATGGCGCCGCCGACGATGGCCATGACCAGGAACGAGGATCCGGACTTGGTGTGCGCGCCCAGGCCGCGCAGGCTCATGGTGAAGATGGTCGGGAACTGGATCGACATGAAGAAGCTCGTCGCCATCAGCGCGTACAGCCCGAAGTTGCCGCCCGCGAGCGCGGCCACCACGCAAAGTACGATATCCGCGGCGGCGAACAGCGTCAGCAGCGACGCGGGGCGGTACTTCGACATCAGCAGCGTACCCACGAAGCGGCCCGCGAAGAACAACACCAGCGTGATGATCAGATTGTTGGCCGCGATCTTCTCGGCCGTGCCCGGAGTGTTGAACTGCGTGTAACGGATCACGAAGCTCCACACGCCCACCTGCGCGCCCACATAGGCGAACTGTGCGAGCACGCCCAGCCAGTAGCGAGGGAAGGCCTTGAGGCCGCTGAAACCGCCCGCCGATGCATCGGCATCTTCGGTGACGCGCCGTGCCAGCGGCGGAAATCTGGTGATGCCGACCAGCAGTGCCCACAGCAGCACCACGCAGGCGATGCCCATGTAGGGTAGTTTGACCGCGGCGAGTTCGCCCGCCTGCCACGTGGCACGTGCCGCGGGCTCCATGGCCTGGATCTGCTCGGGCGACAGGTGATGATCGGAAAGGATCAGCTCCTTGCCCACGAACACACCGAGGATGGTCCCCAGCGGGTTGAACATCTGCGCGAAGTTCAGCCGCTGGTCGGCATTCTCGGCCGGGCCCATGGCCGCGATCATCGGGTTGGCCGAGGTTTCGAGGAACGACAGGCCGCTGGCCACGACGAACAGCGCGCCCAGGAAAAAGTGGTACTCGCCGTATTGCGCGGCAGGGTAAAACAGCAATGCGCCGGTACCGAACAGCACCAGCCCCATGACCACCGCCGCGCGATAACCGAAGCGCCGCATGAACAACGACGCCGGGATCGCGAACACGAAATAGCCGATGAACGTCGCGAACTGCACGAAGCTGGAGGCGAAGTCGCCCAGCAGGAAGGTCTTGCGGAACTGCGGGATCAGTACGTCGTTGAGACTGTTGGACATGCCCCAGAACGCGAACAGCGCGACCACGAGCACCGTGGCGCCGAGAAAGCCCGGCGTGATGAATTCCTTCTTCAAGCTTCCCCCTTGTCGTTTACGGAAGATCGCCGTGAACTATGTCTTCTGAAATCTGCGCCGCCGCGGATCGTACATGCTCGACCGCATGGGTCATGTCCATGACCAGCGGATTGCTGTGCACGAAGGGCACGGTCAACGCCGCCATGGCGACATCACCGCGCAGGATGGGCGCGGACAGGTCGGTGATGCCGCGCACGAAGTGCGACGCGGCCTCGTGGTGGCCGCGTTCGCGAACCACGTTCGCGCGGCGGACGAAGTCCTCCGCCGCATCGCCCTTGAGCCGGCATCGCTTGAGCCAGAGCTTGCGCGTCTCGTCGTTCTGGTAGGCGAACAGCACCAGGCCGGAGGTCGCGGTCGCGATCTCGCGCCGATAGCCGATGCGAACCGAGAAGCCGAGATCCCCGGGCCGCTCGATGCGCGTGATCACGACGATCTGGTCTTCGGAAGCGACGGCGATGTGCGCGGACTGGCCGATGTCCTGCGTGAGTTTGCGCATGACGGGCAGGGCCGTTTCCACCAGCGACCGCACGGGCGCCTGGGTCATCGCCAGCGCGAAAAGCTTGTTGGTGAGCACATAACCCGCGCTGTTCCCGGTGCTGGTGATGAACCCCTTGAATTCCAGCACCTGGAGCATGCGGAACAACTCGCCAGAGGAGCGCCCTAGCTTCTGGGAGATCGCGGAAAGATTGAGTGGCGTCTTCTCTTCGGCCAACAGTTCCAGCACATCCAGGCCCTTCTCGAGGGCGGGAGCGCGGTAACGGCTGACGCGTGGGGCGGTTTCCTTGGGTGCCATGGTTCTTGTGGTTTCAGCCGTGAACGGGGGGATTCTGCCCGCAAGTCCGCCATTTGCGCAGTCCCCCTTGATCTTGGTTTTTCATTAGAGCATTGTACTTTCATTCGGGAAATAGCGGGCTTCACCGCGACCATGCCGGAAGGCGAGACATGGCGGCGCCTGACGAAGCAGGGCTTCGCTTTCCGGCAAATCCGATGCCTCCCCTCGTAGAATCCCGGCAAAGAATTTCGAAATGAACGAGAGGGGTCCCATGAAGATGTTGTCGCGCTGCTTGTGCGTGGTGTTGCTCGCCGGTTGTTCGGGCGCGCCCGAAGGCTCCTTCGTCCAGAACGAGTCCGGCCTCATCGTCACGCCGGCGGATGCGCCGCAGAGTCGTGTCCGTCTCGAAGTGCGCACTGACCGCACTATCCACGTCACCGCGGTGGCCGACGGCAATCTCGACCTGCCCAGGAGCCTGATGGCGGTTGATTCCGTCGGCGACCAGGCATCGTGGAAGGTGACGCGCCGTGAAGGCGCGGTGGTGCTGACCACGTCGCGGCTGGTGGCGCAGGTGTCTCTCGCCAATGGCGCGGTGAGCTTCACCGATCCCTCGGGCAAGCCATTGCTCGCGGAAGAACCCGCGCGCAGTTTCGAGGGCGGCGTGTCGCAGCGGTTCAACAAGGGCACCGACGAAGGGTTGTTTGGCGGCGGGCAGCACCAGTACGGCGTCGTCGATCTCAATGGCGAGGATCTCGAACTCTCGCAACACAACAGCGACATCGCGGTGCCGTTCGTCGTCTCGACGCGCAACTACGGCTTGCTCTGGGACAACAATGGCATCTCGCGCATTGGAAATCCGCGGCCCTATGGTCTCGCGTCGCGCGATCTGACGATCAGGGATGCGACCGGCAAGGAAGGCGGCTTCACCGCGAAATACTCCCTCTCCGGCCAGCTGAAGCTCGAGCGCGTCGAGAAGGACATCAACTACCAGTACATCAAGGACCGCTCGAACTGGCCCGCGGAACTGCTCGACGGCAAGACGCCGCTGCCGGGCAATCCGCCTAACATCCTTCCCGATCAGACCGTGACCTGGGAAGGCACTGTCGAGTCGGCGAAGGGGGGCGACCACAAGTTCCAGCTGTACGGAAGCAGCTACTTCAAATTGTTCATCGACGACAAACTCGTCTTCGATCGCTGGCGCCAGAACTGGAACCCCCTCTATCACCCGTTCGACGTGGCAATGGAGGCGGACAAGCCCGTGAAGTTCCGGCTCGAGTGGACACCGGACGGCGGCTACATCGCGCTGCTGCACAACGATCCGCTGCCGGACGCCGAGCGCCATTCGCTGACGTTCACTTCCGAAGTGGGGCGCGCCATCGACTACTGGTTCATCGCGGGCAATGACCAGCAGGACGTCATCGCCGGTTATCGGGAGCTCACCGGCAAGTCGGTGATGTTGCCGAAATGGGCCTACGGTTTCTGGCAGAGCCGCGAGCGCTACAAGACGCAGGCCGAGATCGTCGACGCGGTCCGCGAGTACCGCAGGCGCAAGATACCGCTCGACAACATCGTGCTCGACTGGAACTACTGGCCCGAGAATGCCTGGGGTTCGCACGACTTCGACAAGTCGCGTTTCCCCGACCCGAAGAAGATGGTCGACGACATCCACGCGATGAACGCCAAGGTGATGATCTCGGTGTGGCCGAAGTTCTATCCGGAAACGAAGAACTACCAGGAGCTGGACGCCGCGGGGTTCATCTACCGCAAGAACGTCGAGGATGGTTACGTCGACTGGATAGGCAAGGGTTACAAGAACGCGTTCTATGACCCGTATTCGCCCGAGGCGCGTGCGATGTACTGGCGCCAGGTGAACGAGAAACTCGGCGTCCTCGGCTTCGATGCGTGGTGGATGGACGCGACCGAGCCCGACCCGCATTCGAATCTCGACATCCAGTCGCTCAAGGACCGCAACGGTCCGACGGCGATGGGGCCGGCGGACCAGTTCTTCAACACCTATGCGCTGGTGCATTCGGCCGGCGTATATGAAGGGGGCCGCGCCGCCAACCCTGACAAGCGCCAGTACATACTCACGCGTTCGGGCACCGCGGGCATCCAGCGCAATGCCGCCACGTTGTGGAGTGGCGACATCGTGTCGCGCTGGCCCGATCTGTACAACCAGATCTCCTCCGCCGTCAGCATTTCCTACTCGGGCATTCCGAACTGGACCTTCGACATCGGCGGCTTCGCCACCGAAGCGCGTTACAACGCGCAACCCATGAAGCCTGCGGACCAGGAGGAATGGCGCGAGCTCAACCTGCGCTGGTTCCAGATGGGCGCCTTCGTGCCGGTGTTCCGTTCGCATGGTCAGTTCCCCACGCGCGAAATCTGGAACATCGCGCCGGCAGGCACCGAGGTGTACGACAGCCTCGTCTGGTACACGAAGCTGCGCTACCGGCTGATGCCTTATATCTACACGCTCGCGGCGGATACGTATCACAAGGACGGCTCGATCGTCCGCGGCCTGCCGATGGACTTCCCCGATGACGCGCAGGCGCGCAAGGTACGCGACGAATACCTGTTCGGCGGCGAATTCCTGGTTGCGCCGGTGTACGAGAACAAGGCGCGCAAGCGCCAGGTCTATCTACCGGCAGGAAGCGACTGGTATGACTTCAACGGCGGCGGCAGACTGCCCGGCGGGCAATCGGTCGATGCGGCCGCGCCGCTGAATCGCATGCCGCTGTACGTGCGCGCGGGTTCCATCGTGCCCGTGGGCCCGGACATCCAGCACACCTCGGAGAAGCCGGGTGCACCCATCACTTTGCTGGTGTTCACCGGCGCCGACGGCGACTTCGCCCTCTACGAAGACGATGGCGTGAGCTACCAGTACGAGAAGGGCCAGTTCAGTTACATCCCGATGCGTTACGACGCCGCGAAGTCGCGGCTGACCATCGGCGCGCGTACGGGCAGTTACACCGGCATGCCCGAGGAACGCACGTTCCGCATCCGCTGGATCAAGGAAGGTGGCAAGGCCCCGTCGGAACTGGACGCGCCCACCGACATCGCGATCGACTACAAGGGCGCGGAGGTCATGGTCGCGCACTGAGCGCGCGTTCGGCATTCTCGGCCGCGTTGTCCTCATGGCCGGCGCCGTGATCTTCACGGCGCCGGCAAGAACAGCCGCTCCATAGTGCAATCGGAGTTCAGCCGCACTAACAAAGTGCGGCGCGCGAATTCATGCGGATTCGCTGTTCGTCATGCCATGCTCTGCAGGTGGCGAAGGTTCCGTCAGGTGTAGGTCCCCGATTCCCACAGGTGGTCGTTCTGGTTGGCGCCACCGGTGATCTCGCGCGCCGCAAGTTGATTCCCGGCCTGTACCACCTGGCGCGCGCAGGATTCATCCCCGCCTGCCGCATCATCGGCGTCTCGCTCGATCTGCTGGACGCGGAATCTTTCCGCAGCTTCGCGCTGGATTCCGTCAGGGAGTTCTCGCGCAGCGCAGTGCAGGATGCCGACTGGCACGGCTTTGCGACCTGCCTCGACTACGTGCCGCTGGGCGCGGGCGCCGCGGCGCTCGCCGATGCGGTGCATCGCGCGGAGAGCGCCATCGGCGCGGAAAGCCGGCGGCTGCACTATCTATCCGTGCCACCCAGCGCGGCCTTGTCGGCGGTGCGCACTCTCGGCGACGCGGGCCTGGTCGCGAACTCGCGCATCGTCATGGAAAAACCCTTCGGCACCGATCTCGCGAGCGCGGTGGCATTGAACGCCAGGCTGCACGAAGTCTTCGCGGAGGAGCAGATCTTCCGTATCGATCATTTTCTGGGCAAGGAGCCGGCGCAGAACATCCTCGCATTCCGTTTCGCCAACGGATTGTTCGAGCCCATCTGGAATCGCAACTTCATCGACCACGTGCAGATCGACGTGCCCGAGACGCTGGGGCTGGGCAAGCGCACCGCGTTCTATGAATCCACGGGCGCGTATCGCGACATGATGGTCACGCACCTGTTCCAGATTCTCGGCTTCGTGGCCATGGAGGCGCCCACGCATCTCTCGCCGCGCGCCATCAGCGAAGAGAAGGTCAAGGTGTTCCGCAGCATGCTGCCCATCGAACCCGCGGATGTGGTGCGCGGCCAGTACACGGGTTATCGAAGCGAAGAGGGCGTCTCGCCGGAATCCGATACCGAGACATTCATCGCGCTCAAGTGCCGCATCGACAACTGGCGCTGGGCGGGTGTGCCGTTCTATCTACGCACCGGCAAGCGGCTGGCCGAAGGCCAGCGCATCATCTCCATCGCATTCCGCGAACCGCCGAAGAGCATGTTCCCCGCGGACTCGGGCATCGGCGCGCATGGTCCCGACCACCTGACTTTCGATCTCGCCGACGCCGCGCGCACGTCGCTGTCGTTCTATGGCAAGCGTCCCGGACCGGGCATGAAACTGGACAAACACAGCCTGCAGTTCGCGATGAACGACACGGGCCAGATTGGCGATGTGCTCGAGGCCTATGAACGACTGATCCTCGACGCGATGCGCGGCGATCACACGCTGTTCACCACCGCCGAGGGCATCGAGCGACTGTGGGAAGTGTCAGCGCCGCTGCTGGATGCGCCGCCGCCGGTGAAGTTGTATGCGCCCGGATCGTGGGGGCCAAACGCCATCCACCAGCTCGTCGCTCCGAGGGCTTGGCGACTGCCCTTCGAACGTGCCTGGCGCGACCCCAACAAGCAGGGCAGCTGACTCCTATATAAGAGGCGACTGCCTCTCTAAATAAGAAACGTTCTTGCTTGCAAACAAGAATGATTCGCAATAAGATTTCTCCGTCGCAGGTTTTTTGCACCGGCGGCGCGCCCCAAAGGCCAGTCGTTCCCTCGTTCGAATCGGGAATGGCCAGAGCCGGGGCCATCCACGAAATTGGGAGAGAAACACGTGTCGTCAGAAGATCTTGTCTCGGGAATGCAGGGTTTTGCGCGTCATCGAGTCGCGATTGCCGTCAGCCTGGCGCTGAGCGCCGCTGCCGCGAACGCGCAGACCACGCCAGCCAGTGAAGATGCCAAGACGCTGCCGAAGGTGTCGGTGGCCGCACCCGAGGAAGAGTCCATCCACGTGAAAGAGGTGGCATCGCCCAAGTTCACGCAGCCATTGCTCGACACGCCGCAGACCATCGCCGTCATCAGCGATGAGGTGCTGCTGCAGCAGGGCGCGACCACGCTGTCGCAGGCGCTGCGCAATACGCCCGGGGTCACGTTCCTGCTGGGCGAGAACGGCAACACCGCCACCGGCGATTCCATCTTCATGCGTGGCTTCGACACGCAGGGCAGCATCTTCATCGATGGCATCCGGGATCTCGGCTCCGTCTCGCGCGACACCTTCAACACCGAGCAGGTCGAGATCGCCAAGGGTCCCGCCGGCCCGGACTACGGTCGCGGCGCGGCTTCGGGTTACGTGAACCTCGTGAGCAAGGTGCCCACGGTCGAGAGCTTCACGCGTGGCACCGCCAGCTATGGCACGGCCTCCAACGGGCGCGTCACGGGCGACTTCAACCATGCCTTCGAAGGCTCGGGCACGGCGCTGCGCCTCAATGCCATGTACCAGGACGGCGAAGTGGACGGTCGTGACTTCATCGAGCGCAAGGGATGGGCGGTCGCGCCCTCGCTGGCGTTCGGACTCGGCGGCGACACGCGCTCGTACTTCTATCTACTGCACACCGAGCAGGACAACGTGCCGGACGGCGGTGTGAGCACCATCGGCCTCGATGGCTGGTACGACACCGAGTTCGACGCCACCATCCCGAACCAGCCGAACGGCGGCGTAATCCCCGACCCGGTCGATCGCGAGACCTACTTCGGCTATGCCAATGATTTCGAGAAGATCAACGGCACCATGTTCACCGCGCGCTTCGAACACGACTTCAGCGACACCTTCACGGTACGCAACAGCACGCGTGTGGGCCGCATCGAGCAGTTCTACGTGCTCACGGGCGTGAACGCCGTCAACGCGCCCACGGCGAATCCGGCCGACTGGACGGTGAACCGAACGCGACAGTCGAAGTTCCAGGAAAACACGCTGCTCACCAACCAGACCAACTTCACGGCGTCGGTGACCACGGGTGGCGTCAGCCACGCCATCACCGGCGGCGTCGAGTTCATCGACGAGGAGCAGTACAACCCCACGTATGCCCCCACGAGTCTGGGAACGCTGGTTCCCGCCAACGTGTACAACCCGGGCCTGATTTCCGCTCCGCCGGGTTATGCGCCCATGCGCAATGGCGCCTTCACGCGCGGCGAGACGCAGACCATCGGCGCGTACGTCTTCGACACGCTGAGCTTCGCCGAACGCTGGCAGGTGACGGGTGGCTTCCGCGTCGATACCTTCGACACGGATTTCGAGAGCATGACCGCCGTCGTGAACGGCACCACCACCACGCTCACGCCGCTCAGCCTGCAGACCGACGACACGCTGTTCTCGTACAAGCTGGGCGTGCTGTACAAGCCCGCTGCGAATGGCAGCGTGTACCTGTCGCATGCCACCTCGCGTCAGCCTCCCGGTGGCGCGAACTTCACGCTGAGCACCAACCCCAACAACGTGAACCGGTCCGACCTCGAACCCACCGAGGGCACCAACCTGGAACTCGGCACGAAATGGGAGTTCCGCGACGGCGCGCTCGCCATCACGGGCGCCCTGTTCGACAGCACCAGCAAGAACGAACTGGTTCAGGACGCCGCGGACCCGAACGTTTACGTGCAGGTGGGTGAACGGCAGATTCGGGGTGTCGAAATCGGCATCGTCGGCAATGTCACCGACAACTGGGAGCTCAGCGCCGGCATGGCGAAGATGGACACGGAAGTGGTGCGTGGCAATCCGAACCAGACCGGTTCGCAGATCAACTGGTCGCCGGAGCTGACCTTCACGACGTGGACCACCTACACGACGCCGTTCGGCCTGCAGATCGGCGGTGGCGTCCGCTACGTGGATACCGTGGCCCGATCCATCAACATCACGGACCCGCGCGTGACCAACGTGCCGACGGCGCCGGAATATTGGGTGATCGACGCCATGCTGGCCTACGAGGTGAATGACAAGGTGACGCTGCAGCTCAACGGTTACAACCTGGCGGACGAGGAATACGTCGGCACTCTGAACAATGGCGGGTCGCGTTACATTCCCGGCACGCCCATGTCCGCGCTGCTGACCGTGAACTTTTCGTTCTGATCATTCCGTGGGCTAACATCCGCGCATGATGATCCATGTGCCCAAGGTGCTGACGGCCGAACAGGTGGCGGAATGCCGCCGCCTGCTCGACACCGCCGAGTGGACCGACGGCAAGGCCACCGTGGGCGAGCAGGGCGCCCTGGCCAAGCGCAACCGCCAGCTTCCCGAGCTTTCGCCCGTGGGGCGCCAGCTCGGCGAGCTGATTCTCACTGCGCTCGCGCGCAACCCGCTGTTCTTTTCGGCAGCGTTGCCGCTCAAGACCGTACCGCCGCTGTTCAACCGCTACGAGGGCGGCGAGCATTACGGCATGCACATCGATGGCGCCGTGCGCGCGGTTCCCGGCAGCAGCCATTTCATACGAACCGACCTGTCCTCTACGCTGTTCCTCACCGATCCCGCCGACTACGACGGTGGCGAGCTCGTGGTCGCGGACACCTTCGGCCAGCACTCGGTCAAACTACCGGCCGGCGATCTCATCCTGTACCCCGCGAGCAGCCTGCATCGCGTGAATCCGGTGACGCGCGGCGCGCGCATCAGCTCGTTCTTCTGGACGCAGAGCATGGTGGCGGATGCCCGTCACCGCGAGTTGTTGTTCCAGCTGGACCAGAGCATCCAGCGCGTGCGCGGCAAGCACGGCGAGAGCGAGGAGACGCTCGCCCTCGCCGGCCAGTATCACAACCTGCTGAGGATGTGGTCGGAGATCTAACGCGGCCGCTCAGGGCAAGGCGCTGAGAATCAGCGGCATGATCTGCAGCGGCGTGTCCGAGCGTTCCGTGTTGTAGTTCGAACCCGTGAACGCCACCACCAGCTCATGCGACGGTATGGTGAACACGAAATTCCCGCCATTACCCGAGGTATAGACTGCCTCGATCTGTCCCGTGCCATGTGTGAAGCGGCTCTTCCACCAGAGAGAGCCATAACCCTGGTTGCGCAGAGAAGTTGGACGCTCGCGCGTGGTGGCCACCCAGTTCTCGGAGACTATGCGAGTGCCGTTCCACACGCCCTCGTTGGCGAACAATGCCCCCAGCTTGGCCGCGTCCCGCGGCCGCAGGCCGAAGCCCGTGGCGCCGGTGGCGCGACCGTCAGGTGAACGCCGCCAGACCGAGTCCTGGATGTTCAGCGGCCCGAACAACCATTGCTGCGCATAGTTTTCCAGCGCCATGCCCGAGCGCTGCGACACCGCCTCGGCCAGCAACACCACCCCTCCGGTGCAGTAGTTTGCTCGCGCGCCCGGTGCGGCGATCATGCGCAGGTCCAGCATGAATTTGATCCAGTCGCGGCTGTCGTACATCTTTTCTTCGTTACCCGGAGACGAAGAATCCCAGTCATTGCAGTCCAGCCCGGAGCTCATGTCGAGCAGGTGGCGCAGCGTGATGGCGCGCTTGTCCGCATCCATGTTGCGGTAGCCATCGAAGTCGGGGATGTGCTGCGACAAAGTGTCGTCGAGGCCCATCAACCCCTGGTCGATCGCGATGCCCGCGAGCGTCGAAATGAAACTCTTGCCGGTGGACCGCAGCTCGTGGACCGTGTCGCGATCGAAGCCATTGAAATAGCCCTCGGCCACGAGGCGCTGGTTGCGCACCACCACCATCGAGTCGACGCCGGGAAAGTGCCCGTCGCGTATGGAATCGAAGATCGAGCCCAGCTGCCGGGTGTCGAGGCCCTCGGCGGCCGGAGTGGATGGAGTCCAGCCATCGCCGGTGTTCTCCGGCGCCAGGGTGATGTTCACCGGGCTGTCGGGATTTTCGAAACCGGCATTACCGGCGCCGCCATCGCCGCACCCGGCGGCCATGAGCAGGATGCCTATCGAGGCCGGGATTCTTCGTGACATGGGGCGCTCCAGGAAGGTGACAGGCGGTTAGTGCGCTTCCGGCCGGCTTTTCCTTCGCCGATGAAGAAACGCGCGAAGGATTTCCCTCTCCCCGGCACACTAACCATCCCGATGGGCAACCCCGACCAACAACTGGTGGAACGGCTGCTGCGCGGCGACGCGCGCGCTTTCGACCAGTTCTTCAACGAGTACTACCCGAAGCTGTTCCGCTTCGTGAAACGCCGGCTGCCCGAGGACCCGGCCGCGGCTGAAGACGTGGCGCAAGCCACCCTCTGCCGCGCGCTGGAAAGCCTGCGCACCTGGCGCGGCGAGGCCGCGCTCATGACCTGGCTGTGCACGCTGTGCCGGCGCGAGTTGTCGGCACGCTGGCGAGATGCGCGCCACTTCGCCGCCGCGCCCGCGCTGGCGGAGGACGACCCGGAGGTTCGCGCGGCGCTGGAATCGCTGCTGGCCACACAAGGCTCGGACCCGTTGATGCTGGCCGGCCAGCAGGAGCTCCGCGCGGCCATCTTCGCCGCGCTGGACTATCTACCGCCACCCTACGCCGACGTCCTGGAGTGGAAGTACGTGCGTGACATGAGCGTCGCCGAAATCGCCCTGCGCCTGGGCCGCAGCGCCAAGGCCACCGAATCGTTGCTGACGCGCGCCCGTGGGTCCTTCCGCGAGACTTTCACGTTGCTGCGAGGCGGCGCGGCGGGCATGCCATGAGCCGCGAACCCGAATCGCAGATCGAATCGCTGCTGAAACTGGCGGGAGAACGCGACCAGCCCTCCGCCGAGGCGCTCGAGCGTGCGCGCGCCGCGGCCATGCTCAGCTGGCGGCGGGGTCTTGATCAACAGGGCCGCGAACGAGCCCGCCCGCGGAGCCGGCCCATTTTCGCGCTCGCCATTGCGGCTGGAATCGCGGCCGTGGTCGCCTCGTCATGGTTGTGGAACGCAAGTCGGTCGACGTTGGACGTGGCGCGCGTCGCCGCTCTGCAAGGCCAGGCACGGCTGGATTCCGGCCGTGACATTTCCATAGCCACCATCCTGCGCAGCGGCGAGGTGTTGAGTACCGGCGGTGGCCGCGTGGCGCTGGCCGTCGGTGACGCGCTTTCACTGCGCCTCGATCGCGACACGCGGCTTCGCTTCGATGACACGGGGCAGGTGACATTGCTGGAAGGCGCGTTGTACGTGGATTCCGGCGGACTCAACGCGCGCACCGCGCTGCGCATCCTCACGCCCGCGGGCGCCGTGCGGCACGTGGGCACGCAGTTCCAGGTGCGCGTGACGGCGCAGAACACGCGCGTGCAGGTGCGTGAGGGCCGCGTGGTGCTGCTGCGCGACGGTGGCGCCTCCGTCGACCTGGGGGCCGGAGATTCCGCCGACGTGTCCGGCGGGCAAATCCGCGTCGAGCACGAGCAGCCCAGCCACGGCGCGCTCTGGGAATGGGTGGCGGCCACGGCCCCCGGATTCGACATCGAAAATCGTCCGCTGTCCGAACTCCTCGCGTGGCTGGCTCGTGAACATGGCTGGCAACTCCTCTATGCCGACGCCGCCACGCAGGCGCGCGTGCAGGACATCCGCCTTCACGGGAGCATGCCGGGCCATGACGCAGGCGCGATGCTCGAGCGGGCTTCGTTGATCACGGGCATGCCGCTGGCATTGGATGAAGGCGTGCTGCGCGTGGGGAAAGGACCGTGAAACGCCTGCTTGCCGCACTGGCGGCTGCGTGCTGGCTTTCGCTGGCGGCCGCGCAGGCCGTGTCGACCACGTCCGCGCCGGTGGATGTTCAATTGCGCGCCGGCGCTACCCTGCAATCCGCGCTGGCCATGCTCTCTTCGCGCGGGCACCGCATCGTGTACAGCAGCGCCCTGGTGACGCCGGCGATGACGCTGAGCGCGCCGCCCAGTTCCACGCGAATCGATGAGCTGCTCGAGGAAATCCTCGCGCCCTGGCGGCTTCGCGCGGTTCCCGGCGGCGATGGCGACTGGCTCATCGTCGCGGCTCCCGGCGCTCCGCCCGCGGCGGCGGTCGAAGTCGACATGCCCGCCGGGGACGCGCAGCTGGACACCGTCGACGTCACCGCCAGCCGATATTCGCTGGCGACACCCGGATCCACACGCGTATTCCTCGACAGGCGCGGCGTCGAGCAGATGCCGCACCTGGCGGACGACGCCGTGCGCATGCTCAAGATACTGCCCGGCGTATCCGGCGGCGACTTTTCCGCCGCGCTGAACATCCGTGGCGGGCGGCGCGAGGAGACCTTGCTGCGCATCGACGGCGCGGAGATCCACAACGGTTTTCATTTCCGCGATCTCGACGGTGCGCTCAGCGTGCTCGACACCAATCTCGTGGACAGCATCGACTTCATCACCGGCGGCATGACCGCGCAGTACGGCGACTACATGAGCGGCGTCGTGGACATGCGCACCCGCCGTCCACGCGCCGAGGACGAGTATCGCAGCGCGGCCGGCATCAGCTTCGTGAGCGCGTACGGCCGCACCGGCGGCACCTTCGCCGATGGCAGCGGCGCGTGGCTGGCATCGGCGCGGCGCGGATATCTCGACGTGGTGATGGAGCGCGTCCAGGCCGACGACGAGCAGATCACGCCGCGGTACACGGACGTGTTCAGCTCGGTGTACTACGACATTGGAGATCGCACCGCGCTGTCCGCGCACGTGTTGCTGGGTGAAGACGACTTGCGGCTGGTTTCGCACGATGACGATGACATCGATTCGGCTGGCGAAGGACGCGCCGGCCACTTCTGGGTGACACTCGACCAGGAGTTCGGCGAGCGGCTGCAGGCCAGCACGATGGTGGCGACGTCCACCGTTCGCCAGTGGCGCGCCGCCGCCGGCTCGGATGAACATCGCACCGGCGATGTGGATGCCGACTTCCACTTCCGCTTTCTGGATGTGCGCAGCGACTGGACCTGGAACGCCACCAGCCGCCAGGTGTGGTTGTTCGGTGTGAACGCCGGGCGCGCGCAGGCGGATTACGACTACCGGTTGATCGCCACGCAGGTGAATCCCACGGCGCCGGGCGGTTTCGTCGACATCTCGCATGCGCACGATCTCGACGTCAGTGGCGACAAGCTGGGCGCGCATGCCGCATGGCGGGGACGCATCGCCGGTGATTTCGTCATCGAAGCGGGCGCGCGATGGGACCGGTACGAATATCCGGGCGGACTCGGGTTCGCCGAGGCGAGCCCGCGGCTGAACGCCGTCCGCGGCATCGGCGAGCGCGGCGAATTGCGCGCCGCCTGGAGCGTGGCGCACCAGCCGCAGGGTATCCACGAGCTGCAGGTGGAGGACAACCTGACGACGTTCTTCCAGCCCGAACGCGTGCGCCAGTCGGTGCTGGGCTACACGCATCGCTTCGATCGCGGGCTGTCCGCGCGGGTCGATGTGTATCGCAAGGATTACTCGCGGCTGCGGCCGAGATTCGAGAATGCGCTCGACCCCGTGCAACTCATTCCCGAGGGCGCGGTGGATCGCGTCCGCATCGATGCGCCGGTCGCGCGCGCGCAGGGTGTGGAAATCACCGCGCGCCGCGAAGCCGACAGCGGTTTCGCCGGCTGGGCCAGCGTGTCGCTGGCATCGGCCGAGGAGGACGTGGTGGGCGAAGGTTGGACTCCGCGGCTCTGGGAACAGCGCCACAGCCTGTCATTCGGATTGTCGTGGACGGCCGCCAGGTGGAACCTCAACCTGGCCGGCCTGTATCACAGCGGAGCGCCGACGACCAGGCTCAGACAGGCGCAGGTGACGCCCCCCGGCGGGCAGCCCGTTGACGTCATCGTCGCGGGCCCCCGCAACGGCGAGAAGTTAGGCGCCTACGCGCGCGTGGATCTGCGCGCCAGCCGCACGGTGCAGCTGCGCGGCAGCCGCCTCAACTACTACCTGGAAGTCACCAATCTGCTGAACCGCAGGAATCCCTGCTGCACGGAATCCTATCAACTGGAGCGCAATGCCGATGGCTGGCTCCGGTTGCACTCCGAAGAAACCTACTGGCTGCCCATGCTGCCGTCGTTCGGATTCCAGTTCGAATTCTGATCGCCTGTCTCAGCTGGAAACGTAAGTCGGCACCGCCGGCGCGAGTTCGCGCAGGCTCAGGCCCTGCAGCGGCTCCAGTATCTCCTTCACCGTGAGCATGCCCATGCAGGGCCGTGCGCCCGGCTCGGGCGGCTTGCCGCTCGCGATCTTGCGCGTCAGCGCAATTGCCGGCCCGCAGGGAATGTGCGGGCCGTGATTGTCGTAAGCCAGCAGCTGCCAGTTCAGCGTGCGCGGGCGGTCGTCGTCGTTCGTGCCCTGCATGCGGACGAACATGGCGCCGCGGTCTGGCAACATCGATTCCAGCCAGCGCCCAACGCGATACAGCGCGCCGGCATACGGCGCCGCGGATTTCACGCGGCCACTTCGTACCTGCGTGGCGAGCCATTCCACCAGCTTGTGGCCGGTCTCGCTGGCGAAGCCCGCGTGAAAGCTCACGGCACGGACGCCAGGGTAACGCGCCGGCAGCAGCGTGAGGTCGGGAACGTCGCAACGTCCTAACAACCGCGCGCCGATGGGCTTGGGAAACTCGAAGGTGCGCCGATCCAGCCAGCCATATGTCTGCACCCAGGCGCCGTTCTCCCAGACCTGGAACGGCTTGCCGCAATAGCCCATGACCCCGCGGACCGTCGCGATGCCGGGTAGTTTGGCGCCCGAGCTGATGCCGATCGCGATGGACTCGATGCGCTTGAAGTACGGAAGGTGCAGGTCCACCACCGCGGACGTGAGCGCGGGCAATGAACTCACTCCCGAAATCACGCAGACGCCGGCGGCGCGCGCGGGCGCGTCCAGGGTGCCGATGCCGGTCACGAAAGCCCGTCCGTCAGCCAGGTCCAGGTAGTGAGTGCGCGCCTCGATGCAGGCGCGCGCCACGTGATACTGCTGGCCCTGGAAGGGTCCGGCGGTGTGGATCAGAGTGTTCACGCCGAGCTTGCGCAACACCGAGGCGAGTCTGGGGTCGCCGGCATCGAGCGCGCGG
Source organism: Steroidobacteraceae bacterium (assembly GCA_029266835.1). Classification (GTDB taxonomy): domain Bacteria; phylum Pseudomonadota; class Gammaproteobacteria; order Steroidobacterales; family Steroidobacteraceae; genus CADEED01. The sequence continues at coordinate 32,960 of JAQSWD010000053.1, forward strand.
GCATTTTCCGCGCGAAGCCCGAGCTGGTAGGCGAGGGCGGTGGCCTTGTTGGCGTCGCGACCCGCCACCAGCAGATCCAGGCCCGGAACGCGCGCCAGGCCCTCGGCGATGATGCGCCCGAAGAAGCCATAGCCGCCGAGGATCAGAACGCGATGCGAGTCCTTCGCCATGCGCCAGCCTTTCAGGAAGTTACGAAAGATTCGTACAGCTGAATCTGCCTTCTCGCGTGCATAAAGCCGCTCCCAACTTCGCCGCGGCAGCCCGTACAATCCGCATCCACAATTTCTTTCGATGAAGGGCACGCAATGGCGCGCGGTATCAACAAAGTCATTCTCATTGGCAATCTGGGCGCAGACCCGGAGACCCGCGCCATGCCTTCGGGCATGACGGTGGCCAACATCCGCGTCGCCACCAGCGAGAACTGGAAGGACAAGCAGTCCGGC
>JAQSWD010000180.1 GCA_029266835.1 Steroidobacteraceae bacterium
ATCGCCCCGGGCGCGTGCCACAGGGCGCCGAGAATCGGGGCGTGTCCGCCGCACTCGAGATCAATGAGCGGAACTTTCCGTTTCACGAACTCGCGATCGACCACTTCGGAGTCGACCCCGAAATGCTTGTTGACCTCGGCTCGCCAGCGCGCGGTGCGCAGGTCCGCATCCGAATGCGCGAGCGTCAAATGCCCGCGGGTCGCGTAGAACAGGTTGAAGTCGAGCTCCACCGACAGCTCGCGCCACAACTGCACGCTGGCGTCGTAGAACTTCACGCCCTCCGGTGTGAGATAGTTCGAGCGGATGATCGTGGTATTGCGAGCAGTGTTGCCGCCGCCGAGATATCCGCGCTCGAGCACGGCCACGTCGCGAATGCCATGGTCGCGCGCCAGGTGGTAAGCCGCGGCGAGGCCATGCCCGCCGCCACCGATGATCACCACTTCGTACGATTTCTTGAGGCGCTCCGGTTCGCGGAACATCCGCGGCTCCGGGTGGCTCGAAGCCAGGGCGAACCTCAACAATCGATGGGGCATGAATGATCGAGTTGCATGATAGTTAATTTTGTTGCATATGGATAACATGCGATCCGCAGACCGTCAACCGTGCGCGGTCCCAGGCATCGAGGGGACATGAAACAGACACCGACTCCATCCACGCTGTCCCGCCAGATCGGCGAGACGGCTCGCCGCGTGCGAAATTCAATGGGTTTGACGCTGGGGGAAGTGGCCAGGCGATCCAACATCAGCTCGGCCATGTTGAGCCGGCTCGAAAACGGTGAAGTGTCCGCGAGCCTCGAAACGCTGGCCGCGTTGACCTCTGCGCTCGGCATCCCGCTGGCGAATCTCTTCAATGACATCGGCAAGCCGCAGGGTGTCGCTCAACATGTCCCCAAGGGCCAGGGACTGGAGGTGGTGCGGCGAGGCACCAAGCGCGGACACACCTACCACCTGCTCGCCTCCAACCGCGGCCCCCGCCGTGCGTTCGAGCCGTTCCTGGTGACCCTGAACGACAAGAGCGAAGTGTTCCCGGGCTTCGAACACCGGGGCACGGAGTTCATCTATCTACTGGAGGGCTCGCTCACGTATCGACACGGCGATGAGACGCACCTGCTGAAACCCGGGGATGCGTTGACCTTTTCGGGTGAAGTGCCGCACGGACCGGAAAAGCTGATCAAGACTCCGATCCGCATGCTGTCGATCATTGTCTATACGGATGCGGACAGGGATTGAGGGCCATGGCGCGTACCTGCCTGATTCCCGTGCTACTGCTGCGTTAGTGGGTCAGGCGGCCTTGGTCGCTTTGCCAAGGCGTTGCACCGCCACTCCACGGTCGTACCAGCCCCTGCTGGCAGTCACGATCTTGACCACCGACAACATCACCGGCACTTCGATCAATACCCCCACCACCGTGGCAAGCGCGGCCCCCGACTTGAACCCGAAGAGGCTGATGGCAGCCGCCACGGCCAGTTCGAAGAAGTTGCTGGCGCCGATGAGCGCGGACGGACCCGCCACGCAATGCGCTTCTCCCGAGATGCGATTCAATAGATAGGCCAATCCCGAATTGAAATAGACCTGGATCAGGATCGGCACCGCCAGCAACGCAATGATCACCGGCTGCGCGATGAGCTGCTCTCCCTGGAATCCGAACAGTAGTACAAGCGTGGCAAGCAGAGCGAGCAACGACAACGGCTGCAGTCGACCGAGCCACGCCGTGAGCGCTTCTGAACCGCCCGACGCCAGTACCCGCTTGCGAGCGGCCTGCGCGATGATGACGGGAACGACGATGTAGAGCCCCACCGACAGCAGCAGCGTGTTCCAGGGCACGGTGATGGCGGAGAGTCCGAGCAGCAGCCCCACGATGGGCGCGAACGCGAACACCATGATGAGATCGTTCACCGCCACCTGGCTCAGCGTGAAATGCGGCTCGCCGCGGCACAGGTTGCTCCACACGAACACCATCGCCGTGCACGGCGCGGCCGCGAGCAGGATGAGACCGGCGATGTAGCTGTCGATCTGATCGGCCGGCAGCCATGGCCGGAAGAAGTGCCCGATGAACAGCCACGCGAGCGCCGCCATGGAGAAAGGCTTGACCGCCCAGTTGATGAAGAGCGTGACCCCGATGCCACGCCAGTGCTCCCTGACTTTGGACAACGCGCCGAAGTCGATCTTCATCAACATGGGGATGATCATGAGCCAGATGAGCATCGCCACCGGGAGGTTCACCCGGGCGATTTCCAGCCCGCCGATGGCCTGGAACGCGCCGGGCAGGAAATGCCCGAGTGCGATACCCACCACGATGCACAGGGCAACCCATAGCGTCAGAAAGCGTTCGAATGTCGACATTTCTTCCTCGATGCGAAGCGCGAGTTCCCGCGCTCAGATGGAACGCAGGTTGACGCGCGCTTCCAGCTTGGCGACGTCTTCCTTGCGCTCGCTGTAGCGATCCGTCAGGTACTCGGCGGAGTCGCGCGTCAGGAGCGTGAACTTCACGAGTTCTTCCATCACGTCGACGACCCGATCGTAGTAGGAAGACGGTTTCATGCGGCCCGCGTCGTCGAACTCCTGGTATGCCTTCGCCACGGATGACTGATTGGGTATCGTGATCATCCGCATCCATCGGCCTAACAATCGCAAGGTGTTCACCGCGTTGAAGGATTGAGACCCACCGCTCACCTGCATGACGGCCAAAGTGCGGCCCTGGGTCGGCCGGACGCTGCCGACCGAAAGCGGGATCCAGTCGATTTGCGCCTTCATGACGGCGCTGATCGCGCCATGCCGCTCCGGGCTGCACCACACCTGCCCTTCTGACCAGATGGACGCCGCACGCAGCTCCTGCACTTTCGGATGATCGGCCGAGACCGCATCCGGCAGTGGCAAACCGCGTGGATCGAAGATGCGGGTTTCGGCGCCGAATGATTCGAGCAGGCGAGCGGCTTCCTGCGTGAGGAAGCGGCTGTACGAGCGCTCACGCAGCGAACCGTAGAGCAGCAGAATCTTCGGCGCGCGAGTCGACGCGTGGCGCGCCAGGCGCTCGGGATCGATCGCTCGAAACGCTTCGGGAACGATGTTCGGCAAATCCTGAAGACTACCGACCAACGCGTTCCCCTCTTTCATTGATCACGATCTCGCCGTCTTCCTTGGCGAAAGATCCACGCTGGGGCTCGGTAAGAATGTCCAGCACGACTTCCGACGGCCGGCAGAGCCGCGCTCCTCGCTCGGTCACGACAAAGGGGCGATTGATGAGGATCGGGTGCGCCATCATCGCATCGAGCAGCTGATCGTCCGTGAGCGCGGGATTTCCGAGGCCGAGCTCATCGTAGGGCGTGCCCTTCTGGCGGAGCGCTGCGCGTACGCTCAGGCCGGCGTCTGCAATCATCTTTGAAAGCTTTTCCCGCGTTGGCGGGTGTTTCAGGTACTCGATGATGGTCGGCTCGATGCCGGCATTGCGAATCAGCGCCAGGGTGTTGCGCGAAGTCTCGCAATTGGGATTGTGATAGATCGTGGCGGCTGTCACAGGTTCTCCAGCTCAGGCCACTTCGTCCGCGGCGTGGCTCTTGCCGATATCCCGCAGCGTCTGCTGAAGTTTCACGCGGTCGAGCGAGCGGATCGGCAGGCTCGTGAAGATCTTGATGCGGCTCTCGAGCTCGCGAAACGCCTTTCGAAACGCAATCCACTTTTCAGTCTCGGAGCCTTCGACCGCAGCCGGGTCTTCAACTCCCCAGTGCGCGGTCATCGGCTGACCGGGCCAGATCGGGCACATCTCGCCCGCCGCGTTGTCGCAGACCGTGAAAACGAAATCGAGCGAGGGCGCGCCGGGCCTGGCGAATTCATCCCAGCTCTTGCTGCGCATGCCCTCCGTGGACATCTTCATGTGATTGAGCAGCTCCAGGGCAATGGGATGAACCGCACCTTTTGGACTGCTGCCCGCACTGAATCCGGCGAACTTGCCCCGTCCCCAATGATTGACGAGAGCCTCCGCCAGAATGCTGCGGGCAGAGTTGCCAGTGCATAAGAACAAGACATTGAACGGACGCTCGGTCATGGGAACCTCTTGGAGTGACATGCTCGTGCACAAAGCCCGGAGCCCGCCGGACTGCGGCGATAGCAAGGCCTATGCCGCATCGCGACGCCTCGGGGTCTTGCTTGCGCGCGCCGGCTTGCAGTCGGACGTACAGGTCTCACCGCTCGCCACGCAGCATTTGTCCGTGAGATAGCCGACCAGTTCGTTCATCACGTTGAAGTCGGCGCTGTAGATGAGTTGGCGGCTGGCGCGCACTTGCGTGATGAGCGTCGCGCGCTGCAATGCCTGCAGATGGAAGGTCAGCGAAGAAGGAACGAGGCCTACCCGCTCGCCGATGGCGCCCGCGGACAACCCCTGGGGTCCTCGTTCTACCAGGAGCCGATAAATCGCCAGCCGGTATTCATGCGCGAGCGCGCCGAGAGCGTTGATGACTTCGGTGGTCTTCATGCCACCG
>JAQSWD010000181.1 GCA_029266835.1 Steroidobacteraceae bacterium
GTCAGCGCATAGGCCTCGGGTGTGCCATCGAATCGCACTGCGCCCTGCGTATGCAGCACCCGGCCCGCCAGGTGCTCCGGAATCACGACCTTCGACCAGCGCGCGTCGATCTCGCCGCGAACCAGCTTGCCGGCCGGCGTCACGCGCCCCTGCACATCGAGATTGCCCTCGATGTCGCCGGGCAGCAGCCTCAGGCGGTGGATGCGCAATTCCTCCGCGTGCCATTCCGCGGACACATCGACTTGCCTGACGGTGAACAAGGGCTCGCCGCCCTTCTCGATGCGGCCGTCGAGCAGCGCGAAATTGTCGACGAAGATGTCCAGCGGGGGACGTACCCAAAGGGGCTTGTCGGGTTCGTCCGGACGCGGCTGAACCGGCAGAATGACCAGCAGCCCGCGCACTCGCGCATTCTCGATGCGCAACGCCCGCGAAAACAGCATCATCAATGTCGGCTCTACCGACAACTCGGCGATCCGGATCTGCGCCGCGTCGGGCGGCCCCTTGAACTGGAAATCACGCACCGTCAGTTCGCCGGCGATGGTTCCGTCGAGCGAAGCGAAACTCACCTGCGGTGCGAATCGCGAAGTGGCGAAGCCCGCCACCCAGCGGGCTCCCGACGTCGTGAACAGCAACCAGCAAACTACCGCGAGCACGAGCACGATCAGGGTCCCGAGACCCAGGCCCGACCACTTGAGCGTCTTCTTCACGCCGGCCCTCATGGTGCGCGCCTCACAAGTCCGGCCCCAGCTGCACGTGCAGCCGCCAGCTGTTCTCGAGGTCGCGATCCGTCTGCACCGGGAAGCCCACATCGACACGGATGGGCCCCAGCGGCGAACGCCAGCGCAAGCCAACACCCGCGCCCACGTTCACTTGGAATTGGTCGCTGAATGCGTCGCCGGCATCGACGAACACGGCCGCGCCCCAGTCCTCGCGGAAGTACCATTCGTATTCGCCGCTCACCACGGCCATGTACTTGCCGCCGATGACCAGACCGTTGGAGTTCTGCTCACCGATCTCGTGATAGTCGAAGCCGCGGATGGACCGGTCGCCGCCGGCGAAAAAGCGCAGGTCCGGCGGCAACGCGTCGAAACTGCCGACGCTCATCGCGCCCACTTCGCCGCGCAGCTTGAAGCGCGCGTTGTCGCCGCTCGGAACCAGGTAAGTGCCTCGCACCCAGGTCTGCGCCAGGTCAGTGTCCGACACCAGTGCCTCGGAGGCGAGGCGCAGGCCAAGGTCGAACACATAACCCTTGCGCGGCGAGAGGCGGTCGTTCACGCGCCGGCGGGTCAGCGTGCCTTCAGCCCAGAGTAGTTTGGAGCTGCCGAATTCCAGCTCATCCTCGTCCTGGCCCAGCTCGAAGTCACCGACCAGATATCTCAGGCCGAGCGTGCGCGTGAATCCGTGCCAGCGTTTCTCCGAGCGCGAGGCAGCGATCTGGAAATTGCGCGAGCGCGCCACGTCGGTGGTCTCATCGCGATACGCCACACCAAAATCATAAGAACGGTCTTCGCGGCTGGGACGGGGAATCTGGTAGTGCACGGCCGCTTCCTGCAGGCGCTGCGAGTATTCCACCTGCGCGTCCGCCTTGTGCCCCTTGCGGTTCAACCAGCGGCGCTGCGCGCCCACTCGCACGCCGCCGCCGAAGTCAGTGCTGTAGTACACCTCTCCGGAATACACCGTGCGCTCATCGCGCTTCAGCAGCACGTCCACTGGGACGGTTCCGTCCTTCTTCTCGTCGAGCGCGGGCGTCACGGATACAAGCTCGAAATAGTCGGCGTCGACGAGGCGCTGCTGCAGGTTGAGTACCTGCTCGGAGTTGAAGTACGCGCCCTCGCGCCAGGGCACGAAATCGCCCAGGAAGTTCTCGCTGAATGGCGCATCCCCGGAGAACCGCACATCGCCGAACTTGTAGCGTTGACCGCTTTCGTAACGCAGGTCGACTTCGGCGGAATTCTCTTCGGGGCGGACGGTGACACGCTTCTGCACCGCCTTGGCATCGAGATAGCCCGAACCGCGCAGCGAGGTTTCGATGACGGCCTTGCTGGCTTCGTAGGTCGGGTGATCCAGCCGGGCGCCGTCCTTGGGCTGGAAAGCCTCCACCGCTTGCTTGACGCGGCGCTGGTCCCGGCCTTCGCCGGTCACTTCGACACGCGAGCGGCGCACGATGGCGGGTTCGCCGGGCTGCACGGTGATCTTCGCTTTCCAGCCGCTGTTGGCGTCGCCGCTCAAGGACTTGTCCACCTGAGCGTCGTAGAAGCCGAAGGGTTCGAGCGCCTGGCGCACCTGCTCGTCGGCTTGCGAATACGCGGCGCGCAGCTCGGCCGCGGACGCGTCGCGCTTTTTGTACTCACCGAGCTGGAGCGTGGCGAGGACAGCCTCGCGCTGTTCTTCGTTGAGGCCCTCGACTTCCACGTCGATACCGGCCGCGCGGACGCCGGCGCACAGCAGCGCCAGCGGGAGGGCGAATCTCAGTCGGGTTCGCACACCAACAAATGGCCTAAAAAATGAACTTGAGCAGCAGGATCACCACCACCAGCCCGATCAGGAAGATGATGCCGACGGCGCTGCCGAAAAACTTGAGCATGGAACTCTCCGCTGGGTCAGAAAGCAGAGAGTGCGGGATCCGACGGAAACCAGCCGTCGGGTGAATTCCGCGGACCGGGTCGGTGAAATGGTAGTCGCGAGTGGGATCGAACCACCGACCACCTCCATGTCAAGGAGGTGCTCTACCACTGAGCTACGCGACTACTGAAGGGCGCGAAGCATACTTCACGGTGCCGGGTGAGGAAAGTGGGGAAAAGACAAAACCCGGACCTAAATCCCTGATTCGGCCTGAAATAGTTCGCGAGCCGGCTCGTCCTTCAGCAGCCGCATGGCATGCCGCAGCGTCGACCGGTCACGGCCCAGAAGGCGTGAGATTTCCGACAGGGTGGCGACGTTTCGCGCCATGGCCTCCTGGCCGATCCATCCCCGTGCCAGCACCGCCCTCCTTTCACGGCTGGCCGAACGGAGATCGGTAGCGTGGATGCCGAACCGTGCGCATGCCTCGGCCAACAGCTGCTCCACCGTTTGCGCTGCCTGGGTGGGCGGATGCCAGACGTTCTTGCGAGTAATTGGCGGAGGCAGCACCGCTGCGGGCTCATCGGCTTGCGGAGACCAGTCGGGGTCCCCATCGGCCATGAAACGGCGATACCCCGCTCGCGCCGCTGCCAGGCTGGTAGAGAACATCGACAACGCGAAGTCCGTGGTCAGCCACGGCTCCGCACGTCCGCCGGTGTACGCAAGATGGCTCGACCAGGGATAGTGGTCGGCGCAGCTGACGAGGCCCGCCTGGACCGGATTGAGATGGACGTAGCGAAGTACCGCGAGCAGATATGCATCCGCAGCCACCATCCGCGCGTGGTAGCGGCGCTCGAAGAGATGCCCCGTGGTTTCCAGCTTCATCTGGAAAGCCCGCGCGTAACTTGAAGCGATCTGTCGCATCAGGGACCCGAGCGGCGCGTCTCCCACCTGGATGAGAAAATGCAGGTGGTTCGTCATCCAGCAATAGGCATGGATGCGCGAGTCGTAAAGGTCCATCGCGCGCGCAACGATCGCGTTCAGCAGCTTTCTGTCGCTTTCGGCGCGAAAAAGATTCTGCCGATGGTTGCCGCGCAGTGTGGCGTGGTAGAAAGAATTCGGAACGTGGATTCGCAATTTGCGCGACATGGAGACCCAGTGTGTGATTGAGCAGCCGACGTGCAAAGCCGGGAAGCTGGTGCGATCGGCGAGATTTGGTTTTCCCCACTTTCCCCACCCGGCACCATGAACATCACCTGGAAGGGGCTCTGGCGCTGGCACTTTCATGCGGGGCTGCTGTGCATCCCGTTCGTGCTCGTGCTGGCGCTCACCGGTTCGATATTCCTGTTCAAGCCACAGATCGACGCCTTCGCCGACCGCGGCGTGGATTCGCTGGCGATTACCGGGCAACGCGCGACGGGCGAGCAACACGTCGCGGCGGCCATCGCGTCACTGCCGGGATCGAAGTTGTTCGTCTACGAAGTGCCGCTCGAACCCGATGATGCGGTACGCGTACATCTCTACGGCACCGACGGCGCCGGGCGCGTCGTCTATGTGCATCCCGAGTCGCTGGAAATCCTGAAGAGCGTGCCGCACACCTCGCGGTTCACGGAAATCGTACGCATGATCCACGGCGAGCTGCTCGCCGGGCGCACGGGTTCACTGCTCGTGGAACTGGCGGCGAGCTGGGCCATCATCATGCTGGGCACGGGCCTGTTCCTCTGGTGGCCGCGCGAAACGAACGGCATCGCCGGCGTGCTCTATCCCCGACTTGGCCGTGGATCTCGCGTGTTCTGGCGCGACCTGCACGCCGTCACCGGAATCTGGATTTCCGCGCTCGCCATGTTCCTGCTGATCACCGCACTGCCCTGGACCACCGTGGTCGGCAACAACATCGGCAAGATCCG
>JAQSWD010000054.1 GCA_029266835.1 Steroidobacteraceae bacterium
TGGCATCATAGAAACGCGCGGAACGTTCCAGGTTGTTAGACCCCAGGCAGATGTACGCGAACATGGTCACGAGTCGCCCGCCGAATACAGGCACAGTTCGCGCGCCGGGGCGGCGACGCCGGTGACGTATTCGTTCACCGAGCGCAGCCCGTCCTTGAGTCCACGGTAATGCACGCGCTGCTGGCACTCCTCGAACGGCAGCCACTGGTACTCCGCGTGTTCCGCGGCATTGAGGCGCACCACGCTTTCGAGCACTTCGGCGGCGTAGACACCGATCAGCTGCATGGTGTTGAAGCGGCGGTTGTAGATGGTGTACGCGTGTTCGGCGGCCCAGATGTTCTGCGCCTTGAGTCCGAAGGCGCGCAGGTTGCGGGCGATGGCGTCGGTGATGTGCTCACCGTCCTTCACCTGGTCGCTGGGAATCTGCCAGAAACGTCCGCCGTTGAAGTAGCGCTCGGCCTTTTCCACCGACGTGTGCAGCAGCAGGAAGCGAATGCCTTCCGTGGTGCGGCGAAAGGCCCAGGTGTCGAAAACATTGGCGTCCAGTTGCATCGCAGGACGATACAACAGAACAGGCGGGCGCGGGCCGACCGGCCGGTCTAACGACCCGACAAGGCGGGCCGGACGTTGCGATAGCCCGCGGAGCGGATGTCGCTCATCACCTGCGCGGCGCGGATCTGCACCTCGCTGTCGGCGGTCTGGGCGGCGACGACGATGCTGCGATCACGGCCAACCTGCAGCGATCCTGCCAGCAGGCTGGCGACGCGCGAACAGTGGGTTTTCCTGTCCAGCACGCTGCAGCGGCCCCCATCTTTCCAGACGATGACCAGCACCTCTTCGGCGGGAAACGCCGGTGGCAGGTTCTGCGCGGCGACACCCAGTGCCGCCGCCGCCAGAACCACGCCGACCAGCGCGCGCCGCATGCCGCTAGATCTTCACCGGGAACGCTTCCTTGCCCGCGTACTTCACCTTGCCACCCAGCTCCTGCTCGATACGCAGCAGCTGGTTGTACTTGGCGATGCGGTCGGAACGCGACATCGAACCGGTCTTGATCTGCGAGGCCGTGGTGGCCACCGCGATGTCGGCGATGGTCGCGTCCTCGGTTTCACCGGAGCGGTGCGACACGATCGACGAATAGCCGGCATCGTTGGCCAACTTGATGGCGGCCAGCGTCTCGCTGAGCGTGCCGATCTGGTTCACCTTGATGAGAATGGAGTTCGCGATCTTCTTCTCGATGCCCTCGCGAAGGATCCTGGTGTTGGTCACGAACAGGTCATCACCCACCAGCTGAATCTTCTTGCCCAGCGCATTGGTCAGAGTGGCCCAGCCGGCCCAGTCCTGCTCGGCCATGCCATCTTCGATGCTGATGATGGGGTATTTGGCCGCGAGCTTGGCGAAATACTTCACGAACTCGTCCGAGCTGAACTTGCGGCCTTCGCCGTGCAGGTCGTACTTGTTCTTCTTGTAGAACTCCGACGCCGCGACGTCCATGCCCAGGTAGATCTGCTTGCCCAGCTTGTAGCCGGCCTGCTCGACGGCCTGGATGATGACCTTGATGCCCGCCTCGTTGGACGACAAGTTAGGCGCAAATCCACCCTCGTCACCCACCGCCGTGGTGAGCTTCTTCTTTTTCAGGATGCCCTTGAGCGTGTGGAAGATCTCCGCGCCATAGCGCAGCGCTTCGGAGAAAGTCGGCGCGCCCACGGGGATGATCATGAACTCCTGCACGTCCAGCGAGTTGTCTGCGTGCGCGCCGCCGTTGATGACGTTCATCATCGGCACCGGCATCACGGGCTCGCGGCCCTGCGCCAGCAGCTTCCACAGCGACTGCTTGCTGTCGATGGCGGCAGCCTTGGCATTCGCCAGTGACACGGCCAGCAGCGCGTTCGCGCCCAGGCGGCTCTTGTTATCGGTGCCGTCGAGATCGATCATGATCTGGTCGAGCTGTTCCTGGTCGAACGCTTCCTTGCCCAGCAGCGCGTTCTTGAGCTCGATGTTCACGTGGCGGACGGCCTTGAGCACGCCCTTGCCGAGATAGCGCTTCTTGTCGCCGTCGCGCAGCTCGACCGCTTCACGCGTGCCGGTGGATGCGCCCGACGGCACCGCGGCGCGGCCCATCACTCCGGAATCGAGATACACGTCGGCTTCCACCGTGGGGTTACCGCGCGAATCGATCACTTCGCGCCCGACGATATCAACGATGCGACTCATAGAAGACTTTCCTCGAATGGTTGTTGTTTGACCGCGTTGTCGATCTGCTTGAGCGTCGACAGTAATTGTTCCATGCGCCCGAGCGGCCAGGCATTGGGCCCGTCGCTCAGCGCTTTTTCAGGATCAGGGTGCGTTTCCATGAACACGCCGGCGACACCCGAGGCCACCGCCGCGCGGGCCAGCACCGGGATGTGTTCACGCTGCCCGCCGGAGGCCGTGCCCTGCCCGCCCGGTAGTTGGACCGAGTGGGTGGCGTCGAACACCACCGGCGCGCCGGTGTTGCGCATGATGGCCAGCGAGCGCATGTCGGACACGAGATTGTTGTAGCCGAACGAAAAGCCGCGTTCGCAGACCATGATCTGTTCGTTGCCGGTGGAGCGGGCCTTGTCGACCACGTTCTGCATTTCCCAGGGCGAGAGGAACTGGCCTTTTTTGATGTTGACCGGCTTGCCCTGCGAGCAGACGTTGACGATGAAGTTGGTCTGGCGCACGAGGAAGGCGGGTGTCTGCATGACATCGACGACGCTGGCCACTTCGGCGAACGGCGTGTCTTCATGAACGTCGGTGAGTACCGGTACGCCTATCTTGTCCTTCACGCCCTGCAGCACCTTCAGCCCGGCATCGATGCCCGGGCCGCGAAAGCTCTTGGCGGACGAACGGTTCGCCTTGTCATAGGACGCCTTGAAGATGAACGGCACGCCCAGCTTGCCCGTGATCTCCTTGAGCTTTCCGGCGATCTCCTGCGTGAGGGTGTCGCCCTCGATGACGCAGGGTCCGGAAATCAGGAACAGCGGGCGGTCGATGCCGACCTGGAAATTGGCGAGCTGCACGGGTACCTCGAAACGCGAGCAGCGGAGGATACACGGGGCAGCCTGATCGCGGCGAATGTCCTGCGCGACAATGCAGTGACGCCGCGGCAGCCTGCGCTAAGGCTTGGGCGAAGCCTTTTTGAGCAAATGGCGCAGGACTTTCACGTCCTCTTCGCCGCCCGCGCTCAGGGGCGCGCTGCGGGTGCAGCGGCTGAGTTCCAGCGGCCCATCTCCCCGGGAATACACCAGCCACTCCTTGGAGACCTTGATGGGCTCCATGCCGCCACCTTTCCCGGCCCGATACAGCCACGGCGGGTCGTTCGTGCTGCTCTGCGCGCAGGCGCCACCGTTCAGCAACTGGTACACGCGGATGGTCTGCCCCACCTTCAGCGGCCCCTTGAACACTTCGATGACTTCGAATTGCGCGTCCTCGGCCACCGAGTGCCGGTCACGCCGGTCGGGCTTCAGTGACGAACGCTTGAGTCGGGCGACGAACACGGCATCCGCCTCGTTCAACGATTGTTCGATCTGCTCATCGACTGTGCCCTGCAAGCCAATGCAGGAGCAAGCATCGGCGCGCGCCGACCACAAGGACAGCAAGGTCAGACAAAGCATGAACACCGCTGGGCGCATCGCAACTCCCCGCCATCACGAGGCAAACTCGCGCGCGCGGACACGCGCGCGCCCGATCTATGCGCTCGCGGCTTCCGGCAACTGCGCCGTGCGATGCGCGCGCGCCGCACGCACGAACCCCGCGAACAGCGGATGCCCATCACGCGGCGTCGAGGTGAACTCCGGATGGAACTGCGTGGCCACGAACCACGGATGGCCCGGTAGTTCGATGATCTCGACCAGGTCGTCCTTCGAGAGCCCCGAGAACTTGAACCCGGCCTGCGTGTAGCGGTCGCGGTAGTTGTTGTTGAACTCGTAGCGGTGGCGATGACGCTCCTTGACGTTCTCGCTGCCGTAGATCGCACGCGCCTGCGTATTGGCGCCGGTGATCACTTCCTGCGAACCCAGGCGCATGGTGCCGCCTTTGCCGGTGCTGTCGTCACGCTTCTGGTCACCCTTGGCGGCATCCTGCCATTCGGTGATCAGCGCGATCACCGGATGCGGCGAGGCGCGGTTGAACTCGGTGGAGTTCGCATTCTCGAGCCCCAGCACGTGCCGGCCGTATTCGATGCAGGCCAGCTGCATGCCGAGGCAGATGCCGAGGTATGGCACCTTGTTCTCGCGCGCGAAACGCACCGCGGCGATCTTGCCTTCGATGCCGCGCTCGCCGAAGCCGCCGGGCACCAGGATGGCGTCCATGCCGCGCAGCGCATGCGTACCATGTTTTTCGATATCGGTGGATTCGATGTAGTGAACGTTCACGCGCGTGCGCGTCTTCACGCCCGCGTGGGTCAGCGCCTCGTTCAGCGATATGTAGCTGTCCTTGACCTGCACGTACTTGCCAACCATCGCGATGTCGACCTGCCCGTCCGGGTTGGCCTTCGCGGCGACCACCTGCTTCCACTCACTGAGATCAGCCGGGGGCACGCTGAGGCGCAGCTTGTCGACCACGATCTCGTCGAGGCCCTGCTCGTGCAGCAGCATGGGGATCTTGTAGATGTCGTCGGCGTCGATGCCGGAGATGACAGCGCGCTCTTCCACGTTGGTGAACAACGCGATCTTGCGGCGCTGCTCGTCGGGCAGTGGATTCTTGCAGCGACAGAGCAGCACGTCGGGCTGGATACCGATGCCGCGCAATTCCTTTACGGAGTGCTGGGTGGGTTTGGTCTTGATCTCACCCGCCGAGCCGAGCACGGGCACCAGCGTGAGATGCAGGTACACCACGTTGTTGCGGCCGAGTTCGACGCCGAGCTGGCGGATGGCCTCGAGGAAGGGTAATGACTCGATGTCACCCACGGTGCCGCCGATTTCGACCATGCAGACATCGGCCTCGCCGGCGCCTAGCTGGATGGACCGCTTGATCTCGTCGGTGATGTGCGGAATCACCTGCACGGTGGCGCCCAGGTAGTCGCCGCGGCGCTCCTTGGCGATCACGCGCTCGTAGATTCTGCCGGTGGTGAAATTGCTGTGGCGGCCGGTGGTCGTGCGTACAAAGCGCTCGTAATGGCCGAGGTCGAGATCGCTCTCGGTGCCGTCATTGGTGACGAACACCTCGCCGTGCTGAAACGGGCTCATCGTGCCCGGGTCCACGTTGATGTACGGGTCCAGTTTCACCATCGCGACCTTGAGTCCGCGAGCTTCGAGAATGGCGCCCAGCGATGCGGCGGCGATGCCCTTCCCCAAAGAGGAAACGACGCCACCAGTGACGAATACGAATTTGGTCATGAGGGGCCCGCCGTATGTGTTCGAAGAAGTTCGAATCGACGGGCGGGCAGGTTACCAAAGCGGCGACGATGACGAAACGGTTACGGGCATCCGCCGACAAATTTTCTCGTCAATCGTTGCCGCGGCGACGCCATACCAGCCGCGCGCGCCGGCGGGATTTGACAGTGGCGCTCACCGATGCGTCCAGCCAGCGGTCCCCGGCCGCGATGAGCTTTGCTTTCAAGCGCCCCTTGGGACCTTCCCCGGCGAACAGCAGCGGCAGGGCCGCGCGTTGCTCGATCGTGAGCTTCGCCGCCTGCAGCAGTTTCTTGAGCGCCTGCGTGCGCGCGCGCGGGCCCGGCCGCAGCGTCTCGCCGCCCTGCCGGGCGCGCAATTCCACCACGCGCGGAAGTTTGTCGAGATCGATGGCGCCGGCGGCATCGTCGACCAGCGCCAGCGTGTCGCCCGCATCGTTGAGAATGAACTCGCGGTGATCTCGCCAATTCCATGATTTGGTCCATGATTTGGAGGTAATTTCGAGACGCGGCGCGTGCGCCGGCCGAGGTTTCACCTGAAGTTCGAGCCGGCCACCGCGGCGACGGACGCTGCCGCCACTCCAGTCGACCCGAGGCTGAGCGTCCGGCCGAGCCGTGAGCAGGCTGCCGGAGATCTCCTCCAACTGCACGGTAGACGGCAGCTCCACACCAGCCCTCGCGATGTATGCCCGCAGCGCGTTGCGACGCCGCGCCGCAGGCAAGCGACGCAGCGCGGCCACGTCGAGGCCATCACCGTCGGCGGCCGACATGAGATCGCGGTTCGCCGTGGCGTCGAGCAGCGCGTCCGCCTCGGCCATGTGTCGCGCGGCGCGCGCGATGGTTTGATCCACGCCCGGCCACTTCTCGCGCAACAGCGGCATGACGCGATGTCGGAGGAAGTTGCGGCCAAACCGTTCCGATTGGTTGGACGGGTCTTCCACCCACTCGAGCCGGTGATGGCGCGCGTAGTTCTCGATTTCCACTCGCGAGCGATCCAGCAGCGGCCGCGCGATCCAGCTCCCGGAGAAACGCGCCCTGCGAGGCATGGCCGCGAGTCCCGCCACGCCCGCGCCGCGGAACAACTGCAAGAGAAAGGTTTCGGCCTGGTCATCCAGGTGCTGGGCCGTGACCAGCACTTCGCCGGGTTGCAGTGCTTCGCGCAACTGCGTGTACCGAGCGTCACGGGCCGCGGCCTCTGGTGAGTCACCGCGCTGCACGATAACCCGCGCTTCGCGCACGACCAATGGCACGCGCCAGGCGCGCGCCTGCCGCGCGCAGTGCCGACTCCATTCGCGGCTCGCCACCTGAAGTCCATGGTCAACATGAATGAGTCGCAGGCCGCCGAGCTGTCGGCGGCGCGCCACCAGCATGTGCGCGAGCGCGGTGGAGTCGAGACCGCCGCTGAATGCGACCGCGACGCGGGGCTTCGGGCCCGTCGCGATCAGCAAGGCACCGATCGCGTGCTTGCGCAGCTGCTCGGGTGACAGGCCGCCGGGCATCAGGCTTGACCCCTTTTGTTAGGAAATGGGGAGTGACCCCATTAGTTGGCGACTTCGCTGTAGACGCCGAAGCCGTCGATGCGCGTATTGCGTGCGGCGCGCAGCTTGTCCGGCGGCAGCTTCTCGAGATGCGACAGGTGTTTGACCAGCGCGGCCTTGATGGTGTCGGCCACGGCCTGCGGGTTGCGATGCGCGCCGCCGACGGGCTCGGGCAGCACTTCGTCGACCAGCTTGAGTTTGCTGAGCTTGTCGGCCGTGAGGTTCATGGCATCGGCGGCCACTTCCTTCTTGTCGGCGCTCTTCCACAGGATGGACGCGCAACCTTCCGGCGAAATCACCGAGTAGGTGGAGAACTGCAGCATGAGCAACCGGTCGCACACACCGATGGCCAGCGCGCCGCCCGAACCACCCTCGCCGATCACGCAGGAGATGATCGGGATGCCCATGACGCTCATCTCGAACAGATTGCGCGCGATGGCTTCGGACTGTCCGCGCTCTTCCGAGCCCACGCCGGGATACGCGCCGGGCGTGTCGATGAAGGTGATCAGCGGCATGCGGAAACGTTCGGCCAGGCGCATGAGACGCAGCGCCTTGCGATAACCCTCGGGCTTGGGCATGCCGTAATTGCGGCGCACGCGCTCCTTGGTGTCGCGGCCCTTCTGATGACCGATGAGCATCACCGGCGTGTCGTCGAGGCGCGCGGGCCCGCCGACGATGGCGAGGTCATCGCCATACATGCGGTCACCGTGAAGTTCGTGGAAATCCTTGAAGATCAGCCCCGCGTAATCGAGCGTGTAGGGTCGCTGCGGATGCCGCGCCAGCTGCGTGATCTGCCAGGGCGAGAGGTTCGCGAAAATGCTCTGCGTGAGCTGCTCGCTCTTCTGCTGGAGCCGGGTAATTTCTTCCTGGATGTTGACCGCGGAGCCCGAAGGAACGTGTTTCAGTTCTTCGATCTTGGCTTCAAGTTCGGCGATCGGCTGCTCGAAATCGAGGAAATTCACTGCCATAGGGGCGGCAGGATACAGGGGACTTTAGTCATTTCCTAGAAAATGGAAGAGGTGCCCCTACCAGCGGCGCGGTGCGTTGACGTGGGAGTGATGACCTGTCCGGAGCTCAGTCTCGGGCGCGCGCGCTTCGCGCGCGTTCCCTCAGGCGAAGCTGCGCAGGCAGAGCTGTCAGCGCTTCGCTCGTGACTGCTGGCGAACGCGGACTTGGGTTGGACCACCAAGAGTACCTCCGCGCCGACGCTTCGCCTTCGGCGCCCTCGATTCGCTCCGGACAGGTCATCACTCCCACGTCAACGCGCTACGTTGGCGCTGCCGCGTCCCGGTTTTTTGGAAGCCCGGAAGGTCCCTATCCGTAAGAGGATGCGGAGGGGGTGGGGGGTGGGCTGTAGAGCACGGCGATGCGGCCGCGGCCGAGCAGGGTTTCCAGCTCTTCGATGAGAGTCGGCGTGGGACGTACGTTCCACTCGGCGCCAAACGAGAAGGTGCCACGAGCGCCCGTGCCCATGAATTGCAGGGCCACGTGGCAGTTGCCGCCCTTGTACTGCGAGAGCAGCGCCTGCAGGCGATCCAGCGAGAGGCCGTCGGAGTTCTTGACCCTGAGCACGATGCGCCGGGCTTCCTTCTCGCGCAGCCGCTCCAGCTCACTGACCTTGCTGGCGCGCAGCACCCAGGTGTTGGCGAATTCGTCGAAACGCACCTTGCCCTCGACCAGCAGCAGCGCGTCCTTCACCAGCAGTTCGCGGTACTGCTGGTACTGCTCGTCGAAGAAGCTGCACTGGATGCGGCCGGAGTCGTCGTCCAGCGTGATCTCGGTACGTGGTCCGCGCTTGCGGATTTCCTCGAGCACACCGGCAATGGCGACGGCCTTGCCGCCGAAGAAAGCGCGGCCGCCTTCGGCGCTGGCCTGCGGTTTGTCAGCCTCGAGATAGTCGACGATGCGTCCGGTGATGAAACGCGGCAGGTCGTTGAGGAAACGATCGATGGGGTGACCCGATATCGCGCGGCCCAGGGTCTCGCGTTCGCCGCGCAGCCGCACCGAGTCCGTCCATTCGGGTTGATCCGGCGCCGATGCGCGCACGGCATCGGGCACGTGCGCGGCGGCCAGACCGAAGATGTCGTGCTGCCCGGTTTCGTTGGCCTTGCTGTTCTGCTCGCCCAGCGCCAACGCCGCGTCCAGCCGTTTGAACAACGTGGCGCGGTTGGCGGCCAGGCCATCCAGGCTGCCCGAACGGATCAACGCCTCGAGAACGCGGCGGTTCACCTTGGAGAGGTCGAGACGACGGCACAGGTCTTCGAGACTGGTGTACTCGCCCTTGGCGCGCCGCTCATTGACGATGGCGGCGACCGCGCCCTCGCCCACACCCTTGATGGCGCCGAGTCCGTAGCGGATGGTCTTGTCGTCGACCACCGCGAACTCGTAGGACGAGAGATTCACGTGCGGCGGCAGTACGGTCAGACCCACTTCCTTGCGGCAGTCGTACAGCAGGCCCACGACCTTGTCCGTATGGTCCATGTCGGCCGAAAGCACGGCAGCCATGAAGGACGCGGGTTCATGAGCTTTCAACCAGCCGGTCTGGTACGACAGCAGCGCGTACGCCGCGGAGTGCGACTTGTTGAAGCCGTAACCCGCGAATTTCTCCATGAGGTCGAAAATGTGCGCGGCCTGCGCCTCGGGCACGTTGTTCTTCACCGCGCCGGCCAGGAAGATGCTGCGCTGCTTGGCCATCTCCTCGGGCTTCTTCTTGCCCATGGCGCGCCGGAGCATGTCGGCGCCGCCCAGCGTGTAACCGGCCAGCACCTGCGCGATCTGCATCACCTGCTCCTGGTACAGGATGACGCCGTAGGTAGGCGCCAGCACCGGCTGCAACGAGGGATGTAGATAGTCGATGGGCGGCGCCAACGGATCGTTGCGGCTGTGCTTGCGCTCGATGAAGTCTCCCACCATGCCCGACTCCAGCGGGCCCGGGCGGAACAGCGCCACCAGCGCGACGATATCTTCGAAGGTGTCCGGCTTGAGCCGCCGGATCAGATCCTTCATGCCGCGGGATTCCAGCTGGAACACCGCGGTGGTGCGGGCGGCAGCCATCAGGTCGTAGGTGGCCTGGTCGTCCATCGGCAGCGCATTGATGTCGAAGGGCGCCTCGCCCGCGGCCGCGCGGCGCGCGTTGATCGCCGGCATTGCGCGTCAGGCCTTCGAGCGAGCGCGCCAGGTCGATGAGATTCTTGATCTCCTCATCTTCCTTGTAGAGGCGCTTGAGTTCGGGCTCCTTTTCGAGCGCGTCGTCCAGCGTGATACCGAGTTCGAAGGGAATCAACTTGGCGATCTTGTCGACGTAGCCGTAACCCATGCCGAGCACGCGGCCCACATCGCGCACCACGGCTTTCGCAGCCATGGTGCCGTAGGTGATGATCTGCGAGACGCGTTCGCGGCCATACTTCTGCGCGACGTACTCGATGACGCGGTCACGTCCGTCCATGCAGAAGTCGATGTCGAAGTCGGGCATGGACACGCGTTCGGGGTTCAGGAACCGCTCGAACAGCAGGTCGTACTTGAGCGGGTCGATGTCCGTGATGCCCAGGCTGAAGGCCACCAGCGAACCCGCGCCGGAGCCGCGGCCCGGCCCCACGGGCACGCCGTTCTCGCGCGCCCAGCGGATGAAATCCGCGACGATGAGGAAGTAGCCCGCGAAGCCCATCTTCGAGATGACGCCGAGTTCGCGATCGAGCCGCTGGCGATATTCATCGATGCGCGCCTGCTGTGTGGCATCGAACATCTTCTCGCGCGCCGCGAAGCCCTTGAGCGATTCCTCGCGGATATAGGACTCGACCGAAACTCCGTCGGGAAGCGGAAAGACCGGCAATCGCGACTCGCCGAGCTTCAGCGGCAGCGAGCAGCGCCGCGCGATCTCGACGGTGTTCCGCAATGCCTCGGGGATGTCGGCGAAGAGCTTCGCCATCTCCTCGGGTGACCGCAGGTACTGCGACTCGGTGTAGCGGCGCGGACGCGAAGGATCGGCCAGTTGCGCGCCCTCGGCAATGCAGACGCGCGCTTCGTGTGCCTCGAAGTCCTCGGGCGTGAGGAAGCGCACGTCATTCGTCGCCACCACGGGGATGCCGGTTTTCTGGCTGAGCGCCACCGACCTCGCCACCAGCGTCTCGTCGTCGGCTCGGCCCAGGCGCTGCAGCTCCAGGTAGTAACGGTCGCCGAACAGCTGCTGCCAGTCCGCGGCCAGCGCCATCGCATCGGCATCCTTGCCATTGGTGAGCGCGCGACCCACGTCGCCTTCGGTGAACCCGGACAGCGCGATCAGGCCCGCGGTGCTGGTCGCGGTCAACCACGCGCGATCAACGAGCGGAACGCCTTTTTCCTGGCCTTCGAGCCAGGCCTTGGTGATGAGATCGGCGATGTTCTGGTAGCCGCCCGCGTCCTTGCACAGCAACGTGAGGCGGTGTGGCTGCGCGCGTTCGCCCTTGGCGCGCAGCAGGATGTCCACGCCGATGATGGGCTTCACGCCCTGCTTCAATCCCTCGCGATAGAACTTCACCATCGCGAACAGGTTGTTCTGATCGGTGACTGCGAGCGCGGGCATCCCCAGGCTCGCGGCGCGCTCCACCAGCTCGGGAATGCGCACGACGCTGTCCTGCAGCGAGTACTCGGTGTGCAACCGGAGGTGGATGAAAGTCGCTTGCGACATCGCGCGCGAGTTTAGCAATGAACGCGCGGGTTATTTTGCTTGCAACCGGCTTGCAGGAGATTCAGCCACTTGGGAGTCGTGCTTCGAGAATTCGCGCAGCCAATCCCGGACTAGAAGATCTCGGCGTCGTCGAACTCGGGGACATAACCCCCCGACCGCACGGGCGCGAAGCTGCGCCGATGCAGCGGGCACGGGCCCAGGGAATTGAGCGCCGCCACGTGACTGGGCGTGCCATAACCCTTGTGGCCTGACAGCGAGAAACCCGGATACCGTCGATCGAGCTCGCACATGAGCGCATCCCGCGTGGTCTTGGCCAGGATGCTGGCGGCGCTGATCGAAGGCACCTTCGCGTCGCCCTTCACCACCGATTCGTGGCGGCACTCGAAACCCAGGTCGTCCACGCGCGGGCACCGGTTGCCATCCACCAGCACCTGCTGCGGTGGCACGGCAAGCCCCAGCAGCGCCCGGCGCATGGCCAGCATGGTGGCCTGCAGGATGTTGATGCTGTCGATTTCTTCGACGTCGGCCCAGGCCACGGCGTAACACAACGCGCGCTCGCGGATCAGCTTTGCCAGGCGCACTCGTTCCTCGTGTTCGAGGGCCTTGGAATCCGCGAGACCGCGAATGGGCCGCGCCGGATTGAGTATCACGGCCGCGGCCACCACGGGACCCGCCAGCGGGCCGCGACCCGCCTCATCGACACCGGCCACGCGCAAGCGCACGCGGATTTTCAGGTCGGAGGCGCGCTTCATCTGGGCACGGCCTGGCGCGTGGTCACGAGTTCGGCGACTTCGTTCGCGGCGCGTTCGGCACCGTCGCAACGCAGGCGTTCATGGATCAGGGCGAATTCCTCGCACACCTGCGCCACCTGCTCGGGGTGGTCCACCCAGTGCGCCAGCGCATTGGCGAGATTCTGGGGCGTGGCGGCCTCCTGGAAGAATTCGGGCACGAGTTCCTTGCCGGCGAGCAGGTTGGGCTGCGAGAAATGTCGCGGCTTTACCAGCTTCAGCGCACGCAACAGGAATGCGGTGACCGCCCCCAGTCGATACGCCACCACCATCGGACGTTTGCTCAGCGCCGCTTCCAGGGTCGCGGTCCCGGAAGCCACGAGCACGATATCCGCGGCCGCGAGCGCCAGGCGCGAGTTGCCGTCCAGCATCCTGACTTGCGCGGCAGGCGCCAGCGCCGCGCAACGCGCGGCGAAGACGTCGCGCAGCGCCGGCGAGACCATGGGCGCGATGGTGACCAGCCCGCCCAGGTCACGGTAACGATGCGCCAGCAATTCCGCGGCGCCGGCAAAGCAATCGGATAGTTTGTCGACTTCGCCGCGGCGGCTGCCCGGCAACACGGCCAGCACGCGCGCCGTGGCTTCGATGCCCAGCTGCGCGCGGGCGGCCGCGCGATCGATGTGCATGGGCACCTGGTCGGCCATTGGATGCCCGACGAATGCCGCGCGCACACCATGCTCACGATAGAACCCGGGCTCGAAGGGAAACAGGCAAAGCACCAGGTCCACCGATTCGCCGATGGTGCGCACGCGCCCCTGGCGCCAGGCCCAGACCTGCGGACTCACGTACTGCACGGTAGTCAGGCCTGCTCTCTTGAGCTGACGGGACAGTCCGAGATTGAATTCCTTGTAGTCGACGCCGATGAACACATCGGGGCGCCACTCCAGCAAGCGGCGCCGCAATCGGGTGCGCAGACTGAGCAGACGCGGCAGGTGGGCCAGCACCTCGGTAAGACCCATGACGGACAGCGATTCGGTGTCGTGCCAGGCAGCGCAACCGGCGGCGCGCATCTTCGGGCCCGCGACGCCCGCGAATTCGGCATCGGGAAAACGGCGCTTGAGACTTTCGATCAGCGCGGCGCCGAGCGCGTCCCCGGAAATCTCGCCCGCGACCAGTGCGATGCGCACCGTGCGCTCCCGCGTCAGCGCACGAGGCTGCGCGTCGAGGCAGCGATGAAGTCGAGCATCGGCTGGAGCTCGGGCTGGCTCGTCGCGAGCACCTTGAGCTCGGCCACGGCATCTTCGAGCTTCTTTTCCGACCGATAGAGAATGCGGTAGGCATTCTTGAGGTTTCGGATCTGCTCGGGCGTGAAGCCGCGGCGCTTCAGGCCTTCCGAATTGATCGAATGCGGCACGGCCGGCGTGCCCACCGCCAGGACATAGGGCGGCACGTCGCGCGTCACCGCCGCGTTGTTGCCGAGAAACGCATGCGCGCCCACCTTGGTGAACTGGTGAGTGCCCGAATAGCCACCCATGATGACCCAGTCGCCGAGTTCCACGTGACCGGCCAAGGTCGCGTAGTTGGCCATGACGACGCGATTGCCCACGCGGCAGTCGTGCGCCACGTGCGTGTAGGCCATGAAAAGGTTGTCGCTGCCGATAATAGTGACGCCGCCACCCTGCTGCGTGCCGCGGTTCATGGTCGTGAATTCGCGGAAGACATTGCGATCGCCGATCTGCAACGCGGTGGGCTCGCCCTTGTACTTGAGGTCTTGGGGCGCGGCGCCGATGGACGCGAACTGGTAGATCTTGTTGTCCTCACCAATCGTCGTCTGGCCCGTGATGACGGCATGCGGCCCCACCCAGGTGCCCTTGCCGATACGTACGCCGTCTTCGATGACCGCGAACGGGCCCACGGTCACGCCATCGGCCAGCTCGGCCTTGGGCGAAACGATGGCACGGGAGTCGATGCCACTCACGCCGTCTGCACCTTGGCCGTCGGCTTGCTGGTCTCGGGGGCCACCATCATTTCGGCCGAGGTGACCTCGGTTTCGCCCACGTAGGCAATGGTGTTGAATTTCCAGATGCCCTTGAAGCTGCGCTCCAGCGTGGCCGTGAGGATGAGCTGGTCGCCCGGCTCGACCGGCTTGCGAAAACGCGCCTTGTCGATGCCGACGAAAAAGAACCGCGTGGATTCGTCCGGCACCACGTCGGCGGTGACGAAGGCGAGAATGCCGGCGGCCTGCGCCAGGGCCTCGATGATGATGACGCCCGGCATCACCGGCCGATGCGGAAAGTGACCCGAAAAGAACTCCTCGTTCGTGGTGACGTTCTTGATGGCCTTGATGCGCTCGCCCTTGACGCATTCCAGCACCTTGTCGACGAGCAGGAACGGGTAGCGATGCGGCAGCAGGCGCCGCACGCCCATGATGTCGAGTGAAATCGACTCGGTCATTTAGTTAGTCCTCGGAGCTGTCCTGGTTGTCCACGTGGGCCGCGGATATTCCCGCGTGTTTCTCCACGTTTCGCAGCCGTTTGGCCATCGAATCGAGCCGCTTGATGCGACCGACGATGCGCCGCCACACGCCCGCTTCCTCGCTCGGCAGGGCGGAAGAATACACGCCTGGCTTGCTGATGGAATGCGAGATGAATGAAGTACCGAGCACGACCACGTCGTCGCACAAGGTGATGTGGCCGGTGAGGCCCACCTTGCCACCGAGGATGCAGCGTTTGCCGAGTACGGAGCTGCCCGCGATCGCGACGCACGCGGCCAGCGCGGAATGCGCGCCGATGCGGCAGTTGTGGGCGATCATGATGAGGTTGTCGAGCTTCACGCCGTCCTCGATCACCGTGTCCTCGAGGGCGCCGCGGTCGATGGTGGTGTTCGCGCCGATCTCCACGTCGTCGCCGACGACGACGCTGCCGAGCTGCGGCACTTTCACCCAGGTGCCTTTCTCCGGCGCGTAACCGAAGCCGTCGCCGCCCACCACCGCGCCCGGCTGCACGATGCAGCGGTGGCCCAGACTCACGCGTGGGCCGATGACGACGCGAGCCACCAGGCGGCAGCCATCGCCGATTCGGGCGCCACGCTCGACCACCGACCCCGGCCCGATGTAGCAGCCTGCACCGATGCGCGCATCGTCGCCGACGAAGGCGCCGGCGGCGACTTCGCTGCCGGCATCGACTTGCGCGGAGCGCGACACCGTGGCGGCGGGATGCACACCCGGATTCAGCGGCGGGTCGGGATGCAGCAGCGTGGCCACGCGCGCGAAGGTGGCGTGAGGGTTGGCAGCGACCAACACCGGCACACGCGCCGAAGCCGCCGACCTGGCATCGAGGATCACCGCGCCGGCGCGAGTGTCCGCGAGCTGGGCGACATACTTGGGATTGGCGAGGAAGGACACCGCTCGCGGACCCGCCTGTGACAACGCCGCGACGGAATCGACCGTCGCGGCGGGATCACCACGTAGTTCGCAACCGAAGCGGACCGCCAGCTCGCCGAGAGAGACCGTCATGGCGCGGTACGCCGGCCGGCTGTCGACCGGTGCCCGATCAGGGCTTGGCGGGCGGCTTGGCCGGTGCCGCCGCGGGCTTGGGCGCGCGGGCAGCCAGCGCCTGGAGCACGGCGGGCGTGATGTCGATCGAGTTGGCGCTGAACACCACCGCGGACTTGGCGATGACGATGTCGAAGTTCTGCGCCTTCGCGTATTCCTGCACCTCGGACAGCAGCTGCCCTTCGATCTTGCGCATCTCGTTGCGGCGCGCCTCGTTGGCCTCCTGCTCGAGATCCGTCTGCTTGCGCTCGAGATCGCGCGCGGTTTCGCGCAACTCCTTCTCGGCACGGGTCTTCTGTTCGGCCGTCATGGTGGCCGAGTCCTTCTGCAGCTTTTCGGCACGCGCCTTGAATGCCTGCTGAGCCGACTGGAGCTGTTGGGCACGCGGCCCGAACTCGGCGTTCATGGCGGTTTCCATCGCCTTGTATTGCGGGGAAGCGCCGAACACCTGGGTGAAGTCGACGACGCCGATCTTGGTCTGGGCCATCGCGGGCGCGGCCAAAGAGACCGAGGCGACGAGAACGACACTTGCGAGAATCTTGCGAATCGAAACCTGCACTGACAGTACCTCTTAGAAAGCCTGGCCGACCGAGAACTGGAATGGTTCCTCTTCGTCGGGATAGAGAAGGGAATCACCTTTATATGCATTCAGCGGCATGGCGTAGCTGAATCGGAAGACACCCAACGGAGCGAGCCATTGCACCGCGATGCCCGCCGAGTGTTTCAATTTATCATACTCGAAGTCGTACTCGACACGCTGGCCCGTGGGGCCCCGGAAGTTATAGCGATTGCCGGTCGAGAACACGTTGCCCATGTCGTAGAACAAGGACAGGCGCGCCGAGGTTTCGAACTTCTGCGGCAGCGGGATCAGCACCTCCGCCCTGCTCGTGACCTTCAGATTGCCGCCAAAGGGCCGGCCGAAGTCGTCCTTGGGGCCCAGCCGGCTCTCCCGATAACCACGCACGGTTTCCGGACCGCCAGCATAGAACTGGCGGTATGGCGGCAACGCGGTGGTGTCGCCGATGTCCATGCCGTAGGCGACGTCCGCGCCAATCTGCAACGTGAAACGGCCGAACAGCGGGATGTACTTGATGAATTCGTAGCTCCCGACGAAATACTCGACGTCGCTGATCTCGGGCAGCGTGTAGGCGAAGCCGAAGGAATGCCGCTGGCCGCGATCCGCGAACAGCGAGCGATTGCGGCTGTCGTAGTTCCAGGACGTAGTGAACTCCACCGAGTTGTACTCGGTGCCGAACAGGCCCAGGTCGAAGTTGGGGTCGTAGGTGCCGTTGCTGTTGTAGTCGAGGAAATTGAATGACGGCTTGCCGTTCAGGGAGACCCACTGGATGGCCTGCGAGGCGCTGCCGCCCGAGGAAGTCAGCAGGCTCGATTTCTGGAACGAGAGTCCCATGCGCATGCCCTGGTATTCGCTGATCGGGATGCCGATGTCGAAGCCGGCGCCAATGGTCTCCGACGAAAAATCGGAGGACGCCGAAACGAACTGCGTCTGGTCACGATAGGAAAGATTGGTGCTGAGTCCGATGCCGTCCGGCGTGAAATAGGGCTCGGTCACCGAAATGCCGTACACCTTGCTGTACCGGCCGCGGTTCAGATCGACTGCGACGCGCCGGCCGGTGCCCAGGAAATTCGCGTCCGCGTAGTTTCCCGACAGGATGAAGGACTGCGACTCGGAGTAGCCGATACCGCCACCCAGCTGTGCCGACGGACCTTCCTCGATCTCGTATTCCACATCGACCAGGTCGGTCGAACCCACCACGGGTTTGGTCTCGGACTCCACCTTCTTGATGTACGGCAGTCGCTCGAGGCGACGCTTGGAGCGGTCCAGCGCGGAGCTGGACAACCAGCCGCCTTCGAGCTGGCGCATCTCACGGCGCAACACGTCATCATTGATCTTGGTCACGCCATTGAAGGCAATGTGCCGCACGTAGACGCGGTTGCCCGGGTCCACGAAGAACGTGAGCGAGAGTTCCTTGTCGGCCGGATCGCCGACGGGCGTGGGCACGGGCTCGACCTTGGCGAACGCGAACCCGTCTTCGCCGAGTCGGGACTGCAGGAGCTCCTGCGAGGCAGTGATGACCTTGCGCGAAAAAGTGTCGCCGGGCTGCACGAGCACGAAACGCTTGAGGATGGCTTCGGGCACGACGAAGGTGCCGGCCAGCTTCACTTCCTTGACCTTGAACACCTCGCCTTCATTCACGTTGACCGTGATGAAGATGTCGTCCTTTTCGGGCGCGATGGCCACCTGCGTGGATTCCACGTCGAAATTGGCGTAGCCGCGATCCATGTAGAAAGAGCGCAGCTTTTCGAGATCGCCCTGCAGCGACTCGCGCGAGTAGCGGTCGTCCTGCTTGTAGAACGAAAGCAGGTTCGGCGTCTTGAGCTCGAAAGTCTCGAGGATCTCCTCTTCCTTGAAGGTCTTGTTGCCGACGAGATTGATCTGCCGGATCTTCGCGCGCTTGCCCTCAACGATATCGATCTTGATCCTGACGCGGTTGCCCGCCACTTCCTCGACGTTGGTGTCGATCTTCGCGGCGTACTTGCCGCGCGCGCCATACTGCTCCTGCAGGAACGACTTCACTTCCTCGAGCACCGACCTATCGAAGGTCTTGCCGCGCGCGAGGCCGACGTTGCGCAGGGACTTGCTCAGGTCTTCGGTCTTGATGTCCTTGTTGCCCTTGAGCTCGAAACTTTCGATCGTCGGCCGCTCGTTGACCACGACGATGAGCACGCTGCCATCGCGGCGCAGCTCCACGTCGCGGAAGAACCCCGTGTCGTACAGGGCGCGCACCGCTTCACGGATGCGCTGCAAGGTCAGGTTGTCGCCGATGTTGATGGGCAGATAGTTGTAGACCGTGCCCTCGGTGACGCGCTGCAGACCTTCGACGCGGATGTCACCGACGACGAAAGGCCCTTCCTGGGCTTGCAGCGCGCCAGCCAGCATGATCCCGCTGGCGGCACAGAAAGTCGCGAACCTCTTCGTCAAGTTGATCCCCTGGTTTGTTTCTTTATTTGCCGGCGCCCGGGAACAGGTACGTGCTCAGGTCGTTGAACAATGCCACACCCATGAGCAGCATGATGGCGACGAGGCCAGCCTGCTGTCCGAGGACGTACACGCGTTCGGACAGCGGTTTTCCGCGGATCCACTCCGCGGCCTGGAACACGATCTGCCCGCCGTCGAGTATCGGTATGGGCAATAGATTGAAGAATCCGAGCGACAGGGACAACAGCACGAGCAGCGTGAGATAGCTGGCGGGCCCGGCGCTGGCTGACTGGCCGGCGTAGTCGGCGATGGTGATCAGGCTGGTGAGATTGTCCGACGAAATGCGCAGCGTGATCATGCGCCAGAAGAACGTGGCCTGGGCCATGGTCATTTCCCAGGCCTTGGTGGCGCCCGCGCCGATCGACTCGAACGGGCCGGGCGAATACTTGGTCACGTATCGCGCCGGATAATCCTTGAGCGAGCTGCCCTCGCCCTTGAACTCCAGGCGGCCGATCTCCTCGCCCGCATCCTTGACCCGCGCGGCAGTCACGCGATGCGAAAGCTCCTCGGCGCCACGGCGAACGCGGACCACCATTTCCTTTTCCGGCCGCTCGCGCACGTACTTGCTGACGTCGCGCCAGTCACGCATGGCGATGCCGTCGATGGCCAGTACGATGTCATTGGCGCGGATGCCGCCGCGGTACGCGGGCCCACCTTCGGTGACCTCGAGGACCTTGGGCGGCTTGGGGGGAATCCAGAACTCGATGCCCAGGCCCGACAGCAACTTGTTGGGCTTGGTGAGCTCGAAACGCTGCTGCGGGTCCGAGAGGGGCAACACGACATCGCGCTCGGCGCCGCTGTCGCTGGCCACGCGCAGCGTCACCGGACCATCGCCGCTGACCGCGCCTAACAACTTGAACTGCAGCTCGCCAAGGTCGGTGACCGGCGTGCCGTTGACGCCGAGGATGACGTCGCGTGAGCGCAACCCCGCCTCGGCGGCCGGCTTGCCCAGCGTGATGTCGCCCATCACCGGCTTGATCTGCGTGATGCCCTTGTACCAGAACATCGCGGCCAGGACCGCGATGGCGAAGATGATGTTGGCGGCCGGACCGGCCAGCAGCACCAGGATGCGCTGCCACGGCGGCTTGCTCGTGAATGCCCGCGGCTTGTCGGCCAGCGGCACGTCGCCGTCGCGCTCATCGAGCATGCGGACGTAACCACCCAGGGGAACCGAAGCCACCACGTATTCGATGTGGTCGGGCGCGCGGCCCACGCGCTTCCAGAGGGGTTTGCCGAAACCCACCGAGAAACGCAGCACCTTGAAACCC
Source organism: Steroidobacteraceae bacterium (assembly GCA_029266835.1). Lineage (GTDB taxonomy): Bacteria > Pseudomonadota > Gammaproteobacteria > Steroidobacterales > Steroidobacteraceae > CADEED01. The sequence continues at coordinate 20,183 of JAQSWD010000054.1, forward strand.
AGCTTGCGGGCGACCCAGTAGTGCCCGAACTCGTGAATGGTCACGAGCAGACTGATGCCGATGATGCCCCAGAGGATTTTCCAGACGATATCCATCAAACCCTCATGAGGGCCGTAGCCCGAGCCCGAGCTTCGGCGTCGGCCGCCAGCACGTCCTGCAGATCGCGGATTTCGCCACCCGATGTGGTCGCCATCACCGACTCAATGACCGACGGAATTCGCGCAAAGTTCAATCCACCTTCGAGAAACGCCGAAACGGCCACCTCGTTGGCGGCGTTAAGTGATGCCGGCCGGGAACCACCCGCCCGGGCGGCCTCCTGGGCCAGCGCCAGCGCGGGGAAACGCCGCAGGTCAGGTGCCTCGAAACGCAGCGACCCGACCTTGATGAGGTCGAGGGATTGTACACCGGAGGTCACGCGATCCGGCCAGGCCAGGGCATGCGCGATGGGCGTGCGCATGTCGGGCGCGCCTAACTGCGCGAGTACCGAGCCATCCACGTATTCGACCAGCGAGTGCACGATGCTCTCGCGGTGGATGACCACTTCGACCTGATGCGGCGACACGCCGAACAGCAGGCAGGCTTCGATGAATTCCAGGCCCTTGTTCATGAGCGTGGCCGAGTCGACCGAGATCTTGCGGCCCATCACCCAGTTCGGGTGGGCGCAGGCCTCGGCCGGGGTGACGCGGTCGAGACGGGCGCGATCGGCATCGATGAACGGGCCGCCCGATGCCGTCAGCAGGATTTTCCTGACGCCCGGGGGTGCCTCGCCGGTGCGTGCCGTGTGCGGCAGGCATTGGAAAACCGCGTTGTGTTCGCTGTCGATGGGCAGCAGCACGGCATTCGACTCGCGCACCGTGCGCATGAGCAACGGCCCCGCCATGACCAGCGATTCCTTGTTGGCTAACAACAATCGCTTGCCGGCGCGCGCCGCCGCGAGCGTCGATGGCAGGCCCGCGGCACCGACAATGGCCGCCATCACGCTGTGTACTTCCGGATGGCGGGCGATTTCCTCGAGCCCATCGGCGCCGGCGATGACACGCGTCGGCGCGCGGAGCGAGCGCAGCTGCGACTCGAGCCGCGCGGCGGCGGCCGTGTCGGCCATCGCCGCATAGGGCACGGAGAATCGCTGGCACTGCTCGGCCAGTTTCTCGACGTTGCGATGCGCGCCCAGCGCGACCACGCGGAAACGGTCGGGATGGCGCGCGACCACGTCCAGCGTGTTCTCGCCCACCGAACCCGTCGAACCCAGGATGGCGACTCCCTGCACTTCGCGCGTGCTCATGGAATCACCTTGAGGCCGAGAAGCGCGAATACCAGGGCCGGCGCGGCGGCGGTCACGCTATCGATGCGATCGAGCATGCCACCATGTCCGGGGAACAGGCTGCCGCTGTCTTTCAACCCGGCGGCGCGCTTCAACATGCTCTCGGTGAGATCGCCGACGATGGACAGCGCCGCCACCGCGACGCAGACCATGACGAACGGCCAGGGGTCGTTGACCGGCAGCAGCCAATGCGCCGCGAGCCAGGCGACGAAGCCGCTGAGCAGCACTCCGCCGATCACGCCTTCCCAGGTTTTCTTCGGCGAGACTCGCGGCGCCAGCGGCACGCGGCCCAGCCAGCGTCCCGCGAAAAATGCGCCGGTATCGGCAGCCCAGACCAGCGCCAGCGTGAACAGCACCCAGTGCGTATTCTGCGTGCTGACCGTGACGTACACCAGCGCAAGCCAGCAGGGCACCAGCGACAACAGTCCGGCCAGCGCTGCGCTCAGCGCATTGACACGCGCGGGCGCGAGGCACACCCACAGGAATGCGATGAACCACCAGGCCACCGCCACCCACATGACGACGGAGACGAAACTCGTCGAAGCCGAATAGAGCTGCAGGCAACCAAACAACCCGAGACCCACGGCGGCGGTGAATCCCACGCGCAGAGCCGGGCCGCCCTTGCCGATGAAGCCGGCCCATTCCCAGGCGCCGATCAACACCAGCAGAGTGAGCAGCACCACCGTGGCCATGGGCGGCAAGCCCAGCATGACACCGAGCAGCACCACGACGAGCACGATGGCGGTGAGGACGCGTTCCTTAAGCACGCTGTGATGTCTCCCCTTCTCGCGCAACGTTCAACTGCCCGGGCGTCAGCCCGAACCGCCGTTCACGCATGGCGAAGGCGCGCAGCGCATTCTCGAGATGGGGCTTGTCGAAGTCCGGCCAGAGCGTGTCGCAGAAATGCAGCTCGGTGTAGGCGAGGTTCCACAGCAGGAAATTGCTGATGCGGTAATCGCCGCCCGTACGGATGAAGAGATCCGGGTCCGGCACACCCGACAGCATCAGCTCCCGGGAGAACACTTCCTCCGTGACCGCTTCCAGCGCCATGGCGCCGCTGGCCACGGCCGCCGAGAGCTTTTTCGTGGCCTGGAGGATGTCCCAGCGGCCGCCGTAACTGACCGCCACCTGCAGCTTGAGCCCCGAGTTCGCCGCGGTGAGTTGCTCGGTGGCGGCCATGCGCGCCTGGAGCTTGACGCTGAGCGCGTGCCGGTCGCCGATGAACCGCATGCGAACCTTGTTCTTGTGCAGTTCGTCGACTTCGCGGTCGATGGCTTCCAGGAACAGCTGCATGAGGCTGGACACTTCCACGCTGGGGCGCGCCCAGTTCTCGCTCGAGAATGCGAACACCGTCAGCGCCTCGACACCCCTGCGCGCGCATTCTTCGATGCACATGCGCACCGGACGCACGCCTTCCTTGTGGCCGGCGTGGCGCGGCAGGCCGCGGCTCTCGGCCCAGCGCCCGTTGCCATCCATGATGATGGCGATGTGCTTTGGAATACTCACGCCGAACGAACGCTTTCCTGCGCTAGACCTGCAGGATTTCCTTTTCCTTGGCCGCGAGTTGCGCGTCGATGTCGCCGACATACTTGTCGGTGAGCTTCTGGATGTCGACCTCGGCCTTCTTCTCGTCGTCCTGCGTGATCAGCTTCTCCTTGAGCGCTTCCTTCACGTCGGTGATCACGTCGCGGCGCACGTTGCGCACGGCCACGCGCGCATTCTCGGCGTCGGCGCGCACCACCTTGATGATGTCCTTGCGGCGCTCCTCGGTGAGCGGGGGCAGCGGCAGGCGGATCACCGTGCCCGCGCTCATGGGGTTGAGCCCCAGCTCTGACTTGTGAATGGCCTTCTCGATGGCCTGCACCATCGACTTCTCCCAGGGCGAGACCACGAGCGTGCGCGCGTCCTCGACACTGATGTTGGCCACCTGCTTGAGCGGCGTGTCGGTGCCGTAATAATCGACCTTGAGGTTCTCGATGAGCGAGGGATGCGCGCGGCCGGTGCGCAGTTTCTTCAGATCCGCCTGGAAAGTCTCGACGCATTTGCCCATGCGCGTCGCGGCGTCTTTCTTGATGTCATCTAACATGAATGCGTCCCTCTGCTATTCGTTGGTGACGACGGTGCCGATATCTTCGCCACGAACCACGCGCGGCAGGTCGCCGGCGTTGTTCAGGTTGAACACCTGCAGCGGCATGCTGTTGTCGCGGCACATCACTATGGCCGTGGCGTCCATGACATTGAGCCGGTCCTGCAGCACCTTGTCGTAGGTCAGGCGTGCATATCGCTTGGCGTTCGGATTCTTCATCGGGTCCGAGTCGTAGATGCCGTTGACCTTGGTGGCCTTGAGCAGCAGGTCGGCCTCGATCTCGACGGCGCGCAATGCCGCTGCGCTGTCGGTGGTGAAATAGGGGTTGCCGGTGCCGGCCGCGAAAATGACGATGCGGCCTTTCTCGAGGTGGCGCATCGCACGGCGGCGAATATAGTCTTCGCACACCTGGTTGATGCGGATGGCGCTCTGGACGCGTGCGTTGCCGCCGAGACCTTCGATGGCGTCCTGCATGGCGAGCGCGTTCATCACCGTGGCCAGCATGCCCATGTGGTCGGCGGTGGCGCGGTCGATGCCGGCCTTGGCGAGGCCCGTGCCGCGGAAGATGTTTCCGCCGCCGATCACGCAAGCCACCTGGACGCCGCTCTTCTGGATTTCGAGCACCTCACCCGCGATGCGCTTGAGCACCGTCGGATCGATGCCGAACTCGGTCGAACCGAGCAACGCCTCGCCCGAGAGCTTTACCAGGATGCGTTTGTATCGGGCTGCGGTCATCTGCCGTTGTCTCCTGCTACCGTTGGCCGGTTGGCGCGTCGCACTTTGCCATAAAGAAAACCCCGCTGAGGGCGGGGTTTTCGTCGTCCATACTCAGTGCCTGGTCGGCGGGTCGGCCTCATCCTTTTTCGTCTGGGCCGCCTTGACCTGTTCCATCACTTCGGCAGCGAAGTCGCCGGTCTTCTTCTCGATTCCGGCCCCGACTTCGAAACGCTCGAAGGACTTCACCGACGCCTTGCTCTTCTGCAAGAGTTTCTCGATGGTCACGTCCGGGTCCTTGACGAAGGGCTGGCCGGTCAGCGCGAACTCGTTGACCGACTTGCGCAGACGGCCTTCGACGATCTTGGCGAGGATCTCGGCGGGCTTGCTGGCATTTGCCGGCTCCTGCTTCGCCTTCTCGGTCTCGATCTCGCGCTCCTTGGCCACCATGTCCGCGGGCGCGTCGCCCGGGGTGATGTAGCGCGGGCTGGCCGCGACCACCTGCATGGCCAGGTCACGCGCGAGCTCGGCGTCACCGCCCTCGACCGCGACCAGTGCGGCCTTCTTGTTGTCGGAGTGCACGTACGAACCCACGAGCGTGGGCGCCGTCACCAGCGACACGCGGCGAACCGTCAGGTTCTCGCCGATCTTGGCGATCAGTGCGCGGCGCTTCTCGTCCACGGTCTCGCCGCTGGCGAGCTTGGTGGTGTTGAGCGCCTCGATGGTGCCGACCTTGGCGGCCAGGGCCGCTTTCGCGACATCACTGGCGAAACCGCGGAAATCATCGCCGCGCGCCACGAAGTCGGTCTCGCTGTTGATCTCGACCAGCACGCCGGTCTTGCCGTCCGCCGACTTCTCGACCAGGACCACGCCCTCGGCGGCCACCCGCGAGGCCTTCTTGTCGGCCTTGGCCAGACCCGCCTTGCGCATGTTCTCGGCGGCCACATCGGCGTCGCCGTTGGCTTCGACCAGTGCCTTCTTGCACTCCATCATGCCGGCGCCGGTGCGCTCGCGCAGCTGCTTGACCGCTTCCGCAGTAATGTTCATTAAGACTTCCTCAAACTAGTTAGCTGATCGGCGTGGCGTTGCCCTGGCGGGCTCAGCCGCGACGCGGCCCACCGCCGCCACGACCACGGCCCGGGGGGTTACCCGTGCCGGTGCGCGAACGGCCGGCGCTGGCGGTCGCGCTGCGCGGAGCCGCTTCGCCGGTGTCGGTGAACGACGCGGCGTCGATGCCCTCTTCGGGCTCGGCGGCCACGCTCGCGACCGCGGGACGGCGGCCACGGTTGCTGGTGTTCGCCGGACGGCGGTTGCGCGCGGGGGCCGGAGCCTTGGGCGGCGCGCCACGGGCGCTGCGCTTGCGCGGGTTGCCGTTCTCGTCCAGTTCGACGAATTCGTCTTCACCCACCGAGACCGCCGGGGCCTGCGAGCGGCCTTCGATGACGGCGTCGGCAATGCCCGCGGCATACAGGGCAATGGCGCGCATGGCGTCATCGTTGCCGGGGATCACGTAGTCGACGTTGTCGGGCGCGCAATTCGTGTCGACGACCGCGACCACCGGGATGCCGAGCTTCCTGGCTTCGAGGATCGCGATTTCTTCGTGGCCCACGTCGACGATGAAGATGACGTCGGGCGGCGATTCCATCTGCTTGATGCCGCCCAGGCTCTTCTCGAGCTTGTCCTTCTCACGGCGCATCATCGTGGCTTCCTTCTTGCCACGCTTGCCGAGGGTGCCGTTTTCCGACATCTCGGTGAGATCCGCCAGGCGCTTGATCGACTGCCGGATGGTCTTGAAGTTGGTGAGCATGCCGCCCAGCCAGCGCTGGTTCACGTAGGGCATCTCGCAGCGCTGCGCTTCCTTCTGCATCGCCTCGCGCGCCGAACGCTTGGTGCCGACGAACAGCACCTTGCCGCCGTCCGCGACCACGCCGCGCACGAAGTTCGCAGCTTCCGCGTACATCGGCTGCGTCTTCTCGAGGTTGATGATGTGGATCTTGTTACGTTCGCCGAAAATGAACTGAGCCATCTTCGGGTTCCAGAAGCGGGTCTGGTGTCCGAAATGGACGCCCGCTTCCAGCATCTGTCGCATTGACACGCCGGCCATCAAAGTCTCCTTGGGGGTTGAGCCTCCGCGTTCCCCGTCCGAAGAGCGATGCTCTTTAAAGAGGAGCCCGGAACACCCATCCACTCGTTACGCCAGCTACCCGGAGAGGTGGGCCGACAAGGATTCGCGTGTGGTTTAAGTGAGTTTCATTGCCAAAAAAGGCCGCGCTTTATACCATCCCTCCCCCGTCAAAACAATGCCTTACGAAGGTACAAGCGATGGACTCCCTCGTGAGCCGCCATATCACCATTAAGTCCCCGGCCGAGCAGGAAAAAATGCGCGTGGCCGGACGTCTGGCGGCCGAGGTCCTGGACATGATCGGCGAGCACGTGAAGCCCGGCGTGACCACCGAGGAGCTGGACCGCCTCTGTTTCGAGCACATCACCCAGGTCCAGAAGTCCATCCCGGCCAACGTGAACTACCGCGGTTTCCCGAAGACCATCTGTTCCTCGGTGAACCATGTGGTGTGCCACGGCATCCCCAACGACAAGGTGCTCAAGTCCGGCGACATCGTGAACATCGACGTCACGGTGATCCGTGACGGCTTCCATGGCGACACCAGCCGCATGTACTACGTGGGCAAGCCCGCACTGCCCGCGCAGCGGCTCACCGACACCTGCTGGGAGGCCATGTGGAAAGGCATCGAGCAGGTTCGCCCCGGCGCGCGGCTCGGAGACATCGGCCATGCCATCCAGACCTTCGTCGAAGGCAACAATTTCTCCGTGGTGCGCGAGTACTGCGGGCACGGCATCGGACGCGTGTATCACGAAGATCCGCAGGTCCTGCACTACGGCGAGCCGGGCACCGGCGACATTCTCAAGGCCGGCATGACATTCACCATCGAGCCGATGGTCAACGCCGGCAAGCGTCACGTCCGCCTGCTGGGCGACGGCTGGACAGTGGTCACCAAGGACCACTCGCTGTCCGCGCAATGGGAACACACCATCCTGGTCACCGAAAACGGCGTCGAAGTGCTGACCCTCGGCGAGGGCAGCAAGCGCGCTGCGTTCTATAGTTAGATGGCGCCCCTGGACGAGGACCTCGAAGCGTCTGAAACCACGGTCCTGCGCAAAGCACCCTGGCTGAGGCTGGCCAATCTCGACGACCGGCTGCTGGCCGCGAAGTACGCGCCCGACGCCTTCCGCAAGGAACTGCAGGAAGCCAACGCCGAGCTGGTCGATCGTTTCCGCGCCGATGAATCGGTGGAAGTGCTGGTGCACGCGCGCGCCGAACTCATCGACGCCATCCTGCGCGAGGTGTGGCGTTCGCAGATTCCCGCAGGCTACGACAGCTGGGCGCTGGCCGCCGTCGGCGGGTACGGGCGCGGCGAACTGCATCCGCATTCGGACATCGACTTCCTGATCCTGGTGCCCGCCACTCCCGACGACGCCGGGCGTGCCGTGGTGGAGCGCGTGATCACCTTCCTCTGGGACATCAACCTCGAGGTGGGTCACAGCGTGCGCACCGTGGCGCAGTGCGCCGAGGAAAGCGCCGCCGACGTGGGCGTGATGACCACGCTCATCGAAGCGCGGCTGCTCGCGGGCAACGAGAAGTTGTTGGGCGAGATGCGCGAAGCGGTTTCCGCCGACCGCATCTGGCCCGTAAAGGCCTACTTCGAAGGCAAGGTCGCCGAGCAGCAGGACCGGCATCTCAAGGCCAACGACACGGCGTACAACCTCGAGCCGAACGTGAAGACCGGCCCGGGCGGCCTGCGCGACATCCAGACCATCGCCTGGGTGGCCAAGCGGCATTTCGGCGCGAGCTCGCTGGACGAGCTGCTCACCCACGGGTTCCTCTCGTCCTCGGAGCTGCGCAAGCTCAAGCAGGCGCAATCCTTCCTGTGGAAGGTGCGCTTCGGTTTGCACGTGCTCACGGGCCGGCGCGAAGACCGCCTGCTGTTCGATCACCAGATCAAGCTGGCGCAGAGTTTCGGTTACGAGGACGGCTCTTACACGCTGGCCGTCGAGCAGTTCATGCAGCGGTACTACCGCAACGTCATGGATGTGATGCTGCTCAACGAACTGCTGCTGCAGTTGTTCCGCGAGGCCATCCTCACCGAGACCGCGCCACCGCGCCCGCTCTCGCCGCGCTTCCAGGTGCGCAACGACTATCTCGAGGCGGTCAACGACGAGGTGTTCGCGCGCACGCCGTCGACCTTGCTCGAGATCTTCGTGGTGCTGCAGCAGAACCCGGATGTGAAAGGCGTACGCGCGTCGACCATCCGCGCCATCAACAAGAATCTCTGGCTCATCGACGAAGAGTTCCGGCAGAACCCGCGCAATCATCGGCTGTTCCTGGAAATCCTGCGCGCGCCGGCGGGCGTGACGCACGAACTGCGGCGCATGAACACCTATGGAGTGCTCGGCCGCTACATCCCCGCCTTCGGCCGCATCGTCGGCCGCATGCAATACGATCTGTTCCACGCGTACACCGTGGATGCGCACACGCTGTTCGTGCTGAGCAACCTGCGCCGGCTCTCGCTGCCGCGTTACGACCACGAGTTGCCGCAGCTCTCGGCCATCATGCAGCAGCTGCCCAAGCTCGAAATCGCCTACCTGGCGGCGCTGTTCCACGACATCGCCAAGGGTCGCGGCGGCGACCATTCGCAGCTCGGCGCCGTGGATGCCGAAGCCTTCTGCCTGGAACAAGGTCTCTCGCGCTACGACGCCCGACTGGTCGCCTGGCTGGTGCAGAACCACCTGGAACTCTCGGTCACCGCGCAGAAGCAGGACATCTCGGACCCGGAAGTGGTCAATGCCTTCGCCCGCAAGGTCGGCGACGAGACGCACCTGGACTATCTATACGTGCTGACCAGCGCCGACGTGCGTGGCACCAATCCGAAATTGTGGAACTCGTGGAAGGCGTCATTGTTCCAGGAGTTCTACGAACGCGTGAAGCGCGCGTTGCGCCGCGGCCTCGAAAGCCCCATCGACCCCGAAGAGCTGATGCGCGAGACGCAGGAAGGCGCGCGCAAACTGCTGGCGGCCGCCGGACGCATCACAGCGCCGGAAATCACTCGCGCCTGGGAACGTCTGACCGCCGCGTACTTCCTGCGGCACACGCCCGAGGAAGTGGCCTGGCACACGCAGCTGCTCGCGGATCGCGAACCCGGCAGCGAAGAACCGCTGGTGGCCGTGCAGGCTTCCAGCGAACGCGGCACCACCGCCATCCTCGCCTTCGCGCCGCATCGCTACAACAGCTTCGCCATCACCACCGCGGTGCTCGACCAGCTCGGCCTCAACATCGTCGATGCGCGCATCACGCCCACCGGCGATGGCTTCAGCCTCGATCTGTACCACGTGCTCGAGGAGGACGGCGCGCCGATCTCCGACAGCGAGCGCATCGGTGAGATCGAACGGGCGCTATGGCGCGCGTTGCAGCACCCCGACGAGGCGCCGGTCACCGTCACGCGGCGCGTGCCGAGGCAGGCGCGCATGTTCCGCACGGCCACGCAGATTTCCGTGACCATGGACGAACGCAATCGCCGCTCCGTGCTCGAGCTGGTCGCCGGCGACCGACCCGGCCTGCTCTGCGACATCGGCAAGGTGCTCATGGAAGAGCGCATCGACCTGCTGGCCGCCAAGATCATGACCGTGGGCGAACGCGCCGAAGACGTGTTCCACCTCGCCTCGCTCGCCGGCCAGCCGCTGGACGAACAGGCGGCATCGCGCCTTCAGCAGCGACTCTCCGGCGCTCTCGATCGTCGCGCGGCAGCGTGAACGGCCGGCTCACACGACTCGCCGCGTATCCCTTCGAAAGACTGGCGCGGCTCAAGGCCGGCATCACACCGGCGGCGCTGCCGCACATCGCCATGTCGATCGGCGAACCCAAACATGCGCCCCCGGCATTCGTGCTCGATGCGCTGCGGGCCAACCTGTCGAAACTGGATAGTTACCCGGTGACCGCCGGTCTGCCGGAAACGCGCCAATCCGTTCTACCAGATCTACGAGGGCGCGGCGCTGCTGGCCGGCGCCGAACCCGTGTTCATCAACACCTTTGCGGCCACGCGTTTCCAGCCCGACCTCGACGCAGTGCCCGCCGAAACCTGGAAACGCTGCCAGGTGCTGTTCCTGTGCAGTCCGGGAAACCCCACGGGCAGCGTGTTGTCGCTGGACTATCTACGCCACGCGCTGCAGCTGGCCGACAAACACGATTTCGTCATTGCCTCCGACGAGTGTTACGCCGACCTGTATCGCGACGACGCGGCGCCGCCTCCGTCGCTGCTGCAGGCGGCACTGGCCAGCGGGCACTCGAACTACGAGCGCTGCGTGGTGTTCCACTCGTTGTCCAAGCGCTCGAGCGTGCCGGGGCTGCGTTCG